>NZ_JBEZWU010000031.1:31050-98034 GCF_040637655.1 Streptomyces sp. NPDC028722
GGGGCCGGCCGGTGGTGGGGACGGGCGGCCCGTGGTGGCGGGGCGGACCGTGTCGGACGTGCGTACCGAGGGGCCGGCCGGTGGTGGGGACGGGCGGTCCGTGGTGGCGGGGCGGACCGTGTCGGACGTGCGTACCGAGGGGCCGGCCGGTGGTGGGGACGGGCGGACCGTGGTGGCCGGGCGGACCGTGTCGGACGTGCGTACCGAGGGGCCGGCCGGTGGTGGGGACGGGCGGACCGTGGTGGCCGGGCGGACCGTGTCGGACGTGCGTACCGAGGGGCCGGCCGGTGGTGGGGACGGGCGGACCGTGGTGGCCGGGCGGACCGTGTCGGACGTGCGTACGGAGAGCGCGGCCGGTGGTGGGGAAGCGCGGCCCGGGGTGGCCGGGCGGACCGCGTCGGACTTGCGTGCCTCGGACGTGCGTACCCCGGACGTGCGTACCGAGAGCCCGGCCGGTGGCGGTGGGGACGCGCGGCCGGGTGCCGGGCGGACCGAGACGCGGGCACCGCTGTCCGCTCCCGCCGGTCGCGGGGGCGAACCCGGCGATCAGGGCCCGGCGCCCGCCGACCGCGCGTCGGAGCAGCAGCAGTCGGGGCACACCGGGGACCAGCCGTCACCGGCGCGGGACGGCGACGGAGGCACTCCGCCGCCTCACCCGGGCACCGGCGAGCAGGACGCCGGCATCGCGCCGGGCACCGGCGCGCACGACGCCGGTGTCCTGCCGGGCGGCGGTACCGGACGCTTCGAGCCGTACGCGTTCCACGGCGACGCCCAGGCGCGCGCCCAGCGGTGGAGCGAGGAACAGGGGCGCGTGGTCGGCACGCACCAGGGCCGGTTCGAGGAGGAACAGGACCGGTTCCGGCAGCAGCAGGAGGCCGACCGCCGGGTGGAGGAGGCGTTCGCCGGGCGACTGGCGGACCCCGACCCCGCCTTCCGGGGGCCCGACGACATCGACGCGATCCGCCTGCGGATCGCCGACATGGAACGTCAGCGGGCCGTGGAGGAGCGCGCGACGCTCGCGGAGAACTCCGACGGGGCCGCGACGGAGCAGGACACCGCTGCCCAGAGCACCGCTGCCCAGGGCCCCGCGGACCGGGCCGAGGTCACGCCGGAACTCGTCGAGCAGGTCCGCGAGCAGTGGATGCGGGAGGTGAAGTCCCGGTTCGACGAACGCTGGCAGGAGTCCTTCGACGAGTACCTGCGGGGCGAGATCACCCGTTCCGAGTTCGCCGAGACCTTCGACCGGCTCTCCGCCGGCCTGCACGACGAGTTCGAGCTGTCCGCCGCGGTCCACGTCGCCCGGCGGGCGGCCGACGAGGTGTTCGACGGCGGGTCCGGTCCCTGGCGGCACGCCCTGTCGGAGGCCGATCTGCTGCGGGTGCGCGAGGAGTTCGCCGCGGACGCCGCCGGTGAGGTACACCGCGCGGCCGAGGGCATGTGGCGGGACGGCGAGCGCGTCGACTCCTTCGACTGGTCCCAGGTGCACCGCGCCTACGACAGCGGGCTGCGGGACCTCACCCGGGGCCTGCGCACCCGGCTGGAGCTGGCGGCCGAGGCCGCCGACACGTTCGACTTCCTCAGCAGGCGGGTGGGCGCCGACGCGAAGGCGCCGTGGACGCGTGAGGCCCG
Source organism: Streptomyces sp. NPDC028722 (assembly GCF_040637655.1). NCBI lineage: Bacteria > Bacillati > Actinomycetota > Actinomycetes > Kitasatosporales > Streptomycetaceae > Streptomyces > Streptomyces sp. NPDC028722. The sequence continues at coordinate 32,680 of NZ_JBEZWU010000031.1, forward strand.
TACGGACTTCCACACCGAGTTCGAGGTGACGACCCGGACACTGCCCCGCGGGGACGGCACACCGATCCGCCGGATGGACCACGAGCAGTGGCGGGCACAGCGCCACACCCTGCGCGACCAGCTGGAACAGTTCCGCGACCGGTGGGAGGCGCGCCTGCGTGCCCGGGTCACCGAGGAGGAGCTGAAGGCAGGAACCGGGCAGGAGGTCGAGGCGCGGCGCGCGGAATGGCAGCGGTCCACGCGGTACGACCTGGCGGAGGCCGCCGGCGTCGACACCGACGCGGTGATCGCCTCCCACCGCGCGGAGCTGACGGCCGAGGGAGAGAAGCTCCTGGCGGGCAGGGAACCGCGCGCACTGACCCGCGAGCAGTGGGAGGAACACGCCACAGAGCTGCGGAACACGCAGGACAGGCTGGCCGGCGAGCTGCCGGCCCGGCTGGAGTACCAGGTCGGCCTGGACCGGGCCCTGGCCGAGGCCGACCGGCTCTTCGAGCGGCTGGGGGCCGAGGGACCCGGCGCGCAGCGCGCCCACGAAGGGCTGCGGGAGGACGTCACCCGGGTCTTCCGGGAACTCGCGGGCCGCGCCGAGGACGGCACGTGGGGGCCGGACCGGGTCGCGGCGGGCGGGGACCTCTTCTTCCGCGAGTACCTGCCGGCCGTGGAACGGTCCCTGCCGGACCGGCTGCGGTTCGAGTGGGGCATGGAGCGTGCGCTGCGGGACGGCGGTGCCGCCTTCCACCGGCTGTCCGGGCCCGGGCTCGACGAGCTGACCGAGCGCCCGGTGCGCGGCTACACGGTCACCGAGGAGACCTTCGACCGGCTGGCGGAGGACTTCCGCGGTGACTGGGCCGGCCGCTACCAGGACATCTACGGCCCGTCCGGGCGGGATCTGCGCGGCTGGCTGGAGCGCGAGAAGGAACGCGGCGACGCGTTCGGCAGCACGGTCCGCGAGGAGTGGGAGGCGGACAGCGCCGAGCTCCGGGCGCCGCGGGACGCCGCCGTGCGCGAGCGCGCCCAGGCGGAGAGCCTCCAGTGGCGGCAGCGGGTGGCCGCCAACTTCCAGGGCATGCTCGGCAAGGGCGCGGCGCTGGAGGACCTGGCCCGTGAAGTGGAGATCCCGCAGGGCGAGATCCGTTCCGCCCGAGTGTCCGCCGAGTACCAGCGGGGTCTGTCGGAGCTGAAGTCGTGGTTCTCCCAGGAGTGGGACGCCGCCGGCCGCACCCCCTCCCCGGACGGCGAGGCGGGGGCCCGTGCCGCCCTGGTGGACGAGGCACGGCAGCGCTGGCAGCAGCTCGGTGAGCGGACCCGCGCCGAGGACGAGGCGGTCCAGGCGTGGCAGCGCGAACCGCGGTGGTCGCTGGACCTGGGCCGGATGGAGATCACCCGGAACACCCGTGCGCCGTTCGAGGAGACGGCCGCGACGGCCGCCGGTGACGGCGCGGGCCGGGCGGCCCGGGGCGGCGACCGGACCGGTGACGGGGACGGGCAGCTCCAGTCCCAGGAACTCCTCGCCGCCCGCGAGGAGCAGCCGGCCCCGCCCCCGCTGCCCGCTGCCGCCCCGCCCCGGGCGGCGGCCACCCGGACCGACGCACCCCCGGCCCAGGCGCCCGCCCCCGAGGCCCTGGCCGGGCTGCGCGACACCGTCGAGGCCCGCGACCGGGCGTACCAGGAGTTCGAGACCCGGCTGGCGCCGTTCCCCGAGCTGCGCACCCCTCAGGCCACGGACCGGGTCGCCGCCGCCCGGGAGGCGTTCGCCGACGCCTGGACCGAGGACCGTACGGCCACGGGCCCCGCCGAGATCACCGCCGCCCGCGACACGGCCCTCGCGGACCTGACCACGCGGCTGGCCTCCGTCCGCGACCGACTGACCGCGTACGCGGACGCGTCGGACGTCTTCCACCGCGACATCGCCTCGACCGTGCCGGACACGCGGCACGGCGAAGCCTTCGCGAACGCAGAGCCGGCGGTCGCGCTGGCGCAGGAGTTCGAGCAGGAGGCCGCCGGTCAGCCGCCGGCCCGCCTGGCCGGCCTGGTCCAGGAGTTCGGGCAGCGGTACACCGAGGCGCACGCCGCCTGGGTGGCCGGGCGACAGCACCGCGCCGCCTTCGACGCCGTACTCGGCGGCGCGGGCGGACGCGCCGACCTGACCGACGGCCGGGCGGACTGGAACGGCCCGGCACGCCGCTGGTACTCTGGACAGCTGGCCCAGCTGCGGCAGCAGTACGTCACCGACCGCGCCGAGGCCTCGGCCGTCGCGGACGAGGCCGAGCGCCGGGAACGGCTGGAACGGCTCGACGCGGACGTGCGCCAGAGCGCGCTGTACGAGCAGCGCCGGGCACAGACGGTGGCGGCCCACAACCGCGGCCTCGCCGACCACATGGCCCGGTTCACGGCCGACCCGGCCTGGGACCATGAGCTGACGGCCTGGTACGAGCAGCGGCGCCGAGCGCTCGCCGAACCGCTGACCGACCGGCTCCACCTGTACAGCCCGCAGACGCGCGAACAGGCGCTGGCCCGGTTCGACGCGCAGGCCGCCGCGCTGCGCGAGGTCGCCGACGCCCGGCACACGGCTTACCAGGACTTCGCCCGGCAGCTCGCCGGCGACACCCAGGACACGGTGACGCTGTCCCACGCCGCCACGGTCGACTGGACCCGGCGCCACATCGCCGCACTGCGCGAGGCGTATCTCGTGACCGCCCGGCAGACCGCTGACACCGCCCTGCCGACGGAGTTCCAGGCCGCGCATCCGCAGGCCGCCGCCGAGGACGACTGGCGGGTCCCGGCCTGGCAGGAAGCGCAGCGGGAGCTGCACCGCCGCTACGCCGATCTGCTGGCGCAGACCCGTACCGAGGACTCTGCGGCCGCGACCGACGCCGACGGCAAAAAGGCCGCTGGGGCCGCGGCGCAGGAGCGGGAGAGCGCCTTCGACGAGGCGTTCCGCCAGTGGGCGCGCGAGCAGGTCCCGGGCGTGTCCGAGGAGCGGCTGGCCGCGGTCCGGGAGCGGGTCCGGCAGAACCCGGACCGGTTCGGCGAGCCGACCGCCGACCGCCCGGCGGCGCACCGTCTGCGGGACGCCTTCGCCCTGGGGGCGGCCCGCGAGCTGGCCGTGGTCCGTGGCGAGGAGGCGTTCCACCATGCCTTCCGCGGCTGGGGTCTGCGGCTGACCGATGCCTGGCGCAACCGGCTCACCGACGGGGCGCCGGCGCCGTTCGAGCTGGTCCTGGACATGGCCGAGTCGGTGCACGAGCTGGCCGCCGGCGACTTCCGCGAGCGGTGGGAGGGGATGCTCCAGGACACCCTGGTCTCCGGCACCGACCTCCGCACCGGCGACGACGCGGTACGGCAGTCGGCCCGGCTGCTGCGCGGGCTCGTCTCCGGCCTGGACGGGGAGTTCGACCGGTACGCGCTCCTCTTCGGCCAGCTCTCCCGGCTCGACAGGGTCTTCGGGGAGCTGGTGGACGGGGCCTTCCTCGACCGCCTCGACCAGGGCAGCCGGGATCTGCTCGCCGGCTTCGACGCCGAGCACGTCGAGGTGTCGGAGGCGGGCCGGACCCGCATCCTCGCGGACGCCCGCCAGACGCTGAGGGAGGCGTTCGACAAGGTCTTCCCGAGCGCGGCGTCCGCGGCCGGGCTGGCCGCCGGCGGCGGCGCGCTGCCTGAAGCCTGGCAGGACCAGGTGCGCGGGGTCCTCGACGCGCTGCCCGGCCGGCTGGCCCTCCAGGCGGCGCGCGAAGCGGCGATCCTGCGTTCGCAGGAGGACGTCGCGGACGCCGTCGCCTCTTGGGCGGACTCCGGCGGGGGCACGGGCCGGGCCTTCCTCGACCGTTTCCCCGTCTCCTTCGGCCAGGTGCGCCCCCAGCTCCGCCGCACCCTGGACGTCTCGGTGGCCGCCGCCGTCAACGACCACTTCGAACAGCTCTTCGGCCACGACGGCCTGACCGCCGGCCTGGCGGACGTCCGGTCCCGGCTGGAGCGCTGGAACACCGCGTACGGCGAGCTGACCGGCCGGGACCGGCTGCACACCTGGCTCACCGTGCAGCACGCCCGGGACACCGTGGTCACCACCTCCGGGCGCCTCTTCGACGAACGGCTCGACCAGTGGCGTGCGGCCCACGGCCACCAGGCGCTCACCGAGGCCGACCTCGCCCGCGCCCGGTCCGGCCTGGACGAGCGGCTGCTGGCCGCCTTCGACGCGTTGTTCACCGGCCGTCCGGTCGGCTCCGACGAGCTGGCCGGTGCGGTACGGCAGTGGGACGCCCTGCTTGCCGAGCAGGCCCGCGCGCTGCCCGCGCACCTCACCTTCGAGTCCTGGACCGACGCCGTACTGCACGACGCCGCGCGGTCCTTCCACGCACTGCGCCCGGACGACGACACCGCGCGCGAGGAGTGGGAGAGACTCACCGAGGACTTCCGCACCGACTTCCTGGCCGCGTACGAACTGCTGTGGGCGCCCCAGGCGCTGTCCACGTCCTGGGCCGCCCACGAGGCCGAGTACGCCGACGCGTTCCGCGCGGGCCTGGAAGCCGCGCACCTGCGCGCCCTGGGTGGCGACGAGAAGGGCAAGGGCCGGGCCGACGGCGAACGGCCGGCCGAGTCGCTGCCGCCGGAACTGCGCGGACTGGACCACGACCGGCTGGCCGCACTGATCGGCAGGGCCGGCCAGCTCGTACCGGCGAAACCGACCATCAACGAGATGGGGGAGACCGAAGCACTCCGCGAGGCCCACCTCCGGCGCGTGCTGGAGGTCGCCCGCGTCCTGCACACCGAGGACGAGGCGGCGGCCCGGCGGCGGGCCACGGAACTGGGCGCCGACCCGGCGCCGGCCGGGATCCGCGCGGGTGCTCCGCCCGCGGACACGACGCAGCAGCAGGCCGGTCCTTCGTCCTCCGCACAGGGCCTCACCGGTCTCTTCATGCCGCGTTTCGGACGCGACGAGCAGCAGCGGGGCGCCGCGCCGCAGGAGCAGGCGGACGACGACCTGATGGCGGATCTCTTCGGCGACAGTCCCCCTGGGCAGGAGCCGGAAGAGTCCGAGGAGCCGGAGCCCGGCACCCGCACGCATCCGATCGAGATCGACGAGCACGAGCAGGCCGGGGCCGGAGGCGGAGCCGCAGAGCAGTGGCGGACCAGGCGGTGGAGTTCCCTGGCACAGCCGCCGTCCGTACGCCCTTTCTGGGCCGACTGGCTGTCACTGGACCAGCAGGCCGAGCTGTTCACCCAGCTGCGGGAACGAGGCGCTCAGTCGTCGGAGGTGACGTTCGGCAGCGTCGCCGACGCGGCCTTCGCCACCTGGGGAAAGGTCCTGGAGCCGCGGCAGCTGGAATGGCTGCACGCCGAGTACTGGACGCAGCACCGGCGCAGGCAGGGACGTGCTCCTGGGCAGAGGGGCAGCCTGCGCGGCTACGTCACCGGCGGGGCGGCACACCAAGTGGCAGCGGCGCAGCACTACTTCGACACGCACGGGAACCTCGAAGTGCCTGCCCGGGTGGACGGACGGACCGATCCTCTCGGCCACTACATCGATGTGCTGCGCCGGACGCCTTATACAAAACTTGCCCAGACGACCGTGGACACCTGGAACGCGAGGGGTATGCGCTGGGCGGACTCCACCGCGCTGGAGGCCGCCAAGGCATATCTGGAGAGCCGGGGCATCACCGGCGGACAGCTCGACGCGCCGCCGCCGGCGGAAGAGATCCGAGCGGTGCGGGTGCCCGGCTGGAAGTCCACGTTCGACCTGGCTCACTGGGGCAGGGTGCTTCCCCATGTGTCCCGGATGGCGGAGGCCAAGCGGAAGGAGATCCGCGACGTTCTCGGTCCGTCCTGGGCCGCGAGCATCCTGCCCGGCGAAGCCGCCCCCTCCGACGGCTGGCTGCGACCGTGGGGTGCGCCACCGCGTCCCCTGCCCGCGTCCGTCGCTCGGACCACCGCCCCGGTTGCGCCGGACACGGTGACGCCCGAGGAACTCATCGACCTGTTCTCGTACGTACGGGCTCGCGAGCGACAGCGGAAACGCAAGCTGACGCTCGGCGATGTGCGCGACTACGCCCAGAAAGTCCTGAACAGGAGACTGAGCCAGGAACTGCTCTCCCAGCTGAGCGAGGAGTACGCCGTCTGGCCCACCGGGCCCGGAAAAGCTCCCGCCATGAGGCAGCGCGCTGCACGGGTCTCGCAGCAGTTGGCGGCGTCCGCCCAGGGCCTGTCCGGCCCGGAGCGGACCGCGTCCGGTTCCGGCGTGAACCAGAGCCAGGGGGCCCCCGCGGACGGCCGGGAGGAGGCGACTCCTCTCGACGCCGTGAACGACGTGACGGCCGAGCCGGGGCCCGGACAGGCCATGCGCGACGACGGCCCGCTGGGTATCGCCGGCCCTTCGCACGACACCGGACCGCACCACGGCGCCGGCCAGGCCCCCTGGTCCGGCCAGGACACCGGGCTCGACGTGGGGAACGTCCAGTGGGACCAGTTCGGTCTCGGCGGTCCGGACGTCGCCGGGTTCGACCTGGAAGCCGAACTGGCGGCGCTGGCCCACCTGCTGCCCGACGCCGACCAGGGCCAGGACATGCTGCTCGACGACCCCTGGTGGGCGTGGCTCCAGGACGACACCGCCGGCCCGGCGCCGGACGAGTCGGCGCTGGGCCGGCCGGACGGTGACCTCGGCGGCACCGGCCGAGTGACGCCGGAAGCGGGGCCGTCGTCCATGGGCGGGGGCGAGGTCTCCGAAGGGAGAGTCCGTCCGCGGGGTGTGTCCCCGGAGCCCCGCTCCGGCGCGGTGGCCGACGACTCGCCGACCGATGCCGAGCGCGCCCACCTCACCGAGGGCGAGACCGGTCCGGAGACGCCCGGCGCCATGGAACTCCGGCTGCGCCAGGAGTTCGGCCATGCCCCGTTCGAAGCCCTCACCCGTCAGGCGTCCGCGCTGCTCCAGCCCGCCGCGCTGACTGCCGGGGACCCGGCGAGCGCACGGCTGATGGAGGCACAGCGCCGGGGGCTGCTGCGCCTCGTCGAAACGCTCGGGCGGACGAACAGCGTCGCGCGCGCCGTGGCGCTGGCCGACGAGCTGACGGTGGAGACACCCGGAATCTGGTCGCCGGCCCAGATGCTCGGCGGCGCCTTCGGCGCGGGCCGGGCGGAGCAGGACACCGGCCCGGCGGTCCGCGAGCTGCAACGCGGCCTCGCGTCCGGTTTCGAGGTCCGCCGCGGTCCGGGCCTCGGAGGCGATCCGGACGCCGAAGCGATCGCGAGGATCCTCGGCCCGGACGTCTACGGGCAGCGGCAGGCGCCCCCGGCGCCCGAGTTCCTGCGCGGCTACGACTTCTCCCAGCTCAAGGCCGCCCAGCGGGCGGCGTTCTTCACGGCCGTGGACATGACCCGGCCGGCCCCGCGCGCGGCGGAGCTGCAGCCCTCCGCGCTGCCCCGGCAGCCCCACACCGTGGTGGAGTCGGGCCGGCGGTCGATGAGCCGTGCCACGCTGCCCGCTCTGCCGAAGGCCACCAGGATCGCCAAGCTCGTCCACGCCATCTGGCTCGGCGGGCCGCTGCGGGACGAAGGGGCCACGAGCGGCTTCCGCCGGAACCTCCAGACTCTGGCTTCCTCCCAGCCGGACTTCACCGTCATCCTGTGGACCGACGTGCCCCGCGCCGACTTCGACACCGCCGAGGCCGCCGCGAAGATGCCGGACGCCACAGAATGGACGGAGCACCGGACGGCCGACGTGCTGGACATGCTCTACTGGGCCCGTGCCGCCCGGGTGCGGCTGGTCAGCATCGACGAGATCTTCTCCGCCACCTCGCCCATGGTGCTGGAGGGCATCTACAAGGCGGAGACCTCCCGGAGGATGGGCGCCGCGTACGCGGCCGCGAGCGACATACTGCGCGTCGAGATCCTCGCCCGGTTCGGCGGTGTGTACAACGACCCGGACGACGCGGTCTCCGGCGACCTGACCGGTGAGGTCCGCAGAGTCGTCGACTCCCCGTACGGCTTCGGCCTGGCGCGCCACGGGGGCCGGCCGTCCAACGCGGTCCTGATCGCACCCGCAGGGCATGCCTTCCTGGACCCCTACCGGGACGTGATCCGGGGCAACTACACGCGGACCCCGGCCGAGAACATGCTGCGGTCCATGCGGTTGCAGAACGACGAGGCACCCCCGGACGACCGGTCCGCGCGGCGTCCGCTCGCCCCCGACGTCCTGAACCACACGCGGCAGACGGTGCGCGACGAGGTGCTGATGCGTACCGGTCCCAGCCCGACGGTCTGGCGGACGCTGGCCCGCCGCGTCCGCCTGCCGGACATGCTGGACGGCCTGGTCGCCGTTTCGCCCCAGGTGTTCGCACTTGCGTCCGCGCAGTCCTGGCTCCCTCCGCACCCCGCGGAGGGCACGGCGGCGACTGCGGCTGCCGTGTACCCCGCAGAGGAACTCAGGGCCGCCCGCGCCGCGGTGGTCGCCCTCGTCCAGGGCCTGTACCGCCAGCCCGGCAACCTGAACCTGGCCCTGGTCTCACCGATGATCCGCAGCACACCCCACTCCGGTGACATCTGGGACGCGGTCGTCGGCTTCATCGCCGCCTACCCCGAACTGCGCGACCTGGTGCGGTCCGTCACCTTCAGCACGTTGGGCGGCACCCCGCTCCAGCCGGTCGACACGGTCGTCCTCCCCCCGTGGTCCCGGCGCCTGGTGCAGACCATGCCTGGCGCGCCCCGCGACAACCTGAGCAGCCATGTGCTGCCCGCCCGCCTCCTCGACCCGGCCGAGGCCGATCCCGAGCTGCTCCGGGCCGAAGCCAGGGAGCGGGACGGCGCCGCCAGGCCGGGCGGCGCCCCGTCGCGCCGTGCGCGGGGACAGCTGCCGGACGCCACGCCGGGGGCGGGACCGTCGAGGCCCCGGGCCGCGCGGACGGAGCCCTACGACACAGTGATGGAGGATTTGTCCGGCCGTACCCCGGCGCTGGAACAGCGGAACGCCCGGCCGGGCAGCTCCGCCACGGAAGCCATCGGCGTGGACGCCCTCCAGGAGGTGCGTGAGCCCGTACAACCGGGGGAGCGGGGGGTGCCGCGCAGTCGTACCGTGGCCCGTGGTCCCAGACAGAATTTCGAGCAGGCGGCCAGGGACTACTTCGAACAGTTCGGGCATCTGGAGGTCTCCGAGGAGGCCGAGTTCAAGCCGTTGCGCCAACACGTCTACTACGTGCGGAACTTGGATTACGCGCGCTTCACCCAGGAATTCGTCCGGCGGTGGGAATCCGTCGGCATGCGGTGGGCAACCGAGACGGCGATGCAGGCGGCGCGGGCGTACCTGAAGGGCAGGGTGCCCACCGAGGTTCCCCCGGACGAGGAAATCCGGGCGATCCAGGTGCCCGGCTGGAGCGTCCCCTTCGACCTCGCCCACTGGGCCAGGACGATGATGTCCCACGTCCAGACCAACATGATGCCCAAGCCGCACCTCAAGCTCATCCGAGACACGCTGGGGAAAGCCTGGGCTGCCCGTGTATTGCCCTCACGGCGGGCGCCACAGCCCGACGACGCGCTCCGTCTGCAAGCGGCACGGTCGTTCTTCGATCGGGAAGGTCACCTCGAAGCACCGCGGAATCGGCCCCTGTACGTCGGCGAACCGCCTCGGCCCGTCGAGCTCGGCAAATTCATCCACAGCCTGCGTACCGACGCGTACACGAGATTCCCGCAGAACTTCGTGGACGACTGGAATGCGGTCGGCATGCGATGGGCGACCCGGGACGCGTTGCAGGCCGCGCGGGTGTACCTGCGGGGCCGGGTGCCCGCCGAGGCTCCGCCGGACGAGGAGATCCGGGCGATCCGGGTGCCCGGCTGGGAGCCCACCTTCGATCTCGCCCAGTGGAGCAGGGTGCTGCGCCACGCGTCCCACATGTTGTCCGAGGAACAGCAGAACATCCGTGAGGTGCTCGGCGAGGCATGGGCCGTCAGGATCCTTCCGTCCCGGTGGAGCGGAGAGGTCCGTGCGACCAAGGGTGCACGCCAGTCGGCCGGTACCTCCGGTCACGACGCCGCCGCGCGGGACTCGACCGCACCTCGGACGGGGGACGACACGACCCGTACGGCCGGGCCGTCCACCAGGTCGCGACAGGCCGACGAGCGGCACACCATCGCGGCCCAGCCGGAACAGCGCGTGCCGGCCTCCGACGAGCCGGGGCCGTCTCCCGCCTGGTGGGCGCGGCAGTGGCCCATGCCCGGTGCGGCCGAGCCCGGCGCCCTCAGGGGCGCACAGCCGCTGTCGGCCGACGTGGTGGACAACGTGATCAACATAGTGCGCCGCGTGGAGCGGAACCGGCGGCGGCCGATGACGTTCCTGGAGGCCTCGCACCTTGTGCGCGGCGTCATCGGGAGCGCTCCGGACCTTGAAATCCTCGACTGGCTGAACGCGGAGTACGTACGTCGCTATCCGGTACGGCCGAAGCGCATGCGGGTAGTGGCGCCGGAGGCCGAGAGGGCAGGTCAGGCCGACGCGGGCCAGGCGCCGCCGTCCGGGGCCTCCATGAGCGGCGTGGAGCCCACGGGGTCCATGATCGGCCTGGAGCCCGCGGCACCCACCACGGCCCCCGGTGCGGCGACCGGGCGGTCCGACGGGACAAGGGCACCGGAAGGTGCCCGGCAGTCCGGAGCCCTCGAAGACGACCTCGACATGACGGGGGCCACCCACGAGCCGGACGCCGGACTCGGACTCGGTGCGGGGAACCGGCTGCCGGCTGAGTCGGACGTGTTCGACTTCAGCTGGATGACCGACTTGGGTGTGGGGAACGTGCTGCCGGCTGAGTCGGGTGTGTTCGACGTCAGCTGGATGACCGGTACAGAGAATCCGGCCGCCGACGCGTGGGCGGGTCAGGGCTTCGTGGACCTGCTTCCGTACCAGCCCGGCCTCGACGGCTCGTATCCCGAGGCGTTCGACTTCGCCTACCAAGTGGACGCCACGCCGGACGTGGACATGTGGCCGACGCCCTTCGAAACGGGTGAGGTGGCCGCGGACGCCGGTGGGTCGGCACAAGACGCGCTGCGGACGCAGCCCGGGACCGCCGCCGAGACGGTGGCGGACATGGAGTCGCGGCTGATCCGGGAGTTCGGTGAGAACCGGTTCTGGGAGTTGGTGACCGACGCGTCCGGGATGCTCGCCCCGGCCCTGCTGGCGGGCACGGATCCCGAGACCGTACGGTTGCGTGAGGCGCTGTACCGGGCGACGCTGCGGATCGCGGAGACGTACGGCAGGACGGGGAGCTACACCTGGGCCATTGCCCAGGCGGACGAGCTGGCCGTGGAGACGCCCGGTATCTGGGCGTCCGGACCGGTGGCCCCGGGCGGTTCGGACACCGCCACCGCGGCTGTCCAGGCCCGCGTCGCCCCCCTGCCGCCGCGCACCCGGCAGCTGCTCGACCAAGCCGCCGCCGAGGCAGCGCGCGGCCGCGGCGCCCCGGCGGGCCGGCACGACGCCCTGGCCGCCTTCCTGGCCAAGGCGGCAGCGCGTTCCTGGCACGAGGACTGGCCGGCCGCGGAACTCGCCCGCGTGGTGGCGGTCGACCGGCAGTGGACGGAACCCGCGCACGCCCGGCTGGTCGACGCGCTGACGCACCCAGGCCATCTGCACGTGCTCAGGGCGATCGTGGCCAATCCCGCTCTGGGGGCGCTGCTCCGCGTGCGCCCACAGCACCTGGAGACACTGTCCGAATCCGGCAGGCTGCTCGCGGGCCTCGGCGAGCTGTCCGCCCCGACCCTGAGCCTCTACGCGCGCACCCCGCGGTTCCTGGACGACCTGCTGGCCGCCGACGCGAACGGGCGGCGGGAACTGCTCGAGGAGATCGAGAGCCGGCCCACCACCAACTTCGTGCTGCTCTCCGCCGCCGGTCTGGCCACCTGGCTCCAGGGCAAGGTCGCCCACACCGTTGCCCTCTCCGTGCGGGGCCCCGTCGCGGCGACCATCGCCAGCCTCCCGCAGCTCGCCGAGGCGGTGCGGGCCGGCTCCGCGGACAGCGCGCGGGCGTTCGCCCACGAATGGACGCTGTCGCGCACCCTGCACGTCAACGCGCAGGCCCCCGTCCCCGTCCCCGTCGACTACGCCGCCCTCCTCGGCGACCGCGCCCTGCGTGCCGCCCTCCAGCTCCACGCCGATCAGACGCTTCTCCTGATCAAGGCGCCGCGGCTGCTGTCGGCGGTCGCGCGGGACACCGGCCTGCTGGACGTCCTCGGACGCGACCCGCGGCTGGTCGACGTCCTCGCCGACATCCCCGTATTCGCCGACCGTCTGGCGGCGGACGTACGGCTGGTCACCGAGGCGGTGGACAACCCGGCCGTCGCCGCCCGGCTGTCCCACGACCCCGCGTACTTCGACGGCGTACCGGACGACGGTCTGCGCGACGCCCTGCGGGACGCGACGCCGCCCGAGCACACCGCTCCCGCGGAGAGCGCCGACGGCGGACCGCTGGCGGAACTCCGGGCCACCCACCCCGGCCTGGACGTCGTGCTGACCGCCGAGCCCGGTCTGTCGGCGGTCCTGCAAGGGGACAGCGGCCTGGTGCGGACGATGCTGGACCACCCCGGACTGCTGTCGGAACCGCACGAGTACCGCCGGCTGCTCGACGACAGCGCCGCGGAACTGCGCCGACTGGTGCGCCCGGGCTCACCGCTGCTCGCCCCGCACCTGCTGAGGGCGGCGCTGCGGCACGCGACCCTGTCCCACTGGTTCACCCGGCTTCCCTCCGCCGTCGGAGCGGCGTCGACCGACGTACGCCAGGCGCTCGCGGCGGCCGCGCAGACCGACCCCCGGGTGGGGGAGATGGCGTTCACCAACCCCGGCCTGGGGCCCCTCCTCGAAGGCCGCACGGTCCTGCCCGAGGTGAACCGGCTCGTCCACCTCTGGGAGGTCCGGCGCACCGACGAACGGGTGTTCAGCCACTACTTCACCCCCGGCTTCGGGGACATCCTGATGCGCCGGGCGGACCCCGGGCGCCTGCTGGACGTACTGTTCCGCGACGACGCCGCCCTGTTCCGGCTGGCCGGGAACGACCGGGCCGTCCTGGACGCCGTCGATGCCGAGGCGGTGGACAACCTCCACGCCAACCCGGCCGTGGTGGCGGAGCTGGCCTCCCGGCCGCACCTCCGGCTCAGCGGCCGGCACTGGCACCGTTTCTTCCACACCCCGGACCTGCTCGCGGGACTGAACGCCGACCGGACCCTGCTCGGCCTCCTGGCATCGGCACCGGAGGCGCTCCGCGAGGCGATCGCGCGGCCCGGCCTCGCCGAGGTCCTGCACGACACCGGGTTCCAGGCCGAGCTGTCCCGCATCGCCGCGGAGAAGAAGGCACGCGCCAAGAAGAAGAGCCGGGCCTGGACGAAGGACCTGCACAGCGTGGTGACGACGTACGGCGGTGACGCCGTGCTGTCACCCGAGGGGGTCCGCCTGGAACCGGGCGACGCCTTCTGGGGCGATCTGTGGAAACGCCCGCAGGACGAGGCCAGGACCGCGGTGCGGGAGGCCCGGCCGGACCCCGGACAGCAAGAAGAGCTGCGCCGGTTCCTGGACACCGACGACAGGGTGCGCGGCAACGCGGCCCTGCTCGCCGCCGCCCGGCGCAGCCCCGCGCTCGGCGCCCGGCTCTTCCTGGACCCCGAGCTGGCCGAGACGCTGGAGGCCAGGCCCGCACTCCTCGCACGCGTCGAGGACACCGTCTCCTCGCTCCTGGTGCCGCTCCAGGGGACACCGGCGCTCACCGCCGCCCTGCGCACCGACGACTACCTCTACCGGTACGTGATGAACGACGAGGAGGCCGCCGACGTCCTCACCTCGTACCACGGGTTCGCCGAGAAGCTGACCCGCAACCCCGAGCTGGTCCGCCTCTTCAGCATGCAGGACAGGCGGTACGGCCTGGCGCAGACCAGACCGAAGCTGAACGGCCTGATGATGTCCTCCACGGACGTGGCGCGGGTCCTGGCGGACGGCGGGCCGGTCGCCGATCTCCTGTTGCGCAGCCCCGCCCTGTCCGACTCGCTGGCCGCACACCTCACGGACCGCGACGGGGGCACGGCGGTCATCCGGGCCGTGGTGAACAGCCTCCCGGTCGCCACGACCGTCGCACTGGCCCCGATCGTCGCCGATGTGCTGGCCCGCTTCCCCGAGGTCGCCCGTGCGGTGGGTGACCATCCGGAGGCGTTCCCGGACGCGGCGGCCTTCATGCGGTTCATCCGCCACGAGGATCTGATGCGCGCCTTCGAGCGGCATCCCGCGCAGGCGGACGTGGTGCTGCGCTCCGCCGAGCTGACCGAGACGGCGGTGCGCGCCCCCGCGACGGTGGCGGCCCTGGCGGCCGACGACGGCCTGGCGCCGCTGCTCGGACGCCGTCCGCTGGGCGAGGCCGTGCACCGTCTGCTGCGCGAACAGCCGGACCTGGCGGACCACCTCGCGACGGCCCCGGACCAAGGCGGTCGCACGCTGCGCACTGCGCTCGGCGCGGTACGCGGGCTGGCCGAGGCCATGGCCGCCGACCCGCGCATCGGCCGTGACCTGCTGGACGCGCCGTGGCTGGGCGGGGCGCTGCTGCGCGGCCACCGCCTGGTCGAGCACGCGGTACGGGACAGCGCGCTGTGGCGGGCGGCGCGGGCCGCGCGGACGTTCGCCGACGCCCTGACCCCCGCGCTGGTGCGCAGGATCGCCCACCGCGAGACGCTGCTGAGCCGGTTGACCGAACACCCCGGCGCCCTGGCGGACACCGACCCGCTGGAGCTCCGGCGGCTGCTGACCGACGCCGGCCTGGCGCGGTTCCTGGACGGCGACGGCGCGTTCGCCGAACGGTTCCTCGGCACGCCCGCGTGGCGCACCCGCGCACTCGCGTTCCCGGGCTTCGCCGACGAACTGCGGCGGCTGGCCCAGGATCCCGACGCCTTCCGGGGACTTGTCGCGGACCCGACCGGGGAGAACCTGCTGACCGCTCTGGCCCCCGCCACCGTTCCCGGTGCGGGCCGGGAGGCCGTCCGGGAACTCCCGGCACCGGACACCGGCACGCAGGACCGCCCCGGCACGGCCGCCGCCCGGGCGGCCCGGCCGGCGCCGGGCTCGGTGTGGGCCGAGGCGCTGGCCTCGGTGCCCGAGGCGGCGGAACTGCTGCTGAGCCCCGAGGCCGCGGACGTCGCGGGCGAGCTGGGGCGGCATCCGGAGCTGCTGCCCCTGCTGCTCGGCGCGCCCGCCGTGCTCGAGGACCTCGCCCGGGACCCCGCGGCCTGGCGGGACTACGCCTTCGGCGACTTCCTGACCGCGGGCGAGGACCGGCTCGACACCTTCGAGACCGACTTCCACGACTGGCTGGACCGCCTGGGCGCCGTGGTGGAGGGGGACCTGCACGGCCGGGTCCGCGACCTGGCGCGCGCGGTGTGGGACCGGGAGCGGGCCCGCCGGGGCGCGCTGCGGGCGGAGGAGGCCGCCCGCAGCGCCGAGCGGCTGGCCGCCTTCCAGCCCCACCTGCCCGACACCTGGGAGTACAGCGGACGGCTCGTCTTCGCCCGGCACGTCCGGGAGGACCGGCTGTCGCCGGAGCAGCTGCGGGACCTGCGCAGGGCTGCCACCGGGCAGCTCCGGCCACGGGAGAGCGAAGTGCGGGCGCACCAGGCGCTCCACGTCCACCTGGGCGGCGGCAGCGGCGGCGCGTCGTTCACGCACGTCCTCGCCGCCGACGGCCGGGTGGACACGCTGGTGTACGCCATCAGCGCGGTGCGGCACGGGAACAGGTACCTGTGGGACGGGCACGGGGCGAGCTACGTGGACGGCCCGCTGGAGATCGGTGCGGTGCGCAACGAGCCCGCCCTGGTGGCCTCCGGGGACCGGGTGCGCCAGGAGGCGGAACGGGCCGCGACCCGGGCGGCCGGGGAGCGCGGGAGCAAGGGCGGCAAGGGCAAGGCGGACAAGGGCAAGGCCAAGGACACGGGTGGAGCCCGGGACGCCCGGCCCGCCGACGAGCTGTCCGCGACGCCGGTGGATGCCGGGCTGGCCCGGCTCGCGGACGCCCTGGCGGCGTACCACGCGGCCGTGGCCGGGCAGGATGCCGTCCTGCGGGTACGGGACAAGCGGGCCCGGTCGCGTGAGCAGGCCAAGGTGCTCGGCGCGCTGCGAGACGCCCGGGACACGCTGCGGCAGCTGGGGCTGGAGACCGAGGCGCGGCCGGACGCGGACACCGCGGCCGAGCTGGCGGCGCGGCTGGACATCTCCGTCCCGGCCGCCACAGCGCTGCTGAGCAGGGCGAGCGGCTACGCCCGCGCGCCGATGCGGATGGACTCCGACGCGGCGCGGGAGGAGTACTACCGGCGACTGGCCGAGGTCGCCCGTGTCCTGCACACGGAGGGCGAGGCGGCGGCCCGGCGGCTGGCCGGGCCGAACACGAATCTTCTCCCGGCGGGCGCCGCCCGGGCCGCCGATGCGGCGGACGCGGCCGGCCGGGACCCGAGCCAGGCCGGGCCCAGCACCGTCACGGCCGAGCCGGTCATCGTGCCGGTGGACGCCGCAAGAGCGGCGGAGCTGGACGCGGCGGTCTTCGGCCCGCGCCCGGAAGGGCCGCGCAGCCTGGACGCCCTGCTGACCGAAACCTTCCACGACCGGCCCGCGAACCCGCGGCCGGTGTCCGAGGCCGAAGCGCAACCGGCGGTCGCCGTACCGGAACCGGAGGTCGTCGCGCCCGAGTCGGCGCTCGCCGCACCGGAATCGGCAGCCGCCGTACCGGAGCCCGCGGTCTCGGCACCCGAATCGGCAGCCGCCGTACCGGAACCGAGCGAACACGTCCGGACCTTCGGCTCGGTCTTCGACGGCGCCCAGGGCACCACCCACCTCGGTCCCGTGCCGGAGGAGACCGTCGCGTGGCTGCGCGAGCGGGTGGCCCGGAAACTGGAGGGGGCGGCCGGCCCCGACGAGGACCTCCGCCGGCGCATCGACGCCAGGCTGACCTCCGCCTACCTGGTCCACGAGTGGGCCGACGTGCGCAGCGAGACCGGACTGCGCCTGCCGCTGGAACACCGGGGCGTGCGCCGGACCGTCTACGTACGGCTGCGGCTGGACGACCCCCGGTCCGCGCCCGAGCTGCTGGACGGGCTGGCCGAAGGCGTGCCCAACCGGGTGCAGCGCTGGGGTGCGGGCTACTCGGAGGCGGGCAACTCCGCAGGCACCGCCGATCTGCGCACCTTCCAGTTCAACTACAGCCACGTGTGGGACGTGCCGACCGCCGGCCCGCTGCGCCAGGTCGCGGTGCAGCCGCAGGTCAACGTGGTCCGCAACCAGCTGTCGACGTCCGTGAGCGCCGCGGGCGGCGCACAGTCGCTGTCCATCACCACCACGCTCGGCGGGACGGTGCCGTTCGAGTACCGGATGCGCTGGCAGGTGCGGTCCGACGGTGCGCAGGCCGCAGGCGACTGGACGCCCGAGCGGGAGAACGGCCGGATCGCGGTCTGGTTCCCCGAGCACCTCGCGCGCACCGGGCAGGCGGTCGAGGACGGGGACGCGGCCCCGGAGAGCCCGGCCGGAGAGGACGGTCCGATCGCCGCCCGGCCGGGCGCGGCCGACCGGGAGGCCGCACCGCTGCGGTCGGCGGTGCACGAGACGCCGCTGTACGCCGTGGAGTCGGTGCTCGCCCCGGACCGCGTGCTGCACGCCGTGGAGGAGTCCTTCGCCGCGCACCTCGGCCCGGCGACGGAGGCGTCCCGGGAGGACCTGCGGCGCTTCTTCGGCGCCCGCAACCTGCGGGACGCGCTGCCCAGGATGCTGAGCGGATGGCACGACTCAGCGGTGCTGCTGGCCGGTGACGGCTCCGTGCTGGGCCACTTCCGGGTGCACGCGGCCCTCACCGGCGGCGAGCGAACCATGGGCCCGGCGGCTCCGGCGGCGGACCTCATGCACATGGTGGTGCGTTCGCTGCGGGTCACCGGACAGGCGACCGTCACCAACGCGGCGGGCGCCGACCTCAGTGTCTCGCTCGGCTTCTCCGCCCCGCGGACCGACAGCGTCACCGACCCGGTCGGCGGCGCGGTGTCGCTGAACGCCGGAGCGCGCCACCAGGTGTCGTACGGCCTGGGTTCCGGCGGCGAGGTCACCCGGTCCCAGGCGCTGGAGTGGGGCGGACCCCTGTTCCGGGTGCGGGGCGACGTGGGCTTCGTGGTGGAGCTGGTCCGCCCCGGCCGGGGCCGGGTGTCCCCGGCGCCGGGCAGCCCCCTGGACAACCGCACCGGGCTGGGCGCGTACCCCGTGGTGTTCCAGGTGCCGTCCCGCGCCGTGCTGGAGGGCGTCACGGACGCCGCCCCGCGCCGGCTCCCGCCCGAGGTGGCCGGGCTGCGCTCGCTGGGCGTCTCCACCACGACCCTGCGCGTCGACGGCGCCGAGCCGCTGTTCGGCCTGGCCGAGCGCTGGCTGCAGCAGCACGGCTTCCTGCCCTCGGCGACCGGCGACGGGTGGGCCGGTGAGGCTGCCCGGGCCCGCCGGCTGGTCAACGCCCGCGCCCTGGACCACGCCCGCTCCGGCGAATCGCTGCGCGCCGTGGCGGACGAACTCGTCGACGGCGGCCACACGGTGTGGTTCGAGCTGCCCACCACGGCCGACACCCAGCGAGTTGCGCTCCGGCTGTCCGCCGAGCGCGTGGGCGACGGACCGGTGGAGGCGGTGCGGGCGCTGCCCGGCGTGCAGGTGAACAACTGGGCCGGGTTCGCCCGCCCCGGCCAGGAACAGCGCACGGTGGCCCCCATCGCCTGGTCGGTGACCGGGGCCGGCCAGATCAGCAACCCGCTGGAGCGCCACGGCGACCTGCCGTTGCAGGGCTTCGCACCCGAGTACTCGTACAGCCGACAGACCGCCACGACCACCGGCACCGGGTCCCTGGTGGGCCAGGAGAAGTACGTGGTGTCCTCGGCGGACGACGGCCTTCAGGTCTTCGACGTCCCGGTGCGCCTGCGGCTGGAGCTGATGTGGAGCCACGGCCCGGCGCCCCGGCCGGCCGTCGCCGACGGCACGCTGGGCCTCGCGCTGCCCACGTACCGCACCGAGGCGTCACCGGAGCCGGCCGGCCCCGGGGCGCCCACGCCCCGGCCCGCCGCGGACGCCGTCCGGGTGAGCGACGAAGAACTTCGTCGGCTGCGGGCCGCCGCCGACTCCGGCGAGCTGCACCGGCTCCCGGAGACGGCCTTCGTCGACCGGGTGTCGGGCGGCGGCGCCCTGGCCGACGCGGTGAGCGAGGTGCTGGGCGCGGTCCGGACCGCGCCGGGGACCGAGGAGCCGTTCGACCTGTCGGCCGCCCTCAGCGACGACCTGGAGACGACCGAACGCCTCACCGGGGCGTGGATGTCGGACGGCGCGGCGGGACCGCTGGGGCGCTTGGTCCGGGCCGCGGACGGGGCCTGGCGGTGGACGGCGCGCTCGGCGGTGGGCGGTTCGCTCACCGACCCGGACAGCATGGCGCAGCAGGTGCTGCGCTCCGCGCTCTCCTCGCAGCAGCTCACCGGCAACGCCCTGGCCGTGTTCGGCGACGGGTTCGTGCTGGAGGGGATCGGCAGCCACGGACTGGCCTCGGGCACCGACGTCTCGGTGACGGTCAGGGCCTACCTGACCGACGTGCGGATCGGCGAGGAACCGCCGCCGATGAGCCTGGAGACCTGGCTGTACTCGGCGGACACCTCCTCGGTGACCCGGTCAGTGGGCAGCGGGCGGCAGCAGGGCCTGACCGTCAGCGGCGCCTACGGGCCGGCGGTCGGGTTCTTCCCCAGCGGGCGTTACGCGTACTCCGCGGGCGCCTCGGCCGATGTGACCGTCGCGGACAACGCGTCGAACGCACGGGTCACCGCCGACAACAACACCCGGCTGGACCGGGTCACGGCCACCGCCACCTTCGAGGTGACGGTCCGCGTGGGCCGCCGGAACGTGGTGTCCGGGACCCTGGCCGCCGGCCCCCACACGGAGCGGACCATCGGCATCCGGGTGCCCGACGCCGTGGAGTTCCTGCTGCCGAAGAGCGAGCTGGCCCGGCACTTCCCGCTGACGCCCGTGCTCGGCCTCGCCCCGGCCGTTCCGGCAGCCGACCTGGTGCTGCCGTCGTGGTACCGGGCGACCGGCCAGATCGGGCAGGGCGCCGTCACCCAGACCGTTCTCGCCGGCCCGCGCGGTGGCTTCCAGCAGCAGATCACGCGCGCCGTGGAACAGGCGGCGCGCGGGACCACCGTCCTGGGGCACGCCGCCTACCTGCCCGGTGTCACCACCTGGATCGCCGACCGCACCTCCCCGGTGGCGCTGCGCGCCCTGATCGCCGCGGGCCCCGAAGGACGCGTGGCGCTCCACTTCGTGTACCGCGGCTGGCTGACACCCGTCCTGGTCGAGGTGGCGTTGGCGGCACAGCCGAAGCCGGGCGCCGCCCTGGACGCCCTGCGTGGACGTCCGGCCCCGGACACCTCCGAGCTGACCCGCTCCGCCGCGCACGGCAGCGGGCGCGACGGCGACCTGCCGGTGCCCGGCGCCATCGGGCAGGGCGTCTCCCACTCCCGGGGCCACGAACTGGACGCCG
The DNA here is from genome assembly GCF_040637655.1 of Streptomyces sp. NPDC028722. Classification (NCBI taxonomy): domain Bacteria; kingdom Bacillati; phylum Actinomycetota; class Actinomycetes; order Kitasatosporales; family Streptomycetaceae; genus Streptomyces; species Streptomyces sp. NPDC028722. The sequence goes on from NZ_JBEZWU010000031.1 coordinate 53,202, forward strand.
TGCCCGTGCTCCAGTACCAGGGCCGGCGCGCGCAGACCACGCTGGCGCTGTCCGCCGAACGCGCGGTGGGTGCCTCCGTGTCCGCCTCCCGGGAGACGCGCGTCTGGCGCCGGTCGGGCCGGCTGGCGGAGTTCGACGTCCCGTACGAGATCCAGGCGTCCGTGCGCAGCACCCCGCTGACCGGGGCGCCGGTCGCCCGACTCGCCGACGCGGTGGCCGGCGGCGTCGCCATGGCGGACCTGCACGCCTCCGTCGACGCGAGCGTCACCCTCCGGTTCGACCGCACCGATCTGCCCGAGCCGGGCGACGTCACGCGGATGACGCGGCCCGACCCCGGCGTCCTCGCCGACGACCCCACCGAGTGGCGGGTGGCGCCCGAGGACGCGGCCGCCGTCGACGTGGAGGGTCTGCCGCTCGCCGTACGTCCCGCCCTGACGGGTGAACACTGGGTGCCGGCGCGGCCGTTCTCCTTCGAGGTCTTCGACGCCGCAGCGCAGCTCGCACAGGCCCTGCGACAGGTCGACCCGGCACTCGCCGGGGTGGACCGGATGCACACCTCGCTGTCGTACGAGGCCCTGCTGATCCGGCTCGCCCGACTGGTGCGGCCGGGCGGCGGCGACGCGGGCGTACTGCTCGACCGGAGTGCCGTGGGCCGTTTCATGGGACGCACGGGCACCAGTGACGCCACGTCCGTACGGCTCCGGTTGTTCCCGCAGGAGGTCCTCGCCGAGGGACCCACCGCTCTGGACGACGTCCGGGTCGCCTCCGACACGTCCGCCGCCAGCGCCTCCACCACCGTCACCCCAGCGGTCAGCACCCGCTTCACCACACCGCTGACGGCGGACCAGACCCACCGGGTCCGGCTCACCCTGCCGAATGCCCAGAACCGCGCCTTGCGGGGCCAGTCCACGGCGACCAACGTCTACCGGCGCGACATTCTCAAGTACGGCGTCTCCGCCCCGGCCGGCGCGGCCGGTCCGACGCCCGGCTACCTGATCCGCTCGCTGGTCGTGCTGCGGGTCGAGGGACCGTCCGGCACCCGCTGGGTGCTGGGCACCATGGTGCTGCGCACCCTGGACCTCCCGCCCGGCCTGGCGGTGCCCCGCCCGAACGAGGGCACCGAGCCCCCGGCACCTGCGGCGGAACCGGACCGGATGCCGGAGCCGGCGTCGGATGTGCAACCGGGCCGGCCGCCGGAGGAGCGGCGGGAGCCGTCCGCAGCGGTGGACGGCGGCGTGCTGATCGAGCTGGCCGGTGACGATTCCGCCCAGGCTCCGGCGGACGCGCAGCCGCGCGGCGGGAAAGCCAAGCGGCGCAAGGCGGGCCGGAGCGGCGCCGACCAGTCCGCGGAGCAGGCCGGCTCGCCCGCCACCGCCGGTGAGACCTCCGCCGCCGGCCGGACCGCCGGGCCCGCACCACTCACCGCGCAGGGGCGCAGGCTGCTGGAGGCGGCCGTGCGCGAAGCCGCCATACCCGAAAACCTCAAGCCCGTCGTGCGGGCGCAACTGATCGCTACCGCCCAGCGGTCCGGATGGTACGACGCGTGGCCGGTGCGTGCGATGACCCGACTGCTCGGCGAGGACGCCCGGTGGCACCAGCCGGAACACGCCGATGCTGTGACCCGGATACTCCAGCCCGACGCCGCCCACCTGATCGAGCAGGCGGCGGAGCACTCCGTCCTGACGCCCTTCCTGTTCGCCCACCCCGACATGCCGGAGGTGCTGGCGGTCTCGCCGGTCTTCCTGGACACCCTGAAGACACTTCCGTCCGAGCACCCGGACAGCGCCGCAACCCTGGTCGAAACGCCCGAGTACCTGGACACCCTGCTGGCTAAGTCCTCGTCGGGCCGACGGGAACTGGTCGATGCGATCGAGAGCCGGGTGGACTGGGCGAAACTGCTGTTCCTCTTCCCCGGACTGCCCTCCCACCTGAACGGGCAGACCGAGGTGGTCCGCACGGTCCTGGAAGCCAGGGACCCGGCCCTCTCGCTCGCGACGGTCCTCGACGCGATTCCGGAGGCGGCACAGGCGCTCCTGCGGACCGATCGCCCGGTGCATCAGGCCGTTTCCCTCCTGGAGGACCGGGCTCTGCTGGCGGGCCTCGTCACGATCACACGGCTGTCCGAGCCGGTCGAGATCGACTACCGGCGGCTCTTCGCCCACCGGGAGCTGCGCGCGGCCCTGCACGTCCACGCCGACCAGGCCCACGCCCTGTTCCAGGTCCCCGGCCTGCTGAACCTGGCGATGAGCGACCCGTCCGTGACCGAGACGCTGGCCGGCAGCCCCTTGCTCGTCGACGTCCTGCCCGACATCGCCGCCTTCGGCGCCAGGATCGCCCGCAGCGCCGAACTGCTCGCCGCAGCCGCCGGCAACCCGGCGGTCGCGGAAGCACTCTCCTCCGACCCGCGGGCCTTCGACGGGGTTCCCGACGAGCGGCTGGCCGACGCGCTGAAGGCGGCACGGCATCCGGAGGCCGCCGCCCGGACCGTGCCGGACGGGCCGGGCATCTCGGCCGTGGACCGGCTACGGGCCGCCATCCCGGCCCTGGACGCCGCGCTCGCCCTGCCGGGACCGGCTGAGGTGCTGCGGCAGCAGGAGGGGCTGGTGGCGGTCCTGGAGCGCCACCCCGGGCTGCTGTCCCACCCGCACGAGTACCGCAGGCTGCTGCTGCCGGAGAACGCCCCCGTCAGGGAACGGCTGACCGGAGACGACAACGAGGCTCTGCTGGTACCCGGCGTACTGCGGGCGGTTCTCCGGCACGGCCACTTGCGGGACCAGGTGTCCGGTCCCGACGGTGCCACCGTCCTGGCCCGGATCGAGGACGCCGCCGGGGAACACCCCTGGCTGCCGGCGGTGCTCGCCGCGAATCCCGCGATGGCGCAGTTCGTCGCCAGCGCCTCCTACGCGCTGCCCGCGTTGCGGGCGCTGGACGGCCAGGCGGACCGGCTGGCCACCGACGACCGTCTCCTCGGCCTCGTCGGCGCAACGTCCGGCGTGGAAGCGTTCTTCCGCCGGCTCGGCGGGGGCGAGGCCCTCGTGGACGCGCTGCTGGAGAACGACGGCGCACTCCGCAGGTTCTTCGGCAGGAACCCCGCGTCGCTGGCCGCCGTGGAGTCCGAAGGGCTGGAGAACCTGCGCCGGCACGGAACCCTCGTACGCGAACTGGCGAACCGGTACGGCACACCCGTCTCCGTGAAGCACTGGGAACACCTGTTCACAGATCCGCGGCTGCTCACCGCGTTGGCACGCCCGGCCAACGCGACCGCACTCGACCTGCTCCTGTCCGCCCCCGAGGCGTTCGCCGAAGCCATCGCACGTCCGGCCTTCGCCGAGGCGCTGGACTCCGGCCGTCTGGAGGCCGGCTTCGCCCGGGTCGCGGAGGCCCGCAAGGCCGGAAAGAAGAAGAAGAGCCGCGCCTGGATCAGGGAACTGACCGCTCTCGTCGACAGCACGGGCGAGCCCGTACTGTCGCCGGAGGGGATCGAGTACCAGGACGGGGACGCGGAGCTCGCGCGCACGCTGAAGCTGTCCCAGGAGGAAGGGGAGCGGCAGCTTCGGGCATGGGCCGAAGAGGGCTCCGTGTCCTCCGCGGACCGTGCGCGAGCGCTGTGGATCAACGAGGCGGTCCGGCAGGAACCGCGTCTCCTCGGCCTGGCACGCGAGCGGGAGGCGTTCGCCGTCGGCTTCTACCGCAACACCGAGCTGTTCGAGACGCTCCAGGCCAGGCCCGCACTGATCGAACTGCTCGCGGACCCCGCCGAGAACGCGCTGCCGTTGCTGTACGGCAATCCGGAACTCACCCGCGCGTTGCGCACCGACGACTACCTGTACCGGCTCTTCCTCACCAGCCGGGGCACCCGCTCCTGGCTCCTCAGCAGCCCCGCCTCCGCCGTGCTCGCCGTGCACAACCCGGAACTGAACCGGCTCCTGCTGTTCGCGGAGCCCCTCTACACCCGCCTGCACTCCGAACGCGACAAGCAGCTCGTCATGCTGAGCGTGGACGCGGCGCGTGTCATCGCCGACCAGGGGCCGGCCGCCGACCTGCTGATGGCCAACAAGGAGCTGCGGGACGAACTGTCCGAGCAACTGCTGGAGGACGGTGGACCACTGATCGTGCGCGCCGCGCTCAGCAGCCTGCCGCTGGTGAAGGCACTGGCGTCGCACCCCGACCGGCTGCTGGTGATCCGGACCGTGCCCGGGATGGCGGAGGCGCTGGCCGAGCACCCGGACCTGTTCTCCGACGAAGCCGACTACCTTCGGCTTCTCAGCACCAAGCCGCTGCGCCACGCCTTCTCGGCGCACCCCGGACAGGTGCCGGTGGTGCTGGCCGACGCCGAACTGGCGAGGACCGCGCTGGCCGCCCCCGCCGTGGTGGCGGCCCTGGCGGCGGACGAGGGTGTGGCCCGGCTGCTGGCAAGGCGCCCGGCGGCCCACCGGCTGCTGCGCCGGCAGCCCGAGGTGGCGGCGGACCTGGCCCGTGACGGCCAGACGCTGCGCCTGGCCCTGACCGCGGTCCGCGGCCTCGCCGAAGCGGTGACCGACCAGCCGCGCATCGCGGCGGAGCTGCGGCAGGCACCGTGGCTGAAGGACGCGTTGCTGCGCAACCACGGCCTGCTGGAGCAGGCACGGACGGACGGACCGCTGTGGCGGACGGCGCGGGCCGACCGCGTCTTCGCCGAGGCGCTGACCCCTCAGCTGACGCGCCGGCTCGCATCCCGGGAGGCACTGCTCACGGTGCTGGCCGACCGGGCGCCGGTACCGGAGGCGATGCCCGCGGCGGACCTGCGGCGGCTGCTGTCGAACGCGGACCTCACCCACTTCCTGAACGACCACCCGGCGTTCGCCGAACGCTTCCTGGGCACGGCCCAGTGGTACGAGCCGGCCCTCCGGAACGCCGACTACGCCACCGCGCTGCGCAACCTCGCCCAGGACGCCGCCCGTTTCCGGCAGCTCGCCGAGGACCCGTCGCCGCAGGCGCTGACGGGCGCGGTGTCCGCCGGCGCCGGTCCCGCGCGCCCGGCGCAGGCGCCCCGGGAGCGTGCGCCCGAGGAGGCCGGCCGCACCCGGTCGGCACGTCCCGGCCCCACCGGCGGGCGGACGGCGACGCGGCCCGCGCGGGAATCGGTCTGGGCGCAGGCGCTCGGCTCGGTACCCGAGGCCGCCGAACTGCTGCTCGGCCCGGCGGGCGGCGCGGTGGCCGGGGCGCTGGGCGAGAACCCGGAGCTGCTGCCCCTGCTGATCGCCTCACCGGCCGTGGCGGAGGAGCTGCGGCAGAGCCCGTCGCTCTGGCCGGACTACGCGTTCGGCGCGTTCCTGCGCACCGGTGAGGCCGGGCTGGAACACTTCGACACCGACTTCCAGGCCTGGCTGGAGCGCACCGCCGCGGTGCTGGAGGGCGACTACCACGGCCGGGTGGCCGACGTGGCGCGCGGTGTGTGGGCGCACTCGCGGGCGCAGCGGGAGGCCCGTGAGGCGGCGGAGTCCGCCCGGGTCGCCGAGCGCCTGGCGGCGTTCGCCCCGCTGCGGGCCGACAGCTGGGAGTACGGCGACCGGCTCGTGTACGCCAGCCACGTACGGCCGGAACAGCTGACGGAGGCGCAGCTGAAGGTGCTGGAGCGGGTGGCCGACGGCAGCCTGCGGCCCCGCGAGAGCGAGGTGCGGATCAACCGCGCCCTGCACGTGCACCTGGACAGCGGCAGCGGCGGCGCCTCGTTCGCCTACGTGCTGGCGCCCGACGGCCGCGTGGACGTGCTCGTCTACGCCGTCAGCACCGCACGCCAGGGCAACCGGTACAAGTGGGAGGGCCACAGCAGCCGGTACAGCGACGGCCCGCTGGACCTCGACGCCGTCCGCAACCACCCCGCGCTGGTGACCTCAGTGGAGCTGGTGCGGGAGGCGGCGCAGCGGGCCGAGGCGGAAGCCGCGGCGGCGCGTGCCGCGACCGGCAAGGGCAAGGCGAAGGGGAAGCCCAAGGACACCGGGGCGGCTCCCGCCGCGCGGCCCGCCGAGGCGCCCGCGCTCCTGGTGGACCCCGAACTGTCCCGCCTCACCGAGGCGTTGGCGAAGTACCACACCGCCCTCGCCGAGGACGGTGCCGCCCAGCGGGCCCACAACACCCGCGCGCTGCCCAAGACGCAGGCCCGGCTGGAGGAGACCCGGCGGGCGCTGCGCGACCTGGGGCTGGACCCGGACACCTACGGCACGGGCGACGTGCTCACGCTGAGTGCGACCGGCCCGCTCGCGCAGTGGGCGGACGAGGAGGCCGACGCACCGGAGTCCCCGATGTCGTACGACGACGACTCGGAGGACGACGGTTCGGCGTCCGCGATGGACGACGACAACGAGCTGCCCGACCTCGACGCCCGGCTGCTGTACGACACCGTCGGCAACGTCGCAGGCCTGGATCTGCTCGGCGGCACGCGCGAGGGTGGCGCGGACGACGTGCGCCCGCTGATCCCGCTGGACGGCTTCGTCCTGAGGTTCGACTACGACCCGGGCGTACCGCCCGCCGCGCCCACCGTCGTGGGTTACGAGGACGGCGAGCCGGTACGGCTGTCCCTGGACACGTTCGCGGAGCTGGCCGCCCACAACCGCGTCGGCGACCGCCCGCTGTGGCTGGTGACCGACGACGGCGCCCGGTACGGGCTCGACCTGGCCAGGACCGTGGCCGACCGGGCGGGCGTCACCGTGTGGACGCACAGCGGCCGGGTGGACCTGTTCGGGAACCCCTTCGGGGCTCTGGAACTGCGCACCGTCCGGGACGACGCCGACGCACCCGGGGGCCACTGGATGCGCGTCGATCCCGCCCAGGCGCCACTGCCCGCCGTCGCGGAGGAACAGGGTCTCGGAGCGGACGACTACGTCCGGTCCGTGACCGGCGAGCGGTTCCACTTCCGCAGCCTGGTGATGACACCGTTCGCCGACTCGCGCACCGGCCGGGTCATCGGCCACACGTCGCTGAGCACGCAGGACCGGGCCCGGACCGAGTTGGCCTTCCGGTCCATTCCGGACACCGGCACTTTCCGCGCCGGACGGGTCATGGACGGTGACACGGGCATCGCCGGGACCAACCCGTGGGGCGACGGCGCCCCGCGGCACTACCTGGTCGCCCACGGCCGGGTGGGCGGTGCCACCGTCCGCCTGCACACGCGCGACGACCGCCCGGTCGAGTTCGCCGGCGACCAGCTGGGCCGGGTGCTGCGCCGCCAAGCCGGCTTCGAGGCGTTCCGGCGGGGTGCGGTGAACTCCGTGGACAGCGCGGTGATCACCGTGATCTGCAACATAGGAAGCTCGCCCGCCCTGCCCGAGACGCCGTACATCCAGACGCTGGCGAACGTCCTGGGCATGACGGTGACCGGGCCCACCGGAACCCTCGGCATCGGTCTCGACACGCTGTACATCGCGCCGTTCCGGAACCGGGCGGGCTGGCTGACCGCTCGCCCCGGCATGACCGGCACGACGTTCCGCGGCGCGGAGATCGTCGAGGTCCCCGACGTCACCGGCACCGCTGCCGGCGCGGGCGCCCACGGCGGACCGCCGGTGACCGAACTGGCCGCGCAACCCGGCACCCCGGAGGCGGAGCGCCTCGACCGCGCCCTGCTGGAGCCGCGCCCGGCGACCATGCCCAGCCTGGACACGCTGCTCTCCGCCGACGACGCCGACGCCGACGCCGACGCCTCCGCGACGGCCGCGCCCCGGGCGCCGCAGCAGGAACCGGCCGCCACCGGTCCCGTCTCACGGCCCGCCGAGAGCCCCGCACAGGCCCGCGACCGCCGCGACGCCGAGCTGGTCTTCGCGCCGCCCGCCACCACCGTGTCCGCCGGCTTCCGGCACGGCACCGGCGCCGAGACGTACGCGTTCGCCGACGACCGGCTGCCCGCGGCGATCCGCGAGGGCGTCCGCGCGCTGCTGCCGGAGCGGGCGCGCGAGCGGGCCGGGGCCGCCCTGACGGAGTACTTCGAGACCGCCGGCGTCGCCGAGGCCCTGCGCCAGGCCGTCGCCGACCGGGTGACGGTGGTGCTCGGGCCGCCCGGCGGCCCGGTGGCCGTCACCGTACGACTGCGGCTGGGGGACTGGACCCAGCTCACCGACCCGCGCGGCGAACCGCTCGCCGACGGCGCCGGCACCGCCCGGTGGGAGACCGGCGACCGGCGCACCCCCCAGGTGCTGGACTGGCGCGAGACGGCGTCGGCCAACCGCGCGGTCACCCACGGGCTCGACGCGGCCGCCGCCCTGCCGTTCTCCCAGGCGCTCGCGCTCGTACCGCCCCTGGCCACGGCGGGCGCCGCGCTGCGGACGCTGCTCACCGGGTTCGGCAAGACCACCGACTTCACCGTCTCGTCCACCCTCGGCACCACCCGCGCCCTGCGGCCGGTCTCGGACCGGGCCGTGGACTTCCGGTACGACGTGGGCGTCGACCTCGTGGTGCAGAGCCGCGGACAGGCCCCGCAGCGGTGGCAGACGATCGTCGAGGGCTCCCTCGTCGGCCGCCACCCCCGCGAGGCCGTACGCGCACTGCCGCGCCCCGACGGCGCACGGCACGCCACCGCCCCGCTGTGGCGGGAGTGGTCCGGCGAACCCGAGGCCGGCACCGCCGCACTGCGCCTCGCCCTGGACTCCGTCCGGGACGGCCGCGCCCTGACGGCCGACGCGCACCACCTCGGGGTCCCGGCCGGCCGGGCGCCCCGCCCCGCGGTCGTCGGCGCACCGGTCGCCCTCCCGCCGGTCTCGTGGCTGGAGTCGGTCACCGGCGCGGCCGACTACCGGGCCGCCGTGCTCGCCGCCGTGGACCCCGCCCTGGCCGACCCGTTCTCCCCGGCCTTCGCCACGCTCGACGCCTTCGCCCGGGTGCGGACCCTGCTGGCCGGTCTGCACCAGGCCGCCGCCGGCGGGTACCGGTCGGCGCCGGTGCACTCCGCCACCGGTCGGCCCGACGCGGTCCGCGTGCGCGCCTCCTTCCACAACCCGCGGGTGGTGACCGATCCCGGCGAGCCGGTCCAGGCGGACGCCGAGGACGTCCGGGTCGGCGACGTGGGCGCCCCGGCCACCCAGTGGGACGCCTCCACCACCGGCGTGTCCGACGCCGTCTCCCTGGCGGCGACCGCCGTCGGACTCCCGATCCCGCTGCCCTCGCTGTCCTACGTGCACTCCGTGCGGTTCTCCCGGCCCGGCCAGCAGGCGGGCAGCGTGGAACTCAACCGGCTCCGGTACACGGACGAGCCCACCACCGTGGTGGAGTTCGACGTCCGGGTGGACACCCGGGGGCTCGACGGGCGCGGCGGCCCGGATACCTGGCTCACCGCCCGGGTGCGCATGCTCACGGCCGACGCGGACCGCCTCGGGCTGGGGCAGCCGGACCCGGCGGCACCGGCCGCCGACCGCACCGCCGACCCCGACGCCCTGCCCGGCACCGCCACCGACCCCGATGTCCTGGCGAGGACCGCCCCGGGCCGTACGCTGCGCCTGCCCGCCCTCTTCCGCGACTGGCTGCCGCCCACCAGCCGCGTGGACCACCTGGACGCGGCTGCCGCCGAGCGGGTGCGGCTGCGCACGCTGGAGCTGGTCCACGACTGCTTCCCGGGCTTCCTCGCCGCCCGCGACCCGTGGCGGGACGTCCCCGCACCGGAGGACGGCCCCCTCGTACGGCGGCCCGCCGACGCGCCGGAGCAGCACCAGGTCCGCAACCAGCTGGCCCTGGACGAGGCCCTGAGCGAGACCGGCCTGGCCCGCCGTATGCACGTGCTGACCGGCCAGGGCCACGCCCTGGTGCTGACCCGCCCCGGTCCGGCCGGACCGGAACGGATCAGGGTCACCGTCCGCGCCGACCTCGACCCGGACGCCTTCGCCTACGTCCGCTCCCGGCACGGTCAGATGGACGTCTACTACGGCTCGTACTACGACCTGACCAGCTCGGTGACCCGGCAGTGGAAGCTCGCCGCGGGCGTCGAACTGCCGCTCGCCGGGCTGTTCCCGGACACGGGCCTGTCGGCGGAGACCGCCGGCGGCCGGCTCGCCCCCGGCCTCAGCTGGAGCGGCTCCGTCACCGAGGCCGGCGGGTTCTTCGCGGGCGGGGCCTCCGGCGGCGGATCGCTGTGGCTGTCCGAGTTCAGCGGACCGGTACGCCTCCACGTCACCGTCGAGCGCGTCACCGGCCCGGGGCAGGCGGCGGCCGACCCGGTCGGGACCGGGCCGCTGCCGGTCGAGGCCGGCCTGCTCGTCTCCGAGGACCTGGTGCTGGAGGACGGCGGCGACGGCCGTCTCGTCCGCACCCTGGACCTGTCGAGCGGCCTCGACGGCGCCGGCGCCGCCGTCCGGACGCCGCGTGCCGCCGGGGACGGTCCGGCCCTCACCTGGACGCCCGCGGACGGACGCCTGCCGCAGGACACCCTGCACCTGGTGCGCACCGACCACCTGCTGCCGCACATCACGGACCTGCTGCGGCAGGCCGGCGTCCCCGCCCTGGACCCGCTCGACGAGGCGGCGCTGCGCACCGCCGTGACCGGACTGGGCCCCCGGGTACGGGACTTCGCCGGAGCCCCGTACCCGCTGTGGACCCGGCCGGTCGGCCGTGGCACCCTCGGCTTCCCGCAGTGGGCGGAGGTGTCGGTGCGGGCCACGGCCGGCCCGCTGACCGCGATCGGGGAGAGCGAGCACGCCTACCGCTACGACCACACCCTGGGCACCGCCCTGGTCCGGCACACGCAGACCGACGACAGCGTGTCCCTGTACGCGTCGCTCGGCACGTCCCTCTCCTTCGCCTCCGGCGACGCGGCGGAGCAGAGCCCCGTCGACGTGCCGCTGTCGGACCTCAACCGTTCCGGGCCGGAGTTCGGCTACACGCGCGGCGGCCAGGTGTCCGCGGACCGCGCGGCGAGCGGTCAGAGCGACCGGGTCGACATGACGACCGGCCCCCACGTGTGGGCCGACGCGCCCGTCACGTTCCACGTCACGGTGCGCCGCTGGTCGGAGCGGCCGGCCGGTTTCCTCGGCCGCTCCGGCTCCCGGCGCGCCACCGAGCGGGAGATCACCGGCGACCCGGTGGCGGCGCCCGGCCTGGCGCTGATGCAGCGGGAACCGGCCCTGGAGCGCGGGCTCGTCACGCCCCCGGCGGCACCCGCCCAGGAGCAGGAACCGGCACCCGCCCCCGCCCAGGCACCCGCCCCCGCCCCGGCGCTGGCCCCCGCCCCGGCGCTGGCCCCCGCCCCGGCGCTGGCCCCCGCCAACGTGCTGCGCGGCGACGGCTTCGACCACACCGCGCTGCTCGCGGTGCCCGACCTGCGGCCGTTCGTGCGGAGCCTGCTGCCCGCCCTCCGTGAGACCCTCTCCCCGGAACACGCCGACGCGGTGGCGGCCGAACTCTGGAAGACGGCCTCCCACCAGGGCACCAAGGGCCTCCTGGAGACCATGCTGGTGGGCCTGCCCATCCTGGTGCCCAACCGGAGCGGGCTGTGGACGACGACGGCCCGGGTCACCCTCACCGCCCGGCTCACCAACCCCCGGGCGCTGGGCCAGGAGCCCGGCGGCCATGTGCTGGAAGGCAGGAACCAGCGCGCCGCCGAACGCGCGAGCACCCCGCTCGGCGACGGCACCGGGCAGCCCTCCCGCGCCGACCAGCTGGCCCTGATCGACTCCGACGCCCCGCAGCGCGCCGTGTCGGGCTTCGCCCCCGCGGTCGGCCACGCCTTCACCCCGGCCGGACAGGCCCGCACCGGACACCGCGCGAGCACCGCCCTCCAGCACGCCGGCCGCCCGTGGACGACCGCGTTCGACGTGGAGGTCACCGCCGGTCTGGACGTGCACTGGGCGCTGAGCGCGTCCTCGCCCGGCGTCGGCATCGGCCTGCCGCTGATCGGACGGCACCAGCACCACCGGCTCGGCACCCAGGTACTGCCCGGCTCCCTCCGCCTCGGTTACCGGGAGGAACTCACCCAGCCCCAGCCGCGACCGGCCGCGCGCCCGCCGGCGCTGGTGGTGCCGAAGGCGCCGGTGGAGTACGCACGGCAGGGAGTGCGCCTGACCCCGGAACCGCTCCGGGAGGCATTCCTGGGCACCGTCGGCGACCTGGCCGCGCTGCGGGCGGCGACCGAGAGCCTGTTCACCTCGGGCGGGCCGCTCACCGGCGCGCTGCGGGCCGCCCACTCCTGGCAGGGCGGTCTGTTCGTGCTGCGGTCCAAGATCGCGGCGATCTTCAGCCCGCCCTACCTGAGCCGGTGGTTCCTCGACCTCGCCGCGCAGGGCACCCTGCACGAGCCGGTGACGGTGCCGGGCGCCGGCGCCGACCTGCGCGGACGCCTGGAGATCAGCGCCGACATCCGGGGACTGCGCGAATCGGCGCCGCGCGAGGACGGCGACGCCACGCTGCCCGGTACGGCCGTACAAGACCTCCAGCGTTCCGTGCGGGGCGCCTCCGGCGCCGTCGGTTCGGGCGCCCGGATCGCGAGCGCGCTCACCGGCTCCCCGGCCACCGGCCGGACCGCGCTCCGGCAGGACGGCCGCCCGTTCTCCCGGGTGGAAGCGACCTCCATCACCTGGCACATCGTCCACCGCCCGGCGACCGGCAGGCCGCGCGCCGTCGACGTGACCGTCAGCGACGAGGCGGCCGTCTTCTACGTGCCCGCCGAGCAGCTGGAGACACTGCTCGCCCTGGACGGCGACGCGGACCGGTCGCGGCCCGCGGCGGACAAGGGCAAGGCGCGGCAGGAACCGGACGAGCGGGAGGCGGAGCAGCCGACGGCCACCGTCCGCCCCACGCCCGAGGAGGAGATCGCGGCCCGGGAGGAGCTCGCCGACGCGGTCACCGAGCTGTCCCGTGCCGAGTCGGCGCTCAGGGCCCTGGAGGAGCACCGCAGCACGGGCGCCCACCCGGCGGCCGTCCAGCGCGTGACGGCCGCCCGCCGCCGCGTGGCGGACGCGGAGGCCGCCACGGCGGACCTGGAACACGGGGCCCTGATGGAGCCGCTGACGGAGGAGCAGCTGCGGACCCGGCCCCGCCTGCCGGGCGGCAGCCCACTGGACCGCTTCCGCGAGCCGGCCGACGACCACGTCTCCCACCGCATCCTCTCGGACGCGGGCACCGTCGTCGGGCGCGCCTACTTCGGACCGGCCGACTGGGCGGGCCGCGCCGGCGACTGGGCCCAGTACGACCCGGCCGCCACCAGTGTCTACATGCGCCAGCGGCAGCCGAACCGGCTCGACCAGGTGCCGGAGCCGGTGCCGTGGCGCGAGCCGGGCCAGTACTTCCTCACCTCGCACTCCAACGAGGCCCAGTTCGCCATGGAGGACGCGGCGGGCAACCGGCGGCGCCTGTACGGCCCGGAGCTGGCCGCCGTGCTGCGCCGGCGTCCCAGCCTGCGCGAGCTGAGGTCGCAGAACCCGCAGGCGGGCGTCGTCATGATCGCCTGCGACGCCGGAGCCCTCGACGAGGGTCTCGCCCAGCAGACCGCGGACCACCTCGGCGCCACCGTCTACGCGCCGACCACCGTGGCCGGGATGTACCGTCCCGCCGCGGCGGCCGAGGAGCCGGGCCGTCCCGCTCAGGAGCTGCCGGGCCGCCCGTACGCGAGCGGCCCGGACGGCCGGTACCGCACGTTCCGGCCGCGCCCGCAGGCCGCGGCCGGCGTCCTGTTCACGAGCGGCACCAAGGTGGCGGCCGACGGACTGCCGCTCATCGACCGCCTGGCCGCCGACACCGCTCGGGCCGCGCTGGCGGCCCGAGAAAACCCGCGGCTGAAGCCGGTGGTCACGATCACCGGGTACGCGAAGGGACGCTTCCCGGACAGCAAGGGCATCCACACCGGCAGGCAGCGGGCCGAGACGGTGGCCGGGCTCTTCCGACAGAGCCTGGCCCACCACCTCGCCGCCCGCCAGCACGGCCACACGGAGCCGCTCGGCACTGACGCCGTCGTGGTGCTGGAGATCTCCCGGGGCCAGGACCTCCCGGCCGAGGACGTCGCCACCGGACAAGAGCAGTCCGCCCTGCTGCGCCGCGCGACGATCACCGTCCATGTGCCACGGCCCCGGGCATCCGGGCCGGCGGCCTCCCAGGCGGCGGTCACGGCCCCCGGCCGACCGGGCTACTCCGCGCCCCGGCCGGAACTCCACAGCAGCGACGCCGCCCCGCCGGACCACGTCCCCGCCCCGCAGGACGAGGTCACCAGCCATCCGATCGTCTCCGACGCGGGCACCGTCGTCGGCCGCGCTTTCCACAACCAGGAGGACTGGGCCGCCCGCGCGGGACACTGGGCCGCCTACGACCCGGCGTCCGAGGCCACGTACCTGCAGACCGGGCAGTGGAGCAGGGTCGAGCGTCCGGTTCCTTGGACGGGGGACCGGAACTACTTCCTGTCGGCCCACGGACACGGCGGCGTCCTGGCCGTCGAGGACACCACGGGCGGCCAGCGGTTGCAGTACGGCGCGCAGGTGGCGGCGATGCTGCGTCGGCGTCCCAGCCTGCGCGAGCTGAGGTCGCAGAACCCGCAGGCGGGCATCGTCATGGTCGCCTGCGAGGCCGGAGCCTTCGACGACGGCCTCGCCCAGCAGCTGGCGGACCACCTCGGCGTCACCGTCTACGGGCCGACCACGTCGGTCGCCCTCATGCGCGGCCCGTACGAGGAGACTGCCCGCCCGTGGCTCGACAGCGAGGAAGGCGACGCCGAGTACCGCACCTTCCGCCCCCGGCCCGACGCCGCGACCACCGTGTCGTTCGCCGACGGCTCCAGCGAGCTGACCCCCGGCCAGCTCTCGGTCGTCGACGACCTGGCCGTGGAGACCGTCCGGACCGTGCTGTCCGGCGTCGGCACGTCCCTGCTCAAGCCCGTCGTCACGGTCACCGGCTACGCGCCCGGCAGCGGCACGGACCGCCAGGGGCTCGACACCGGTCAGGCGCGCGCCGACAAGGTCGCCGGGGCCTTCCGCGACGCTCTCGCCGGCCACTTCACCGCCTTCGGGGAGGGCGGGACCGAACGCGCGGCGGCCGTCGTGGTGCTCGCGCTCTCCCGGGGCCGGGACGTGCCGGACGACGACCTCGCGGCAGCCCAGGACCCGGCTGCCCTGCTGCATCGCGCCACGGTCACCCTCCACGTGCCCCGCACCCCCGCCCCGCCGCCACGGCCCGCACCGGACGAGGACGAGGACGAGTACGAGTCCGGGTACGACCAGGACCTTGAGTACGGGTACGGATACCGCCGCCCCGACCCGCGGCTGCTCAACGCCGCGCCGGCGGACGGCGACGAGCCCCTGTCCCACCGGATCGTCTCCGACGCGGGCACCGTCGTCGGGCGCGCCTACTTCGGGGTGGCCGAATGGGCGGACCGCTCGCGTGCCTGGGCGCAGTACGACCCGGCCACGACCGGTGTCTTCATGCAGCAGCGGCAGTCGTACGACCCGTTCGTCCAGCAGCCCGCGCCGTGGTCCGGGGCCGGTCACTACTTCGTGTCGTCGCACGCCGAGGCGGCCTACCTCGCCGTCGAGGACGCGACGGGCCGGCAGCGGCCCCTCTTCGGTCCCGAGGTGGCCGCCATGCTGCGGCGCCGGCCCAGTCTGCGCGAGTTGAGGGCGCGGCACCCCGACGCAGGTGTGGTGCTGGTCGCCTGCGAGGTGGGCGCCCACGACGACGGTCTCGCCCAGCAGGTGGCCGATCACCTCGGCACGACGGTGTACGCGCCCACCGGAGAGGTGGATCTCAGCGGAATCGCCGAGCACGGTTCGCCCCGGCCCTACGTGACGACCGCCTACGGCTCGGCCGCGGGCGACTACCGCACGTTCCGGCCCCGGTCCGCCGTAGCCGCCACCGTGGTGTTCGCGGAAGGCTCCAGCGAGGTGCCGGCCGACCAGGTTCCGGTCATCGAGGGGCTGGCCGCTCGTGTCGCGCCCGACGCCGTACCGGGGTTCGCTGAGCCGCTGCTGCGACCGGTGGTCACCGTGACCGGTTACGCGTCGGGGACGGATGCCGACGGACTCGGCCTGGACACCGGCCGCCGCCGTGCCGAGACGGTCGCCGCGCTGCTGCGTACGTCCCTCGCCCGGCGCGTCGCCGCGCTCGGCCGGGAGGGCACGGGGGAACGGGAGCCCGTCGTGGTCGTCGCCGTCTCCCGCGGCCAGGACCTGTCCGGGGACGACCTGGCCACCGGCCAGGACCGGGCGGCCCTGCTGCGACGTGCCACGGTCACGGTCCACGTGCCCCGGGTGCCGTACCTCGAAGAGGTCTTCGAGGACGAGGACTTCGGCGAGATGTCCTTCGGGGCGCCTGGCGGCGCCGACCACGCCGACAGCTCCGACGAGGACCATTCCGACGGCTTGCCGCGCGGCTTCCGCCCCCTCGCCGCGCAGCCGGCCCCCGTCCCCGCAGAGGCGTCCCCCGTCCCGCCCACCGCCGTCGCCGAAGCCCTCCAGCCGCGCCCCGAGCACCCCTGGTACCTGGACCACGGCCCGCTCGGGCACGCTTCCGTGAGCGACGCCGGGACCTTCGACGACGCGGGCGCCCGCGCCTGGGCCCGGACGGTCGCCGACGGACTGCCGGACCAGGACCGGAACCTGGCCCGTGACGTCGAGAACGCGCTGCACACCATGCTGGCCACCACCGACCGGCACGCCTGGGAGGACCACCTGACCCACGGCGTGACGCTGGCCTCCCACGGCCGGCTGGTGTGGCTGCGCCCGCTCCTGGCGGATCTGCGTCCGGCGGAGGGGCGGGAGTCGGCCGTACGCGAGTACAGCGTCCGGTTCGCCACCACCGGCGGCAGCGGGGAACGCCACCGGGAGCGCACGCTCGGCGCGGACTCGGCCCTGCTGCTCGGCTTCAGCACCGCCTCCGCGGTGGCCTCCTCGATGATCCTCGGTCTGCCGCAGGTGCGGGCCGAGTCGGCCGCCCGGCGCTCCGAGACCCGGCGGCGCAACGTCATCTCGGGACGGACGATGTTCATCGCCAGGAACAAGCCGTTCCTGGCCGGGCTGCGGGTCGAGATCTTCGTGAACGGTGTCGCACACCGGCCCGCCGACGTCCACGACCGCGGTCTGCGGGTCGAGTTCCCGGCCGAGTACACCGGCGCCGACGCCCCGCGTCCTCCCCTGAGCGAACCCGCCCGGGCCCTGCCGCCCGGCGAGGCCCGGCTGGGCCCTGACCGGGTCGTGCTCAACGCCGTCGACACGGGACCGCTGGTGGCGGCGCTGCACCGCCGGCTGCACGAGGCCGGGATGGACGCCACCACGGCCGAGCATTTCATGACCCACGCGCGGGAGATGCTCAGCGAGCGGGCCGCCCGCACGCGCGGCCGGTGGTGGATGACCAACGGCGACATCTCCGGCGAGATCCAGGTACCGGGCTCGGCCGGACGGCGGTCGTTCCGCGGCCGTCTCCGGGTGCTGGCCCAGATCGACGCCCTGGAGTTCGCCGGGACCACCGACAAGGTCCAGATCCGCGAGGACCTCGGCGGCGGCACGGCACTGGGCCTCGGCCGGTCGGGCAGCGGATCCGCCGGCCTGGCCTTCGGCTACAACGCGGCCGGCTTCGCGCTGCCCCTCTCCGACGGCGCCCCCGGTCCGGCGGCCAAGGGCCTGCTGCCGATGTTCGGCGTCGGGTTCGACCGCGGCACGGGCAGCGGTCTGTCCGTCACCTCGCAGACCCTGGGCCACACCGTCCTCAACTTCCGCGAGACCCAGGCCAGGTACCGGGCCCGGCTGCGGATCACGGTCACCGTCGACTCCCCGACCCACCCGCGTATCGGTGCGGTGTCCGAGCTGTCCGAGGCGGAGATCGGGCTGCCGTGGCACGACGGGCAGGGCGCGGCCGGCTTCGAGCGGCGGGTGCTCGGCGCCGTACACACCCCCGGGCTGGAGCCCGACGCGTCCGCGGACCGGTCCGAACCGGTGGAGACCTCCGCTCCGGTACGGGAACTGCTGCGGCTGTCCGGCACCGCGCCGCTGCGGTCGATGGAGCCCCCGCGGGCCCTGGACCCCGCCTACTGGCGGGCCCCGGACGCGGCAGGCCGGCGGAGCACGGACGCCGCGGGCGAGTCCGAGCCGGTCCCCGCCGAGCCGCCGGCCCTGGCCGCGCGGCGCGGCCTCGGTTTCGCCATGCCCCTGGACATGGCGGGCTCGGAGGTCGTCCAGGACCAGCTGAGCTGGGCGCTGCGGCAGATGGTCCCGCCCTCGGTGCGGCGCTCCGCCGACTGGACGGCGGTCGAGGCCCAGCTCAACCTGTACTTCAGCCGGCCCGCACTGGAGGGCAAGCTGCCGCTGGAAGAGACCGTGCACATGGTGACCGTGGGCCGGGAGCGCTACCGAGCGTCGGTCAAGGCGATCCTGCTCGACGGCAAGGCCGGGCGCAGCTACCCGATGATCGTCAACGCCCGCGCCGCCCGCACCGAGACGGTGCTGGGCCGGCGGGGCACCGAGTGGAGCGCCCAGGCCGGCGGGGGCGGTGGCGTGCTGGTGCCGCTCGGCGGTTCGACCCGCCTGCGGATCGGCGGCATGACGGCCCGCGGCGGGTTCGGGCGGTCCCAGGAGGAGCAGTTCACCGGGGCCAACACCGCCTACTACCGCACCGAGACCGAAGGCGAGGTCGACGAGCACGTCTACCGCACGGTCTACGAGCTGTCACTGAGCCCGGAGCACCCGGACCGGCGGCACCGGGTCGAGCGCTGGTGGATCGAACGGCCGTACCTCACCACCACGATCGCCGTGCCCCGGCAGAGCGTGCCCGCCGAGCCGCGCGACCCGGTCCGGGCCGCCGAGGTGGGCCGGACGACGTACCTGCGTACCTGGCCTACCACCACGCGGCAGGAGGTCGACTTCACGCGGGGCGGCACCGACGCCGTGTTCCCCGCCTTCCTCGCCATGCCGCAGCTGACGCACCTGGTGGCCTCCGGTTACGCCCGCCTCGCCGGACTGCCCGACGGGTGGCTGGCCGACTCCGCCAACTGGCCCCAGGAACTGTCGCAGCTGACCGACTCCGCGGCGCTCGCCGCCCGCCTCGGTGCGCTGACCGGCCCGGACGGGTACCGCGCCGTGCTGCCCAAGCGCAACGGCTGGCGCTACGAGGTACGGCTGAAGGTGCGCGCGTTCTCGGCCAGGGACCTGGGCAGGACCGCGGGCGACACGGAGATCGAGCACTACGCTCAGTCGACCGACCGGTACGCCCGCGCGCAGAAGACGGAATGGCAGGCGGGCCTGAACGCCAACGTGGGACCGCAGATCGGCGTCGGCGCCCTGGCGGGCGGCAGCTCGCACGACGAGGGCGCGTCGGTTCTGGCCCGGCAGGACGGCGGAGCGGAGCTTCCCGCCCACGGAGGCCACCGGCAGGGCGGAACGGGACTGCGGGCCGTCGCGCTGGCCCAGGCCGGGGTGCGCTGGGCGTGGGGACGCGGCAAGGAACGGCTGCGGGGCTCGGTGGAGATCAGCCGTGCCACGTACCGGGAGCAGACGCACGTCATCGAGGCGTCCCCGGTCTTCATGGTGACCGTGACGCGCTCCAAGGGCAGCAAGCGGGAGGAGTCCGTCCGCTATCTGCGCGTCGAGCACGGGCTGGAGATGCTGGTGCCCGAGCGCCGCGTCCCGGACCTGCTGCCGCCGCGCACCGCGGCACCGGCTCCCGTCTCCGGCACCGCCTCCGCCGGGACGGCCGGGGACGGCGCACGGACCGTGCCGGACGACGGGCCGCAGGCCGGGCCTTCGCGGATCGCACAGCCGGAGACCGGCCCTGCTCCGACCGCACCGATGGAATCCGCACCGTCCCTGTCCGGCGTGCTGGCCCGTACCCACCTGCTCGGCCGCCCCCTGCCCGGCGCCGCGCACGTGGAGCGGCTGCGCGCCGACGACGTGCTGACGACGATCGTGGCGCGGCTGGACGCCCGCGGCGTGCTGGGCAGGAGCGGTTCGGCGCGCGAGCACCTGCTGTCGGCGCTGGGCTCCGCGTTCTCCACCGACTCGCTCCGCAACCAGTACACGGCCCTGACCGGTACCGGTGTCGCCCGCTGGCTGCCGGTCAGCGGCCCCTTCGGCAGCACCCGGTACGTGTGGGTCATGGTGACCGCCGACCTGGAGGCGCCGCACGCCCACCGGCCGCGCCCGAAGGTCAAGCTCACCCTGCGCTCCGAAGGGGTCACCGAGGAGAAGACCGGCAGCGAGCGTTCCTTCCACGCCGGCGCCGGCGTCAGCGCCCGCACCCGCATCGGCGACCACGACGCCCACGGGGGCACCGAGATCGAGGCGACGTACGGGATGAGCCGGGGGCGGTCGCACGAGACCGCCCGTCAGGTCGTCGACATCGCGCGGGCCAACACCCGGGAGGGCTCCGAGGAGTTCGAGCACCGGCTGACCTTCCGCATCCGGATGGGCGCGACCACCGAGCCGCCCGCCGCGCTCTCCGTGCCGGCGCAGGCCGTGCGGGACGCGGCGCTGCGCGTGGGGGCGCTGGCGCGCGGGCGGGACGCGGCCCGCCGGACCGATCCGGTGCGGGTGTGGACCTGGCAGGACGACGGCCTCGGCGACCGGCCGCCGGTCACCGGCGACGTACGGCTGCTCGTCCCGTCGCACCTGACGCTCCCCGCCGAACAGCCGGTGCCGCCGGTCGTCGCACCGGTGCGGCCGGAGGGGACGCCTTCGTGGACGTCTCCGGTCGCGGACCGGTCCACGGCCCTGCCCGACGCCCTGACCGACTACATCCACCCGTGGGACGTGCCGGCCGCGCACGCCACCCAGCGGTGGGCCAAGGTCGCGGCGCACACTCCGGTGCGGGCGCCCGACCTGACCCGCGAGGGCGCGTGGGAGGTGCCCGGCCTGGAGCCCCTCACCGCGGCCGGCTTCACCTACGACCACCACACCTCGACCACGATGCTCCGGGCCAACGTCCCCGAGCTGCTGAAACACCGCTACCAGGTGCCGGTCGGCGACCGCACCGTCACGGTCGGCTTCGAGCTGACCGCGGCCGAGGTGGTCGGCCCGGTCGAGGGCGTCGAGTTCAAGGCCCGCCGGTACCAGCAGGACCACACCAGCCCCAAGAGCGAACAGAGCAGCTCCCGCGGCGGCGTGCTCTCCGTCGGCCCCGAGGCGGGCGGCATGGCGGACGGGCACCGCGTCTTCGACCGGGTGGCCTTCGACGTGTACGGCGTGCACACCGGCCAGAAGGAGGGCTTCGAGGCGGGCGGCACCCATGAGGTGAACCGGGAGGCCACCCGCAGGTACCGGCACTACCGGTTCCACGTGAGGGTGGTCGCCCAGCTGGAGAAGGGCGCCCGCCGGGCGCTGACCATCGACGTGCCCGGCGGTCTGTACGCGATGCTCCCGCTGGACCGCGACGGCCACCTGGACGGCGGGCTGGAGCAGGCCCTGCCCCACCTCTTCCCGGCCCCCCGGCCCACCGGCGTCCCCCGCGGCCTGTCGCTCGGCGAGCCGCTCGACGTGCAGCCCGCGGCCCGGACGATCGGCATCCCGCGCGCCGGACTGCCCCACGTCCCCGAGGTCGTACGGACCCTGCGGACCCTCGTCGGGCGGACGGGACGGAGCGTCCCGGACGCCGTCTGGGACCAGCTGCCGCAGCGCCTGCTCAGCAACTACCGCTACCTGGTGCCGGGCGAGGGCGGCTTCGCCGACGCGGGCCTGCTCGTCCCGCTGGGCGGCGCCGAGGCGCTGATCACGCTCGACCCGCGGGACCCGCGGGCGGTGCGCGAACCGGCCGGGGCGTACGACGGCTCCGCACGGCTGGCGACCATCCCCGAGGAACCGGAGCCCGCGGAAACCGGCGCGACCGCGACCGGCGTGCCGTCCGGTCCGCTCGGCCTGGTGCCCGCCCGCGACACCGCTGCCGAGCCGTTCCACGCCAACCAGGCGATCAACGCCTCGTACCTGACCGGCGCGCATGTGGAGGGCCACTCGGGCCCGACCGGCGCCGCCCGCGCCGGGATCTCGGTGTCGTACGGCATCGGCCTCGGCCCCGGCGTGCTGGAGGTCGCGCGGGTCGGCGCGGGCGTCTCCGGTACGGCCAACGCCTCCGGCAGGTCCACGAGCCGGGTGGGAGACGCCGAGGGCGGCCATGTGGAGCTGGCCAACGTCGACTCCGCGATGGTCGCCTACCGGCCGCACTGGACGGTGCGCGTCCGCACCGAGGCCCGCCGCCGCTGGGAGGACGTGCCCCCGGTGGAGGTCACGGCCGAGGACGACAGCAGGCTGCTGCTCTACGTGCCGGAGCACTATCTCCAGCGGGCGCCCGAGCAGGTCGTCGCGACGGGAACCGGCGGTCTGGAGCACCGCCTGCCCGCGGTGTACTACGCGTCCGGGCTCACCGGTCTGCCCGCCCTGTTCGACCGGATCGTCGCCGCCGCGCACCAGCAGGGCCTTGAGCTGCCGGTCGGCAGCGTGCCGCGCGACGAGCTGCTCCAGAAGCTGTGGAACCTCGACTCCCACCTGGACGCGGCCGTCGGCGACCCGCACGGCTATGTCTTCGCCCTGCACGACCGGCACGGCAGGCCGGTCGCGACCGTCCGGGTGCACACCGTGCGGCAGTCGCGCGGCACCCGGGTCGGGGCCACCAGCGACCAGGCCCCGATCGAGAACGTCAGGACGGCGATCGACGGCACCAGCGGCGGTCACACGATCGGCAACTCCACCACGGTCAGCCTGCCGTGGGCCGAACTCGACCTGGCCCCGGTGCCGTTCCAGCGGCCCGACGTCGGCCTGGGCGTCAGCGCCGGGCTGGCGATGACGTGGTCCAACTCCGACGGCATCAGCGCCGGCCGTACCGGCCTGTGGGTCGTGGTGCCGCGCTTCACCGGGCACACGGCCGCGTACCGGCTGGAGTTCACCCACAGCGCCGTGGTGGCGGTGCGCGGCGCGGAAGGGGTCAGGACGCCGGACGTGTCCGGCCAGGGCCTGGTGCGGATGCCGGAACCCGAGGCGTTCCGGTACGGCTTCCCCGTGGACCACGAGGCGCTGCCGGCGGACGGCCCGGCCGCACCGGCCGCGACGCACGGTGAGGCGACCGCGCCCGTCGAGGCGACGGCAGCCGTCCCGGCGCCGGCGCGGACGGTGCCGTACGAGCCCAACCGGATCCGGGGCGCCGTCCGGCGCCCGGACGAGCACGTGGACGTCCCGCCGCACGTCGCCGAGGGCCGCGGCATCGGCATGGGCATCGTCGAGTTCGACGAGGGCACCGTGCGGGAGCTGCGGGAGGCCCTGTACCGGGAGCTCGTCCGGCTCGGCTTCCTGCCCGCCGACGAGGCGTCGCCGCTGGGCGCCGACCGCTGGTGGACGCACGCCGACGGGCTGGACAGCCTGCTGGAGAACCTGGAGAAGCTGAACAAGTGGGTCTCCTTGCGCGGACTGGAGTCGCACTTCGATCAGCTGCACCAGTCCGGCCTGGTCATCACCCTGTACCGGCGCCGTGGCACCCTCGGCACCGACTTCGACCTGGACGCCGTGAAGATCACCCTCCGCGCGTCCGCGTCGCCGGACACCGCGCCGGAGTACCTCGGCGCCACCGACGAGATGGCCGTGGTCAACCTCGCGATGGGCATGGACACCGCCGGCCAGTCCACCGGCGGCAGCACGTCGGTCGGGCTCAGCTTCCGGGTCAAGGCCATGACCAGCCAGCCCAGGGGAGCGGTCACCGGATTCGACGTACGGCGCTCGGTGGGCGCCGCCGACGGCGTCTCCTTCCTCAACAACCGCCCCGAACTGCTGGAGTACCCCGGCACCGTCCACAAGCACGCGCTGTACGTCGACCTCACCGCCACCCTGGAACTCCAGCACAGCGGCCTGCGGGGCCGGCTCCGGCCGGGCGCGCGCGACCCGCGGCCGATCACGCTCTCCCGGCAGCGGACCATCGCCTACCTGCCGCCGCTCGGCGGTCTCGACCACCCCGGCACGACCTCGGTGCCCCGCACGCCCGCCGCGGTGCTCGACCGGGCGGTGATCTACCACGTCGACGCCACCGGCCTGCACGACGCGGCCACGACGGTGCTGGGCGAACTGACCGGCCCGCAGGGCCATGCCGACCAGGAGATCACCTCCTTCACCAGCACCATCCAGGTGCGGGCGCACCTGAAGGAGATCCTGAACGGGCGCTACACCACCGACCAGTTCTTCGACACCGGTTTCCGCGACACCTTCGGCGCGGTCGACGTGCGTGGGCGCATGGGCCGCTCCCAGTTCGCCGGGGCCACCCCGGACAAGTTCGTCCTGGGCGTGATCCGGCTGTGGATGACCCAGACCAACGGCACCGACACGTCCTCCGCCGGCGTGGCCTGGACGCAGGCCGGCGTCACCGTCGGCGGCGCGGTGGGCGACGCGTCCGTCCAGGGCGAGGCCGGCGCCTCCCGGAACTGGCAGTGGAACTCCTCCTCCAGCCAGGGCCGCACCGGCGCCAAGGAGCTGATCCAGCTCGACTTCAACCGGGCGTACGCGTACCGCACCGAGGTGGACTTCGAGGTCCGCAGCCGCCTGGAGAAGACCTCGAAGCTGCTGCCGGACACGTACCGGTCGGACCGGCAGCAGGTCACCGGCCGCACCGCCCTGTACCTGCTGTCCGAGCCGGACGCGCTGGAGCAGTACGCCAAGGACGTCCTGCCGGTCTCCGACCAGCAGCTCGTCGACGTCATGAACCGCTGGCACGACGGAGAAGTCAGGCTCAGCGGCAACACGGTCGCCGGCCTGCTGCTGCGCTGGGTGGTGGACGCCCCCGAGGCTCCCGAAGGGCTGGCGGCGAGCCGCGAGAACCTGGCCGCCCTGCTGGCCCGGCTGCACGGGAGCGGCGCCCTGCCGGTGCTGGACGCCCGGACCCGGTCCGCGTTCGCCCGCCGCTTCGGGCACCAACTGACGGAATCCACGCACCGTTTCCCCGACGTCGGGTTCCCGGAGTACCTGACCCGCCAGGACCGCGGCGGCCGGCTCCTCGGCCACAGCGGGGTGCACGCGTTCGGCTACGACGACGGCCGCTCGACCTACGACATCGTGCGCGAGCAGGTGGACCGGGTCGCGCCCGGACTGCTGGCCTCCCGGCCGGAACTGTGGACGGGCGCCGGGCGCCGGGTCGGCCGGCTCCAGGGAGCGGTGAACATGCTCCAGTCGCTGCTGGCGGAGGGCCGCGACGCGGCGATGCTGGAGGATCTGCTCTCGTCCCACGGCCACACGTTCTACCTGGTCAACCCCATCGGCTGGCTGCTGTCCGATGTCGTCGCGATCAACCTGACCACCACCCTCGAATCCGGGCCGGAGGTGCTCGACTTCCGGCCCGCGACCGGTCTGGAGAACTACGGGCACGGCTACACCAGCACCGCGGTCAGCACCTCCCGGGACACATCCCAGGCCGTCACCGCCGGCCGGCTCGGCGCCGGTGAGACGCACACGTCCCACAGCGCCGGGATCGGCGTCGGCCAGGGCGCCCACCGGGGCGTCACCCGGGCCGAGACGGGCACCACGGAAGAGACCGCGTACGCGTGGAAGGACGGCACCCGCGTCGTCCGCTTCCGCCAGCTGCTCACCGTCAAGGTCCAGCGCCTCGACATGGCGGGCCGGCCGCTGAACAACTGGCTGACCGGGCTCTACCGCAGCCTGTCCACCGCGCGCTCCACCACCGGCACCACCAGCGTCTCCGGCGTCCTCGACCTCCAAGTGCCGCGCGGACTGTCCGAGTTCCACCCGCTCAACGGACCGAAGGCCGACCGCGACCTGCGGCCGCTGCCTCCGCTGCCCGGCGACGCGTACCTCACCGGCGTCCTCCTGGACGACGCGCTCCCGGCCGCCCTGAAGCTGATGACCATGGTCTTCGGCCCCGACGCGGACGGCGCGCGGGTACGCACCAGCCTCAGCGTCCGGCAGATGATGAGCCGCGGCCACCTGCTCCTGGCGACGGCCGGCGGACGCCACCTGCTCACCGACACCCTCTTCGTGCCGGGCCACTCCGCACGGCGGGCCAGGCTGTACCTGGAGGGCGACCTGTTCGACCTGGAGGTCCTGGGCCCGGTCCACGGCACCGGCACCGGCCGCTACACCAAGCACCAGAGCGGTACGACGGTCAGCGCGAGCAACGACCGCTGGCGCCCCTCCGCGAGCGCGGGCACCTCCGCGTCGGGCGTCCTGGCCCCGCACGGCCCGGCCCGGACCGCGGACGGCCACGCCTATCCGCCGTACACCGGGTCGGGCGGCGCGTCGGCGTCCTGGAACACCGGCAGCAACCTGGCCGGCGCGGGCACCGAGAACTACCGGCGCGAGCAGCACATCAAGCAGCAGGGCCCGGTCCACCTGGTGCGGCTGCGCGGGCGCTACCGGCTGGTGGCCCAGCGGTACACGCGGAACCTGCTGGGTCCGTCGACCACCGAGGGCGACACCCTGCACAGCGACCCGTTCACCGGGGACGTGTACGCGGAGCTGTTCCAGGCCGAGGTCGAGGAACTGCTGGCCCGCCTGAAGGCGGCCCCCGCCCCGTCGGCCCTGGACACCGCCCGCTGGGCGGCCCTGGACAGCGCCCACGCCGTCGACCTCGGCGCGCTGATGGAGCAGGCCGCGGACGAGCCGGGCATGTCCGCGGCCCGGCTGCACCAGACGGTGGCCCGCCGCGTGCGGGACATGGCCGCCGGCCCGCTCGACGCGGTGGCGCTCCGCCTGGACCGCACGGCCCTGGACGCCCGCGCCCACCGCACCGCCCTGCGCTGGGCGGTGGACACCCTCCGCGCCGACCTGGCCGCCGCCCGCTCGGCGAACCCCGGGACCGAGATCCCGGCCCCCGAGAGCCTGACGCGGTACCAGCGCCTGCTCGACGCCGGCGACGCCGATGTCTCCGTCGATGCCGTGATCAGAGAAGTCAACCGGGTCCGCGACGTACTCACCACCCGCGAGGGATTCCTCCCCGGCCCGGCCCGGCTGCCGCTGCTGCTGACGTTCACCGCGCTGTCCACGGACCACCTGGCCCGAGACCTCGCCCACGAGCTGGACCTGCCGGTCCGCGTCGACGTCACCGCACCGGACGGCCGGACCGTCAGCCGCTGGGCCGAACCCTTCGGCCGCGTCCACCCGTTCGACCCCCGGACCCAGGAGGCGGACGGCACGCTGACCACCGAGCGCGCCGAGGCCGCCGGACTGCTCACCCCGGTGTCCCGCCGCGCGGTCGCGGAGCTGGAACTCGACCCGGCCGCACTGGGCGCGCTCCACCTGGCGTCCTGGCAGCCCGGCGGCACCCTCGACCCCGCGGTCCGCACCGAGGCCGAACGCCGCCTGGAGCCCCTCCACCCCGATCTGCCCGACCTGCTGTACCGGGCCTGGGACGCGGCGGAACGGCTGGACGCGGGCCACCCGGCCGGCGCGGCCGACGACGCCCGGCAGGCCCTGGACGCACTGCGCCGCCTGGCCCACGCTGCCCGCGACGCCGAGGACGGCACGGCCGCCCGGCTGAGCGAGATCCTGGCGCGCACCGAAGCACTCCTCACCCCGCACCTGCCGGCCGACGACCGGGCCCCGCAGGACGTGGCCAGCGAAACCGCGCCGGAGGGCGAACCGGCCGCGCCGCGCGCGCTCACCGCACAGGACCGCGAACGAATCGGCCTGGCCTTCCGCCTCCGTCCCGGGGCCGGGGCGGTGGCGGCCCTGGAGGACCTCCTGCTGGCCGCCGGCCCCGGCGCCCGGTCACTCGTGGTGCCGGAGCGCCACCTCGCCGGTTCCGGCGGCCAACTGTTGGCCGTCAACGACCGGGGCCTGATCACCTGGTCCGACCACGGCGACACCGCCCGCCCGCTCCCGGAGCCGCCACGGCTGACCGGCCTGGTGGCGTCGATCGACCTGGACGCGCGCGGCACCCTCCTCGACCCGCCGCAGGAAATCCAGGCCCTGGGCCCCGACGCCGCCCGCTTCCCCCGGCTCGCCCTCGGCGCCGACCTGCCCCACCTGCTGGGCTTCACCGAGGAGCCGTCGCGGGCCGTGCCGGCGGACGGCGCGGACACGGCGGCCCGCGGTGACGCCGCCGTACCGGCCGCGTCCGCGCCCGCACTCACCGACGTCCACCGGGCGCGTACGACGTTCGAGCGAGCCGTCGGCGCCTACCACCACGCGAGCCCGGAGGCGCTGGCCGCCGCCCGCGCGGCCGTGGTCCGGCTGTGGGACCTCCTGCGCGCGGCCTACCCGGAGCACGGCGAGGAGGCCGTGGCCGCCTCTTTCTTCACCACGGACCCGACCAGCTCGGGCCAGGTCGGTCCGGCGGACGCCGGCGCGTCCAGCCGAGAGCGGCTCGACGGACTGCTGGCCGACGGCAACGTGCGGGAACTGATGACCGCGTTCCTCAATGCGGTGGGCCGCAAGGCGCTGTTCGAGAACGACGACACCGTCCCGAGCCTGACGGGCGTGTTGAAGTCCGTACTGGCCCCGCCCACCGCCGCGGACTCCGGACCGCTGTCCGGGGCGGGCATGGCCGAGGCCGCCCGGCTCGGCCTGGACGCGGCGGCGCTGGAGGCGTACGCGACCTTCCTGCACGGCGGTCCGAGGGAGGAGCTGGAGCGGCGCACGGCCGAGGACCCGGCGACGGCATCGCAGGCGCACCTCTTCTCCGTGGCGGACCCGTTCGCGCTCGGCAGCCTGGCCGCCTACCGGACCGACGGCGACTCGCTGAAGGACCCGATGGAGGTGGTGCACAGCCAGGCCGCACGTGTCGTCCGGACCCAGGAGCAGCGCGCGACCGGCGAGCGCAAGAGGACACCCAGCGACTACACCTATCTGGGCGCCCCGCTGAGCGACCGGGAGCGCACGTTCCTGGCGCGGTACGAACGCCCCCTGTCGCTGGTCGGGTTCGACACCGAGGAGATCCCGCTCGGCTCCCTGGAGTTCGACGCACTCTCCGGGGAGCCCGTGCTCGACGGCATACTGGCCCGTCCCGACGTGCTGACGGTGGAGGTGCGGCGCCGGTCCGTCCCCGCCGTCCAGGTGGGGGAGGAGCACGACGTGCCGCGGGCAGCCGGGGCCACCGGCCCGGTCGAGCGCGTCGTCGCCGTGGTGCGCACCCCGGTGACCGCCGCGCACCCGCGGAAGGGCGACCTGACCCGGGACGGCGAGCAGGGCCCCGAGCTGCCGCTGAGCTGGGTCGAGGGGACCTCCTACTTCGACCTGGACGAGGAGTCGTCCTGGTACCGCGAGTGGCACGGCGAGCACGGGATGCCGCTGGTCGCCGGTGTCTCGGGCAGCGCGCTGCGCCTGCTGCGGGCCCACCAGTGGCTGAACGTGGCAGACGCCACCGGCGCCGGCTTCCGTCGCGCGCTGCTCGGCTGGATGCTGCCCGGCCAGGACCACTCGCTGTTCGAGGTCATGCGGGGCGCCTACCTGGCCGACGCCACCACCCCGGAGGAGGAGCGGGCACTGAACGGTGACGTCCACCGTCTCTACGCCCTGCCCGGCCTCGTACCGCTGCACCTGGACCCGCCCGGCGTCGTGCGCCCGGCACCGGAGAACCCGGACGTGGCTCCGGCGGTGGACTACTCCGTCATCCACCCGACGGATGTCACCTATGTGGTCGAGAGCGGTCCTCACGAGATCCTGTGGCGTTTCTCGGACTCCGAACCCGAACGCGTGTTCACTCACGGGTTCGCTGCGGAAGACCCCCAGCGCATCCTCACCCTGGAGGAATGGACTTTCCTGAACCCGCCCGCCCCGTTCGTGTCGACAACGCGCAACCACAACCTGTGGTTCCGGGACAAGCGGTACCGGTACGAGATATTCGCGGCGGCCAACCACGACCCGACCGGAGTCGACATCACTGCCAGCCTGGAGCGGCAGGGGGTGACGCCCGACTACGAGGAGGAGGAAGAGGTCGCCTTCACCCACGGCGTCAGCGCGGAGGCGATCACCATCGTCTACGACGGCAGGTTGGACCGCAGCGGAACGTGGGACCCCGTGACGCAGCGGGTCGACTGGAGCCCCGGCATGCTGAGCGACGCGGTACCGCCCGTCACGCTCAGGGTCGCCAACGCGGACCCGGACGACTCCTCGGACGACGAAGCCGCCGGAACGGCCGGGCAGGCCAACGCGGACGGCGCTCCGGCGGTGGACTACTCCATGGTCCACCCCGACGACCGTGACCACGTGGTCGAGAGCGACCGCGACGAAATCCTGTGGCGCTTCTCCGACAGGCGGCCCGAGGAGGTCTTCACCGAGGGGTTCGAGGCGGACGCCACCTGGGCCCCGGTGTCGCTGCCGCAGTGGACCGCGATGAACCCGGCCGCCCCCTACGTGTCCACCACCCGCAACTCCATCCTGTGGTTCGACGGGAAGCGTTACCGGTACGAGATCGTGCCGGCGGACAATCCCGACCCGACCGGCGTGGACGTCCTCGCCACCCTGGCGAGGCGGGGCCTGACCGCCAGCCATCCCGATGAGCAGGAGGTCGCGTTCACGGGGAGCATCAGTCCGGACGCCGTGGCCCTGGTCTACGACGGCGTTCTCAACCGGTCCGGCCTGTGGGACGGCAGGCAGGTCGTCTGGCAGCCGGGGGAGTACACCCAGGCCGCCGAGGTGCTGCCCGAGGGAACGACCGGCACGGACGCGAACCCGGCGGTGGACTACTCCCTGGTGCACCCGGCCGACCGGAACGACATCGTGGAGAGCCGGCCCGGCGAGACGGTGTGGCGCTTCTCGGACAAACGGCCGGAGACGGTGTTCCTCACCGGTTTCCGGGCCGACGACCCCGAGGCCCTGGTACGACTGAGGCACTGGGTGGAGGACAACCCGACGGCCTCCTACGTGTCCACGACCCGCGACCGCACCATCCGGTACATGGGCAGGCGGTTCCGCTACGAGATCGCGGCGGCGCTCGGCGCAGACCCGACCGGAGTGGACGTCAACGCCACGCTGCTGAAGACGGAGGGCATCCCGGAGTACCGCGAGGCGGAACAGGAGGTCGCGTTCACCGGCAGCATCGGTCCGCGCGCGGTCGTCAGGGTCTACGACTACAGCTACCGCCAGACCGGGACATGGGACGCCGGGGCCGGGCAGATCGTCTGGACGTCCGGGGACGCTGCCGCGGCGGGTACCGGCCTGCGGTCCGCCGACGTCGGTCCAGGGCTGCCGGCGAACGGAACGAGGACGGTGACGACCCGTGCCGCTGCCGGGACCGGCCCGGTGTCGTTCGGACCGGTCGTGGGCCGGGGAGAGGTCGGTAGCGAGCGGTGGCTGCCCTTCCGGTCCCGGCTGGGGCAGGACGGGCAGGAGGCGGCGGGAGCGTTCCGGTTCACGACCGGCCGACCGGGTGAACGGCCCGAGGTGAGCAGGCCCGCGGGGTCGGGCGAGCGCACCGAGGTCGGGTACGACTGGATCCGGTACGGCGCCGGCCCGGCCGGCGACGAGGTGCTGCTGCTGACGCGGCGACTGCACCTGGTTCCGGCCGACGGGGTGACGGATCAGGAGCTGGCCGGTCTGCGACGGGCCCTGACGCGGACCCTGGAGCAGTTGGTCAATGCCCCGGCGTACCGTTTGCCCGATCTCCAGCCGGACCGAGTGGCCGGACCGGTGCGCCCGGGGCCCCGGCTGCGGGCCGAGGTGAAGTTCACCGCTACGCCCGGGGCCGCGCATGCCGTCGTCACCGTCCGGCGGGGAGTGCCGGGGCATCGGGCCATGGTGCAGGGGGTGTGGTTCACCGGGGTGCATCCCGCGGCCTACGTACACGAGGTCGTCCACGGTCTCGGCGTCCTCGACGACACAGCCGATCCGAGGGTGCTGCTCACGCCGGGCGGACGCGCGGCGCAGAACGTGCCCGAGGGCCGGACGAGTCTGATGGGGACCATCAAGGGAGGCGCCGCCGCGTCCCCGCTCGTCCTCACGCCGGACCACCTGCGGCAGATCGCCGAGGTGTTCGCGCCCTACGCGCACCGGGGAGACGGCCCGTCCCACGCTCCCGAGATCCGCTGGCACTTCTCGGACCACCCGCCCCAGGAGGTGTTCCGCGCCGGGCTGCGGTCCGACGCCACGACCGGGGACCCGCTGCGGGAGGGGGTCGGCCGCTACCGCTACCGCCTCGACGCGACGCGGATCGAGGACGCGCGGGGCGTCTCCCTCGAGCGGGCCGCGGTCACCGGAGGGATCCCGGCCGCGGCGGTGCTGGGCGTGTACGACAGGACGCTCGACCGCACCGGCGCCTGGCACGAGGAGCGGCGGACGGTCGACTGGGAACCCGGCGGACATGTCGTCGACGACCGGGGCCTGCCGGTGGCTTCGCACCCGTCCGTCGGCCCGGCGCAGGCACGAGACACCGACGCCGCACCTGCGGTGGACTACGCGATGGTGCATCCCGACGACCGCGACACCGTCGTGGAGAGCCTGCCCGGTGAGACGGTGTGGCGTTTCTCGGCCAAGCCGCCGGAAGTGGTCTTCGCCGAAGGGTTCCGCGCCGACGACCCCACGGTCCAGGTGCCTCTGGAGGAATGGGCGAACTACAACCCGAAGGGGCCGTACGTCTCCACCACCCGCGATCGCAAGGCGAGGTATCGGGGGAGGCAGTACCGCTACGAGATCGCGGCGTCCGCCGATCCCGACCCGACGGGAGTGGACATCAACGCCACGCTCGCCGCGACAGGGCGCATACCCGACTTCCCGCACGAGAAGGAGGTGGCGTACACCGGCGCCATCAGCGCCGAGGCGATCGTCGCGGTCTACGACTACATCAGCCGGATGACGGGCACCTGGGACTCCGCGAAGCAGCAGGTCGTCTGGACGCTGGGGGACAGGGCCGTGGCGGGCGACGGCCGAGGGGCCACCGACACGGCGCCGGGGCTGCCGCACGGCTGGGCGGACCCCGTCGTTGCAGGGACGAGCGGGACAGATGGGCCGGCGGCAGCCGGCGCGACGCTGGGGGACGAGTTCGCCGTCCTGTCCTCCGATGGGCGCGACGGCCAGGGACTGCCGCAGACGCGAGACGCCGGGCCGGCCGTGGCCGAGCGGCCGACCCAGGTGCCGTGGCAGCGCAGCGTTCCGGTGCCGGACGCGGTGCCGATCGTGGCGGACGCGGGCACCGGCGGCGCCCTGGGGCTGGACTTCAGGCCCGCCGACGCCCGCCCCCTGGACACGGCCGAGCGGACGGTCCCGGTGCCGGACGCGGTGCCGATCGTCTCCCGCCGGAACACCCGCGCGGACCTCGGCCTGGACTTCCGTCCCGGCGGAGTGCGCCGCCTGGACGAGACGGCGCCGCCCGAGGTGTGGACGACCTACGTCCCCGGACCCACCGGCCCGGGGGAGGCCGGGGCCCACCGGCCGGAGCGACCGCCGTGGTACTCGGTCTCCGTGTCGGCGCCGGCGCCGTACCTCGTGGTGGCCGACACCGCCTACGGAGCCGTTCTGGTGCGTACGGCGGAGGGAGGCGACGCGATGCGTCCGGCGGAGTTCGCGGACCATCTGGCGTCGCTCCCGCAGGTGCGGGCGCTGCCCGCCGACGTGCCGGTCGTGCTGCTGATGTCGCGCGGCGGCGCGGGCGGCCTGGAGCTGCCGCGTCTGGTGGCGGCCCGCACGGGCCGTGCCGTGTGGGCGCACAGCGGGGAACTGGAACTGCGCCCCGCGCCGGACGGCACCGCCACGCGGATCACCGTGGTGGGCGAGGGGGAGTCGTCCGGGCGGTGGCTGCGCAGCCTGCCCGACGATCTCGGCGCCGTCTCGGCCGAGGAGCGCGCGCGTGTGGTGCCGCCGCGGGCCGCGCGGCTGACCTCACTGGACGGCCGGCCGCTCGCCGGCGCGGACATCGTCCACCACACGATCCAGGACGAGCAGCACAGGCCACTCGGCCGGGCCTCCCTGGCGCCCGGGCAGTGGGCCCTGACCAAGTACGGGGAGCGGGCCCGCCGGCTCGGGACCAGAACGGCCTCCCGGGTGTGGGACACCGTCGACGGCGAGCACGTGACGCGGCCCGACTCGCGCCGGCCGCTGCCGTGGACACAACAGGCGCAGGGCGTGACCCCGTACTTCTTCATGGCCCATGGACTGCCGGACCGTGTGCTCCTGCACACCGGGTCCGGGGACATCCAGGTGGACGGGACGAACCTCGGCAGGTTCCTGAAGCGCCGGCCCAGTCTGAGCCGGCTGCCGTCCCCCGTCCCGATCGTGCTGGCCGCCTGCTGGACCGGCGGCGAAACGGCGCAGCCCGGGCGGAACGTGGCCCAACTGCTGGCGGACGAGACCGGCCGTGTCGTCTACGCGCCCACGGCCCCCGTCGAGACCGGATTGCAGCTCGCCCCCGTGAGTCCCGATGACCGTGGCGAGTGGCTGGTCTTCCACCCCAGGCCGGACACCGCCGCGCCCGCGCCGGTACCTCCCCGGCGCCCGGAACAGCCCGCGCGCCCGGAACAGCCCGCGCACCAGCGTCCCCGGACCGGCACCAGGCATCGCTCCCGGAGCCGTCACCGGGGCCACGACGACGACCGACACCGAGGAGAGCGATGACGACGAACGCTGATGCCGCCCGGACGGGGGCCGGCGCGGTGGCGCGGGATGCCGCCCCGGACGCCGACGGCCTGCGCGACGCCCCCGAGATACCGCCCGAGCTGCGCGCCGCCGCACGGCGGGCGCCCGATCACTGGCTGGGCATGGTGGACCCGGCGTGGTCCGGTGACGGGCCGCCGCCGACCTGGGCGGTGCGGGGCCAGTGGCGTTCGGACGCGGCGGGCGAGATCGTCGAATGGCGGGAGAACGAGGAGTACCGGCCTTCTCCCTCGGCCCGCGGCTGGCCGCCGCCGACCGACGAGGTCGACGAGGCCATCCAGCTCGCGGTCACCGGTTACGGGCCGGCCGAGGAGGTGACGCGACGCCTGGCGGAGGCCGAGGTGGCGGTACCGGTCGATCCCGACGGACGGCCGCTGCTGGCCTCCACTCCGGACGGCGTCCCCGTCATCCCCGTCCACACCTCCGCCGCGCAACTCGACGCTCTCGGGCGGTTGGCCTACGACGCCGTGCCGGTCACCCTGCTGCTGGACCTCCTGGAGCCGGACCAGCGCCTGCTCGTCAACCCGAGCGGCGCGGCCAGTCTGCTGCTGGAGACCGACGCGCTCAGACGGGCTGTGGCGGGGGAGCGGCCCGCGGACTGATCCCGGGCGGGACGGGCGCGGGCTCGACGCGTCCGTCCGGCAGCACAGTCGCGGACGCCGAGTCCACCGTTCGACACCCGCCGGTAACCATCCGTCCCCTTCGGGTAAGCCCGCTGTCCCCTCGGACATCCCACGGCGCCGGACCGGGCGGCCGGGGGCCCTCCGCCCCCAGACTGCTCCGAGCGGTACGGCCAGGGGCCCTTCCCGGTGCGCGCGGCGCGCCGTCGGCGGCTCGCCCCGGTACCGAAGCCCTGGCGTCGGCCGCATGTCATGGACCGGCCAAGCGGGTGGTCCCGTGCCGCCCGCCGGTTCCCTCCCGCGCGGTCCCCGGCTCCCGCACAGTGCGGACACTCCGAAGGTGAGCAACCAGCATGAACGAACGCACGGCCGCGACGGATCTTCCGCGATCCGCTGCCGCGGCGACGCCCGGCGGCACCACCCACGTCGACGCGGGTGACGCCGGCTACCACAAGGACCTGAAGTCACGGCACGTCAACATGATCGCCGTGGGCGGCGCCATCGGAACGGGCCTCTTCCTCGGCGCCGGTGGCCGCATGCACAGTGCGGGCCCGTCCCTCGCCATCGCCTACGCCCTGTGCGGCGTCTTCGCCTTCCTCGTCGTGCGGGCGCTGGGCGAACTCGTGCTCCACCGGCCCTCCTCCGGCGCGTTCGTGTCGTACTCGCGCGAGTTCATGGGGGAGAAGGGCGCGTACACGGCCGGCTGGCTCTACTTCATCAACTGGTCGACCACGGCCATCGCCGACATCACGGCGGTCGCCACCTACGCCCACT
The DNA here is from genome assembly GCF_040637655.1 of Streptomyces sp. NPDC028722. Lineage (NCBI taxonomy): Bacteria > Bacillati > Actinomycetota > Actinomycetes > Kitasatosporales > Streptomycetaceae > Streptomyces > Streptomyces sp. NPDC028722. The sequence continues at coordinate 89,017 of NZ_JBEZWU010000031.1, forward strand.
TCTGGGCCGCCTTCTCCGACATCCCCCAGTGGGTGCTCGCCCTGGTCGCCCTGGCCGTCGTACTGACGGCCAACCTGATCTCCGTGAAGTACTTCGGCGAGATGGAGTTCTGGTTCGCCGTCGTCAAGGTCTCGGCGCTCGTCGTCTTCCTGGTCGTCGGCGTCTTCCTGGTGGTCACCGGGCACCCTGTCGACGGCCACACTTCGGGACTCGCCACCGTCGGCGACAACGGCGGTCTCTTCCCCCACGGCTGGATGCCCATGCTGCTGCTGATCCAGGGGGTCGTCTTCGCCTACGCGGGCGTCGAGCTGTGTGGCATCGCCGCCGGCGAGACCGAGCACCCCGAGAAAATCATCCCGAAGGCCGTCAACTCCATCATGTGGCGGGTCGCCCTCTTCTACGTGGGCTCCGTCGTCCTGCTCTCGCTGCTGCTGCCGTCCTCGGTCTACGCCGCCGGCGAGAGCCCCTTCGTCACGGTCTTCACCAAGCTCGGCGTCCCGGGCGCGGCCGACGTCATGAACCTCGTCGTCCTCACGGCCGCCCTCTCCAGCCTCAACTCCGGCCTGTACTCGACCGGCCGCATCCTGCGCTCAATGTCCCTGTCCGGCTCCGCACCCCGGTTCACGGGCGTGATGAGCAAGAGCGGAGTGCCCTACGGCGGCATCCTGCTGACGGCCGGCTTCGGGGTCCTCGGTGTCGTCCTCAACTACGTGATGCCGGGGACCGCGTTCGAACTCGTCATCAACTTCGCCTCGTTCGGGGTCATCGGCACCTGGGGCATGATCATGATCTGTTCGCTGCTGTTCTGGAAGCGCGCGCAGGACGGCACGGCCGTCCGGCCCGCCTACCGGCTGCCCTGGGCCCCGTACACCCAGGTGGTCACCCTGGTCTTCCTCGCCTCCATCGTGCTGCTGATGTGGCAGGACGGCGGTGTCTCCCGCACCACCGTCGAGTGCCTCCCCCTGCTCGTCGGCGCCCTGGTCGGCGGCTGGTTCGTGGTGCGCAGGACCGGCCCCGCAAGGGTGGCGGCCGACACGGCGGCCGAGGGCGCGCGGCCTTAAGGGCCGGCTCGCCGTCCGAAGGGGCAAAAGGCCGATCGGTGAAACCGGTGACCCCGCCGAGGGCGGCTAATTTCCTGATGGCGCACATCGTTGCCGTCGACCGCGGACGAGCTCTTCCCAGACCCGCGTTCTCCCCGAATTCCCTGACCATCCGCTTCGCAGTGAGCGGAGAGAAACGGAGATACGTCGTGCAGTTCACGTCCAAGGCCCGCAAGGCCGCCCTCACCCTCGGTGCGGTGTCCTGCCTCACGGCCGGGACCGTCGCGGCCACCGCCGGTCCGGCCGCCGCCGCCACCGCCCACACCTTCAAGGTGTGCGCGCAGGGCAACTACAGCGCCTACGGCGAACTCCCCCAGCAGGGCGGCTTCTCCACCGTGCTCATCACCCCCGGCAAGTGCGCGACGCTCCCCCTCGCCGCGGGCACCACCTACGCGAAGGTGCGGGGCGTCTACAACACCAACCCCAGCAAGAGCTTCTACGTAGGCACCGCCCACTTCACCGCGTCCAAGGGCTACACGGGCGCCGCGAAGGGCACGGCCACGAGCCCCTACCTCGTGAACCTCGGCTGACCCGACCGTCCGCCGCCCCCGGCGGACGCGCACGAGTGCCCGGTACGCCCCTCCCCCGTCCGGGCACTCATGCGTCCCCCGACCCCCCTTAGAGGAATCCCGATGACCACAGCCGGCCCCGTCGACCTCGCCGCGCTGGGCGAGGAGTTCGTCCGCGACCCCTTCCCGGTGTACGCGGCGCTGCGCGCACGCGGCCCGGTGCACCGGGTGCGGGTGCCCGAGGGTCACGAGGCGTGGCTCGTCGTCGGGTACGAAGCCGCGCGGGCCGCGCTCGCCGATCCCCGGCTCGCCAAGTCGTGGGAACGGGCCTCGCCGACGCTGTCCCTGGTGCGGCCGGCCGCCGGACCCAACATGCTCAACTCGGACCCGCCGGACCACGGGCGGCTGCGCAAACTGGTCGCCCGCGAGTTCACCCCGCGCCGCGTCGGGCAGCTCGCCCCGCGCGTCGAGGAGATCACCGAGACCCTGCTCGACGCGATGCTGGCGCGCCCGGACGGACGCGCCGACCTCGTCGAGGCCCTGTCGGTCCCGCTGTCCATGGCGGTGATCTGCGAACTCCTCGGTGTGCCGACACTGGACCGCGCCGCGTTCCGGACCTGGAGCACGGACCTGTTCTCACACCCCGATCCGGTGGCGCGGAGCACGGCCGGCCGGCAGCTGAGCGATTATCTGGCCCGGCTGCTGGACGACAAGCGCCGTGCCCCTGACGGCGGTCTGATGAGTGCTCTGATCCGCGCCGTCGATGACGACGGCGACCGGCTCGGCCCCGAGGAACTGATCGGCACCGCCTGGCTGCTGCTCGTGGCGGGCTATGAGACCACGGCCAACCTGATATCGAGCGGCGTCCTGGCGCTGCTCACCCATCCCGCTCAACTCGCCTCGCTCCGCGCCGACATGACGCTGATCGACGGGGCCGTGGAGGAGATGCTGCGGTACGACGGTCCGGTGGAGGCGGCGACGTACCGGTTCACCACCGAATCCGTCGACATCGGCGGCACGGTGATCCCCGGCGGCGGCGAGCTGGTCCTGGTCGTGGTGGCCGACGCCGACCGCGACCCGGAGCGCTTCCCCGACCCCGACCGCTTCGACATCCGCCGGCCCGCGCAGGGTCACCTCGCCTTCGGCCACGGCATCCACTACTGCCTCGGCGCCCCGCTCGCACGGGCGGAGGCACGCATCGCAGTCCGGGCACTGCTGCGGCGCTGCCCCGGCCTCGCCCTCGACACCCGCCCGGAGGCTGTGAGATGGCGGCTGGGCATGCTCGTCCACGGCCCCCGGCAACTGCCGGTGCGATGGGCGTGACCCGATACCCGGCAACGGCCGTAGGTGCACAGCCGCTGCCTCTTCGGACACCGGGCCCGCGAACATCATGTCCGGTGACCCGCCGGACATAGAGTGCTCCCGACCGGCTCCCTCCAGCGCTTCTGACGCGCTCTCGTGGGATGGAGCCGCCCCTGTCCCTGTGATCCGCCGCAGTCCCCGCCGGACCGAATCCTCTCCGGCCCGGGGACTCCTCCCCGCGGTGCCGGACCGGCCCATGCCTGAAGTGCACGACCGGTCCATCGATCAGCGAGAACCCAAGACGAGGCACAAGCGGTGAACATGCTCAACCAGTGGCCGGCCCGGCTCGCTCCCGCCGGGCTGGCCCTCGCTCTGCTGACGGGGTGCACCACCTTCGGCGAAGACCCCCACGTGGTGGTCGGCATGTCCGACGACGTCCTGGCCACGGACCCGGCCTCCGGCTACGACCCGGGCTCCTGGCTCCTGTTCGACAACGTCTTCCAGTCGCTGCTCAGCTTTCCCAGCGGAGGCACGGAGCCCGAGCCGGACGCCGCCGAGGCGTGTTACTTCACCGACGGACGGGCCCGGGTCTACAAGTGCGTCCTCAAGGACGGTCTGCGGTTCAGCAACGGTGACCCGCTGACCGCGCAGGACGTGAAGTTCTCCTTCGACCGCACCTTGCGGATCAAGGACCCGGCCGGTCCGGCGGTCATGTTCAGCACACTCGACACCATCGAGACCCCGGGCGACAGGACCGTCGTCTTCAGGCTGAAAGTCCCCGACGCCACCTTCCCCAGCAAGATCGCGTCCGGCGCCGGCTCCATCGTGGACCACCGGCAGTACGACAGCGGGAAGCTGCGCACGGACGGCGTGGCCATCGGCTCCGGACCCTACACACTGGACCGCTTCGGCAAGGGCGACGCGGTCTTCTCCGTCAACGGGCGGTACAAGGGGAACGCCGAGGTGAAGAACACCGGCATCACCCTGAGGTTCTTCCACGGCGATCAGGGCGCCCTGAAACAGGACCTGCTCGACGGCAAGGTGGACGTCGCCTACCGCGGCCTGACCGCCCAGGACATCTCCGACATCGGCCTGCGGACCCGCCGCAAGGACATCGAGGTCGTCGAGGGCAGCAGCGCCGAGGTCCAGCACCTGGTCTTCGACATGCGCGACCCGGTGGCCGGAAAGCTGGCCGTACGCAGGGCCATCGCCCACGTCCTCGACCGCGACGCGCTCGTCAGGGAGGTCTACCGGGACACGGCGATCCCGCTGTACTCGATCGTCCCGGCCGGTATCGGCGGCCACACCACGGCCTTCTTCGACCTGTACGGTGGCCGTCCTTCCAGGGCCGAGGCCGCCGCCGTCCTGCGCGCCGACGGCATCACCGGCAAGGTGAAGCTGACCCTCTGGTCCACCCCGACCCGCTACGGCCCGGCGACGGACCAGGAACTGGCGGCGATCGCCGCGCAGCTCAACGCCAGCGGGCTGTTCGACGCCGACGTCAGATCCGTGCCCTTCGACCGGTACGAGCGGGACATCGCCGCGGGCAGGTACGGCGTCTACGTCAAGGGCTGGGTGCCGGACTACCCGGACGCCGACAACTTCACGGCCCCCTTCTTCGGCAGGGGGAACGTGCTGGGCAACCACTACGAGAACGGCACCGTCACCCGCAAACTGATCCCGCGCACCGCCGCCCTCAGCGAACGCACGGACGCCGACGGGACGTTCGGCCGGATCCAGGACATCGTGGCGGGCCAGGTGCCCGTCCTGCCGGTGTGGCAGGCCAAGCAGTACGCGGTCGTCCGCGACGGCGTCCACGGCGTCGACTACTGCCTTGACGCGTCCACGGTGTTCCGGTTCTGGGAGATCAGCAAGGACTGAGCCGCGCGAGCACCCCGCCGTACGACGCGGCGACAGCCCACGACGGACCCCGAGCGGGAGCACGGCGGGGCCGCGGGCCGGGCGCATCCTGCGCGAAAGTGCACGGTCTGTGCCCGCACGGAGTGAAGCGCCAGGTCACGCCGGGCGACAGCGACGACCGCGGTGGACCGTCGGACCGGCACGTTCCTAGAGTTGACCGCCGGTTCCCCGGGTGCGCCGGACGGTCGCACCCCGCCCCACGGCAGGGAGACCGCCCTCGCAGGGAGAAGCAAGCGCATGAGCGTCAACCAGACAGGAGCGGAAGCCGACCCGCAGCCGACGGCGTCCACTCGTGCGGGCACGGCGAGGGCCGGGGGCCGGCACGGCGCCCCCCGCCCGGAAGCGGCCCGTACATCCCCCTGGCACGGCCGGCGGCAGCAGACCCCGGGGACACCCCGCCCCTCCGCACCGCGCGGTGGCGGGCTCACGGCGCCTCCCGCTCCCGAAGCGCGCCGCGGGTCCCGGACACCGGCCGAGGGGGCGGCGGCCGGTGCCGGAGCGTCCCCTCGCCCGGCCGGCCACGGAGACGGGAGCGGCCCGGCTCTCACGGCCCACCGCGCGGGCCAGGCGTGGCTGATCTCCCCGGCCGGCACCGCGGATCCGCGCGCCCTGGCCTTCGCGGCCGGCCTCGCCCGGGACCCGGAGTGCACCGTCCTGGTGGCCGACCTGCCCGACGGGGCGGACGACGCAACGCTGGAGGAACTGGCGCAGGCCGTCCCCCCGGGGCGGAACGGCCTGCGGCTGGTGTTCGGCCGGCCCCGCCCCGGGGCCGCGGCCACGGCCCGGTGGCTCGCCGACCGGCTGGGCAGGACGGTGATCGCCGCGGACGGCTCCCCGCTGCCGGCCTCCGCCGGGGGCCTGTTCATCGGCGCGGACCGCGGAGCGGGATGGGTGCGCTGTGCACCCGGCGCCCCCGAGGCGCTGGACTCCAGGCGCTTCCCGAAACCGTCGTGGGAGTCCCTCCTGCCCGACCGGCCCTGGTCACTGGGCCGGGCCGTGGCGGAACCCCTGCCCGCCGGTGTCTGGCTGCGTCCGGCGGGGGAGGACGCGGCCCGGTACGACCACCGGACGCGGCTCTTGGGCCTGCGCGTGTCCGGCGAGCTGCTCACCGTGGTGGTCGGCGTCCCGGGGGCGGCGCCGTTGCCGCTGGCCGACGTCGTCCGTCTGTGGCAGAGCCTGCCGCCGCACGTGCGGCCGGCGGTGCGGTTCGCCTGTTACGGACCCACCCGTCTGAGCGGAGGACGGCACTTCGGGGACGTCCTCGCCCAGGTGGCCGGCGAACCCGTACACCTGTACAACGGCATGCCCGGCGCGGACGACGACGCCGGGGAGATGCTGCTGGTACGACAGGACGGCTCGCCCGGCCGTCCGCTGCTGGGGCAGGAGTTCGTGCACCTGCCGCCGGCCGCCGGGCCCCCGTCCCCTCCCTTCGCGGCGGCGCACCGTTGGCCGCTCGGCGGCCTGGAGGAGATCAGCCCCGGCACGCACCTCCTCGCGGAGGACGCGGTCGTCGAGGTGGTGCGCAGCGGCCTGTGGGTACGCCTGCGGCAGGACCCCGCGCACGCGGCCGAGGTCCGGTCCGCCGACCCGGAACCCGGCCGGGAACGGATCCTGTGCGACGCCGGCTCCGAGGAGGCGCTGCCCCGGCTCGAGCGGCTCGCGGCCGACCTGGTGCGGGACTTCCCGCCCGGACTGCGCGCAGCGGTACGCCTGGGGGTCTGCCGCCCCACCGTTCCGGCCGGCGGCCGGGCCCCGGCGAGGCCCGCCCCCCGCACCGGTGTCCGCCCCTCTTCCGCCGCGGACGGCGGCGGCCCCCGGCCGGTGCCCAGCGGCGGGCGGACCGGCCCGGCCCGGCAGCGCACCGCCCCGGACAGCGCGCACGAGGGCTCCCTCTCGGTCGCGGCCGAGATACTGCGCCGGCACCCCGAACTCACCGCGGACCGGCGGGACCCGGACGCCGTGGCCGCTCTCGCGGCCGTGCTCCGCAGGCTTGCGGCCACCGGGGGACCGGACGGCACCGGGGCGGAAGCGGTGGCCGGCCGGCCGGTGCCTGCCGACGCCGGACTGCTGCGCGCGGGACTGCGGATGCTTCCCGTGCACCGGGGGGCGACGGGCCTGCGGGCGACGCTCGACGAGCCGATGCGGCAGTGGTACGCCGGGCAGCCGCTGGTCGCCGACCCCGACGTGTGCGAGGCATCGGCCCTGGGCCCGCGCGACGAACCGGGCAACACCGACTTCCTCATCTGGTCCGTGGACGGCCGCCGCACGGACCTCCTCGACCCGCTGTGTCCGGACCGGGTGCTGTTCCTGCCCGGTTCCCGTTTCCGGGTGCTCGAGGCCGAACCCGCCGTCCCGGGCGTCGTCATGATGCGCGAGGTCGGACCCGGCCGGACACCGCGGGACCCGGGGCTGGACCGGGCGGCGGTAGGGGAACTGACCCGGGCCTGGCGGGAGTGGCGCGGCGACGGCGGAATCTGACGCCGCCGGCCGGCACGAGGGGGCCTGACGGGTTGTTCGGACAGATCCCCTGGCCTAAGGGGCACGGTGACGCCACCGCGCTGGCGGGCGGCGGCCACCGGCCAGAAGGATGACGCGCGGAGGCGGCTCCCTTCATCGGCCACCGGGGCGATCCCGGCCCCGGGGAGCGGCCCTCCCCGTTCCCAGCCGGGCGGACCGCCCCTCCGTGCGATACGCCGGGACGCACCACGTCACCGGCCGAGGGCGCGGCACGCCGGCTGCCGAAATCGCGATGGAACCGGCCACCGGCTCCTGGAAGGCGTGCCCATGTTCAACGCACTTCTCCGCCGATCACCCGGGCGCTGTACGGAGAAGCAGAAACGAGTCGCCCTCGGCGCCCTGATCGCCACGCTCATGACGGCGGTCGTGGCGGTCCCCGCGCTCGCGGGACAGGACGGGGATCCCTCCCCGCCCACGGCGTTCGCCCACCCGGGGGTGATGGAGAGCAGACCGCAACTGGACTTCGTACGCGAGAAGGTGCGGGCGGGAAGCCAGCCCTGGAAAGGCGCGTTCGACCAGATGATGGCGAGCCCCTACGCGTCCCTGTCCCGGAATCCGAACCCCCGGCAGACCGTGGAGTGCGGTCCGTCCTCCCGCCCCGACAACGGGTGCACCGACGAGCGGCAGGACGCGATCGCGGCGTACACCGACGCGCTCGCCTGGTACCTGACCCAGGACGACAAGTACGCCCAGAAGGCCATCCAGATCATGGACGCCTGGTCGTCGACGATCACCTCCCACACCAACAGCAACGCGCCGTTGCAGACCGGCTGGTCCGGGTCCGTGTGGCCGCGCGCGGCGGAGATCATCCGCTCCACGTACACCGCGTGGCCCCAGGCGGACCGCTTCGCCACGATGCTGCGCGACGTCTATCTGCCCGAGGTCGTCAACGGTGCGCAGAGCAACGGCAACTGGGAACTGAGCATGATGGAGGCCGCTGTCGGCATCTCCGTCTTCCTGGACGACCGCGCCGACTACGACCAGGCGGTGGCCCGCTATCTGAAGCGGGTCGCCGCCTACGTCTATCTGGACTCCGACGGCGCTCTGCCGAAGGCGACGGCGGGAGCCGCCGGCGACAGATCGGCGACGGTCGGTTTCTGGCAGGGACAGTCCACCTTCGTCCCCGGCCTCACCCAGGAGACCTGCCGCGACCTCGCGCACACGGGGTACGGCATCGCCGCGATCTCCCACGTCGCCGAGACCGCGTGGATACAGGGCCAGGACCTGTACGCGCAGGTCGGGGAGCGCCTGCGGCAGGCACTGGAATTCCAGTCGAAGTACGCGCTCGGTGCCGCCGTGCCGTCCTCCCTCTGCGGGGGCAGTCTGAAGGGGGACCTGGGGCCCGTCACGGAGGTGGGATACAACGCCCTGCACACCAGGCTGGGCCTGGACATGCCCGAGACCGGCAGGCTCACCGAGCGCAACCGCCCCGCCGGGACGAATGACCTCTTCGTCGCCTGGGAGACCCTCACCCACGCCGACAACCCGGCCGGCCCCGCGACCACGCGGCAGCCGTCCGCCTCCGCGTCCCCCGTCACGGGCGCGGTGACCGGTTCCGGCAAGGGGACCATGAGTTTCCCGTCGCGGTATGCGGCTCCGTATGTGGAGACGTGGGGGTCGCCCGCGGATCTGGAGAAGGCCCGTCAGGCGGGTCTGCGGTACGCGACGCT
>NZ_JBEZWU010000032.1:0-86530 GCF_040637655.1 Streptomyces sp. NPDC028722
GCCTTGCTCAGATCGATGGCCCCCTGGTGGAAGGCCGGTGCCGCCGCCTTGATGTCGGCGGTCTTGATGTCCAGCACCTTGCCGGGGACCTTGCCCTCACCCATCGCCGCCGTCTCCCCCCGGTCCGCAACCACGGGTTCCGACCCTAGGGGAGACGGGTCAAGGAAGGGTCATGCGGGAGGCATGGGGACGCAATGCGCCGACCGCGGTAATGCCCCTCCCGGGGAGCGCACACGCCGCGTGTCCCGTTGGTGGCTCCCGGTGGGAGGCGGAGCCACCAACGGGGTGGGTGGGAAAGGTCAGTCCTCGGCGGGGTCGAGGACTCTGCCCTTGAGTTTGACGGGGTTCGCGGTGCCCACGCGAAGTTCGCCGTCGGTGTAGCGGCCCGGTGTCGCGCCGTCCGTGGCGGTGACCTGGGCCGCGTAGCCGATGCACTCCTGGTTGGTGGAGAGGTACGGGTTGTGGGTGAAGGACAGGGTGCGGCCCTGGTTGCCCAGGGTGCCCTGGGTGGTCTGCATGTTGCCCTTGGCCGCGAGCGTGTTGACGTCGTGGTAGGCCCAGGACAGCCAGCCCGTGAAGACGAAGCCCGTGGGGGCCTTGAGGTTGAAGGTGATGTCGCCGGGGTTCACCGGGTCGGGGACGGTGCTGAGGACGCCGAAGCTGAGGTGGGCCGGCACCCCTCCCGGGGCGTCCTCGACGATGCCCTGCTGGAGGATGTACAGCTTGTTCTCGGATCCCGGTTCGACGGGGGCCTGGGTCTGTGTGCCCATGGGTTTCCCTTCTGTGGATGAGCGTGTCCGCGGGGGCGGATCCGCCGGTGGCGGGCTTGGGGGCGCGGGCGGCGCCGCTCGGGGCCTGTGAGGAGCACGGGCGGGGCGGGCGGCGCCGTGCCTTATGCGGAGGGGGCCGGGTCGGACGGCACGTCCTCGGAGCCGGAGGGGGCGTGGTCGGACAGGAGGGGGCCCAGGACCGTGAGGGTGCCGAGGATGACGTCCTCGTAGAGGTAGAACCCCGCCTCCAGCGGCGGTGGTTCGGGGGCGGTGGGCTGCGCGGGTCCGGGGCCGGGGCCGGGGTCCGTGTCGTCCTCCGCTCCCGGCCGGGGGGTGGGCGTGCCGAGCAGGTCGGTGAGGTCCTGTGCGGCGCCCAGGAAGGCGGTGCGGGCGGTGGTGGCCAGCAGGCGCAGGGGGAGGTCGAGGGCGGCGGCGGTGCGCTGGCCGGGGACGGCTCTCGTCGCGGCGGGGGCCTCGGAGGTGGCGGCGGCGAGCCACTGGACGGGGAAGGTGGCGGCGGAGACGATCCGTTCGGTGGGCAGCACGGGCGGGGGTTCGCCGTCCACCATCAGGTCCTCCCACTCCATCAGGTCGAAGAGGAACTGGCCGCCCTTGTAGAGGGGCCAGGGCCGGACCGTGTCGAGGAGCAGCCGGGCGCGTTCGGGGCTGTCGCGGCGCAGCGCCACCCCGTGCCGGGCCAGGGTGCACAGGCACTGGCGCAGGGAGCTGTTGACCTGGCCGAGGAAGGCGAAGGCCCGGTGGTCGGTGGGGGTCAGCGGGCCGGTGTCGGTGGGGCCGGCCGGCGGGCGGGGGGTCGCGGTAGGGGTCACAGTGGCCTCGAGGTGACGTAGTGGGCGATCTGCCGCAGGACGGCTTTGCCTTCGTTCTCGGGGATGACCCGGAGGTCTTCTTCGAAGCGGGCGATGCCTTCGGCGGCGAGCCGGTCGGCGAGTTCGGTGGCGTACTCGATGGAGCCGTGCCGGCGCATGGCGGCGAGGAGTTCCTCGGCGTGCTGCTGGGTCTTGTCGGTACGGCGCTGCCGCAGGACGTCGAGGAGGCGGGGGCGCTCGTAGGCGTACGCGGTGCGGAACAGGTGGATCAGCATCACCGTGCGTTTGCCTTCGAGCAGGTCACCGAGAGGTTCCTTGCCGTAGAGGGCCTCCTCGCCGACCAGGTTCAGGATGTCGTCCTGGATCTGGAAGGCGATGCCGATCAGGCGGAACGCCTCGTCGAACCGGCCCAGTACGGCCGGGTCGGTCACGCCGGCGCAGACGGCGCCGATGCGGCACGGGCTGATGCAGGTGTACCAGCCGGTCTTCTTGGTGCTCATCGTGAAGTAGGCGTCGTCGGCCTCGGGGACGACCTCGTGGCGGATCCAGCCCAGCTCCATGGCCTGGCCCTCGATGGACTCCCGGCACATGTGGACCGCCTCGTGGATGAGGCCGAGGGTGCGGGCGAGGCCGAGCGTCTCGAGGTTGGACAGGACGGCGTCGACGGCCAGCAGGTTCAGGCCGTCGCCGACGTTGACCGCCAGGCCCAGTCCGTGTTCCTCGTGCATGGTGGGCATGCCGCGCCGGTGCGTGGACTCGTCGGCGATGTCGTCGTGGACGAGGAAGCCGTTGTGGAACAGCTCCAGTGCGGCGGCGGCGCGTACGGCGTCGTCGGGGCGTCCGCCGAAGGCGGCGCAGGCGGCGATGGTCAGGGTGGGGCGCAGGCCCTTGCCCTGGCGGGCGGGGTAGGAACGCATGAGGTCGTACAGCTCGGCGCGCGGCTCACGGTCCGGCAGCAGCCGTTCGATCTCCTCGCCGGTGCGGGCCCGGCACCGGCGCATGGTCTCCAGGAGGTCCGCGTCGCGGACGGTGTCCTCCAGCGACCAGCTGGTGCTGGTGCGGCCGTCCCAGAGCATGCGCGGCGCCCGTACGGTGGTGTCGCCGATCAGTACGAGGGGGGCGGGGGCGTCCTCGGGGGCGCGCCGGGCGAGGAAGTCCAGCGCCGTCCAGTCGACCGGATCGGCGGTCGGCTCCGGATCGGCGGGGGTCGCGCTGCCCCACAGCTGGGGGGCCTGTTCGCGGTAGGCGCCCCAGAGTTCCTGCATGCTGCGCAGGCCCGCCGCGCGCTGGGACAGCAGCGTGAAGGCCCGCCACACGGCGAGGGTGTCCTCCTGGGAGCCGCGGACGTCGAGGCTGTCGGACAGCACCTGGTCGACGGGCGGGCGCTGGAGGTCGAACAGCAGGTTCATCGCCCGGTCGTCGAAGGCGACCTCGACGTCGGGGTCCGGGCAGCGGTCCCGCTGGACGACGATACGGCTGTGCCGTGCGGTGAGCGTGGCGTGGCTGCCGTCGTTGAAGTGCAGGCCGAGCCGGATGCCGCGCAGGTGGTCGGCGGCGGCGGCGAGGACGGCCGGGGCCCGGTCGGACAGGGCGGCCACGGTCTCGTCCAGCAGGCCGGCACCCGTGAGAGCGGGGGCGGTCTCAGTCATGGGCACCCCCGGCGAACTCCACGATGCCCTCGGCACGGAAGGCGATGCGGTGTCCGCCGATCCGGCCCTCCACGGTGCACGGGCCGAGGGTCTCGTGCACGCTGAACGGGTGCAGGCTCGTCTCCGACGGGTTGGCGATCCGGCCCGCCGTGTGCGAGCGGAAGTCGAGGACGAGACGGTCGTCGCCGAGCCGGGCGGTGATCAGCAGCCGGCCGGGCACCTCGGCCATCGGCGGGGTGCCCAGCGTGTCCGCCAGCGGCGGCACCATCGCCACCCGGTCGCGGTCCAGGCTCCCGCTGACCGCGACGCGCAGGTTGCGGCGCGGGAAGTGGCGGATCATGCGTCCCTGCCGCCACAGCATCACCGACCCGTTGGCCGCGTCCGCCGGGCGCTCGGGCTGGATCAGGGTGAAGACCACCGCCGCGGGCGGGGCGGCGTCGACCGGCCCGGACGGGTCGTTGACGAAGCCGAACACCCAGCCGCCGAGTGTGGGCCAGGACCACCGGCCGCGGACCCGTTCGTGGTAGCCCAGCAGGTCCGTCTCCGTGACCGTGCCGTCGCCGTGCCGCAGCGTGCCGGTGCCCAGGACTCCGGGCTCCGACTGCCACCGCAGGTGCTCGTCCTCGCCGAACGGCGCGCACTGCGAGGTGCAGGGCCTGCTGGTCCTGATCAGCCGTACGTCGGCCGCCGGCGCCGCGGACCGGGCCGCCACCCGGAACGGGCCCGGCTCGCCGTGCGGATGCGGCCACCGGAAGGCCGACCACGGCAGTTCGGGCTGGTCGGCGTTGAACTGTGTCGCGCTCCAGCCGCGCCCCTCCGCGTACACCAGCAGGATCGCCATGTGCTGTCCCTCGGCCGCCGTGCCGGTGCCGCTGCGCCGCCCGGTGGCCGGGGCGCCCGGGTCGGCGTGGACCTCACCGGTGGACGATCCCAGCACGGACAGGTTGGCGATCAGTGCCTGCCGACCGCACCGGGACAGGAAGGCGTAGTGCAGCCACTTGCGGTCGAGCGGATGGACGAGCGGGGCGTGCGGGAAGGGACCCGGGGGCCCGAGCCTGGGGAGGGTGGGCGTGGACACGTTTCGAACGCTAACGCACTGAATCCGTAATGTCGCAATGTGTGACGTTCACGCGGGTGACCCGGAAGCAGAGAAACGTTTACTTCCCTATTGAGGGTTTGGGAGTCGTCACCGTCGCAAGGTGACGCCCGGCCGCCCGCTGTGGGTCCCCGTGGCCGTCCGCTGTGGGTCACCACCCGTGGCCGTCCGCTGTGGGTCGCCCGTGGCCGTCCGCGGCGGACGGTCCGCCGCGGACGGCCCACGGGCTCGTACGCGCTCCCGCCGGTGCTACTCGTCGTCTCCCAGCACGCTGGCCTTCAGGCGTACGTCCGGCTGGCCCGAGATCACCGCCCGCCCGTCGGTGTACCGGCCCGGCTCGGCGTCCGCCAGGGCCCGGATGCCGAGCGTGTAGACCAGGGCCACCGCCGGATGCTCCCGGGTGTTCAGGCGGGGCTCGTCCGTGACGGCCAGCGATCTGCCGCCGTCACGCACGGTCGCCGTCGGTTTCCCGCCGGGGAGCACCGTGCGGTCGGCGCGGTAGTACGCGCTGGTCGCCCGGCCGTCGAAGACGAAGCCCGTCGGAGCCGTGAAGTGATGCTCCACCCGTCCCGGGGTCCACGGATCGGTGGACGAGACCCGTACGTGGAGCAACTCGCTCTCCCCGCGGGCGATCTCGACACCGACCTCCTGCCGGACCAGCAGCTGTGCGGGCGGGGCGGGCGGTGGAGGTGGTGTGGGCTCCGGTTTCCTCTCCGGTTCCGGCTGGGGCTCCGGTTCGGGTTCGGGTTCCGGTTCTCTCTCCGGCTCCGGTTCGGGTTCGGGTTCGGGTTTCGGCTGGGGCTTCGGTTCGGCTTCCCGCTCGGACTCCGGCTGCCGGGCCGGCTCCGGCTTCGGTTCCGGCTCCGGTTTCCGCTCCGGCTCATCCGCCCGCGTAGGTGCGGTGGTGAGGGGCAGGGCGACGATCCGGTGGTGGAAGTTGTCCGCCACGAGCAGCCGGTGGCCGGTCGGGTCCACGGCGAGACCGCACGGGTAGGCCAGCGCCGCGCCGACGACCGTATCGGCCGCGTCGGCCGTGTCACCGGTGCCCCTGTCCCCCGCCCCGCCGGCCGCCGGAGCGTGCCCCGCGACGACCCGGGCGGCTCCGTCGGACAGCCGCCACACCCGGTGTCCGTTCACGTCGGCGACGTAGACCGCCCCCTGGCCGTCGACCGCTACCGCGCACGGTGCGCTCCAGTCGACGGCCGTGGCACCCGTGCCCGCGTCCGCGACCGTGCCCGGTGGTCCCGCCAGGACTCGGAGCGTCCCGTCCGTGCCCAGCAGCAGCACCCGGCGGCCCACCGGGTCGGCGATGTACAGCTGCCCGGCCGTGTCGACCGCGAGGCCCGCGGGCAGGAACGCCTCGCCGGCGTCGGCCGTACCGGGGCCGCCTCGCCGTCCGGATGCCGCGACTACCGTGCTGACGACGCCGTCGGCGCCGACCCTGCGGACCCGGTGGCCGCCCGCCTCGCCGATGTACAGCGCTCCGGCGCCGTCCACGGCCACGGCGCACGGGGCGTCCAGCCGGGCGCGGTCGGCGGGGCCGCCGTCGCCGTCGCCGTCGTCGCCACCGGCGCGGGAGCCGTCTCCCGCGACGGTGTCGATGACACCCGACGGGTCGATCCGGCGGATCCGGTGGTTCATCTCGTCGGCGATGAGCACACTTCCGTCCGGGGCGACCGCCAGGGCCGCCGGGAAGCCCAGGCGGGCCCGGGTCGCGTCCGCGCCGTCCCCGGCGAAACCCCGCAGCCCGTCGCCGGCGACCGTGGTGAGCGTGCCGGTTCCGTCGATCCGGCGGACCCGGTGGTTGGCGTGGTCGGCGACGAGGACCGCCCCGCCCGCCACGGCCACGGCCGCGGGGAAGGCCAGCCGTCCTGCCGGTGCGGGCCCGCCGTCCCCGGAGAAGCCGGCGGTACCGTTCCCCGCCACGGTGCCCCGCGTTCCGGCCGCGTCCGGGGGCGCCTGCCCGTCCGGACGGGCCCGGGTCTCGGCCGTCACGCCGTCACCACCCGGCACGAGCGCGGTGGGGCCTCGGCGGCGCGGGCCTCGGTGGCGCCCGCCCCTCTCCGCTGCCACGGCCTCGTCTCCCGCATGTGGGTCTCCTTCCGCGCCGTCGTTGGCATTCCCCCTGCATACCGGCCGGGCCGGTCCCGCGAGGAGCAGCGCACCGAGCGCTCCACCCGCACGAGGGAGCAGCCGAGGGCGGGATCAGGGGGCGGACAGCAGGGGGCGCCGGCGCCTTCGGTGCGGCTCGGGGCGGTCACGCTTCGCACCGCCGCACTCCCCTGCGCCTCAAGTCCACTCGAACAAGTGACGCAGAATCGATCCGGCCTTCTCGAACGGCGGAACGGCGGCATACCGCCCGCGGCCCCGGGCTAACGATTGCCCCGGAGGGCCCGGTGCGTGCCGTGATGCCTGCGCGAACGCCCCGCCCGAAGCCGCGGGCGGCGTCCTGCCTCACGTCTTCCGGACGCCGTTCCCCCATGGCGTCCCGCATGCGGTGGCCCACGTGCTGTGCGGTGCGGCGGGCACACCGCCCGCGGGCCGGGCGCGGGCCGGGGTCCGCGCGCCGCACGTCCCTTTTCGTCGCACGCTTCGATCACAGTCCCAGGAGGAACGCGGAGATGACCACCGACGTGCAGGCCAAGAAGGAAGCCTATGAGCGGGGAGAGGAGCGGGGCCGCGCCGACGCTCTGGCCGGGAGGCCCTACGCCGACCCGCCGCGCGACGGTGCGCGGGGCGAGACGGACCAGTACGCGAACGGCTACGACTGGGGTTACGAGCAGGGACGCGGGCAGAAGCTGGACCTGGTCGTCTGGCAGGAGGGCGGCGTCGAGGACGCTCCCGGGGGTCTCGGCACCACCGTCAACGTCTGTGTGCGCACGCCGAACTGGAGCGAGACGGTCGACGCCGGCGAACGCGAGCACGTCTTCACCGCGCCCACCGGGTTCCGCTGGAACGGCGTGGTGGGCGTCCAGTACAAGCGCATGGACCAGACCACGCGAGGCGACCTGCCTCCCGTGCGGGCCGACGTCAGCCAGGACGGGCGCACGCTGACCTTCACGTACCACGTGCACCTGAACACGACCGGCGAGGACAAGGACTGCCTCGTCTACACCTGTGGACTCGAGGCCGCCGACGGCGCCACGCCCGGCCGCCGTACCGACGGTGTCGCCCAGATCGGCACCGCGCCGCCGGCCAAGCTCAAGGCCGAGGTCATCGAGGACGAGGACTGAGGACGGGACCGAGGACCGAGGACCGAGGACGAAGATCGAGGACCGAGAGAGCAGGTAACAGACACCATGACCACCGTCGTCACCTCCGGCGTCTTTTCCTCCACCGATCCGGCCGTCTCACCGCTCGACGGCCTGGGCACCGCGGACATCAGGTGGGGCAGCAACAACTCCCAGAGCGGCTACCAGTTCCGCGGGGCGGCCGCGGACGTCCAGCTCGACGGCGCCGAGTTCGTCGTCGGCACCTTCGTGCACCGCAATGTCCCCACGCACGTCACCCCGAGCGTGTTCGACGTCCGGCTGACCGTCAACGTCATGTTCGAGGACGGCAGCACGACCGACCTGAACTTCAGCTTCCATCACAACGAGACCCCCAACACGACCAACTCCAGCCCCGCGGACGACGATCTGGTCGACCTCCAGACCTTCGTGCACCCGCAGCCGGTCACGATCGACGGCAAGCAGTACCGGGCGGTCCTGAGCGGGTTCAAGCGGGGCGGGCAGATCGTCCGGCAGTTCCGCAGCCCCGAGGCCGGCATCAACTTCGCCGAGGTCGTCTGCGCGTTCACGCCGGACGAGCCCGACGTGGTCATCTCCGGCCTGCGCTACCAGGGCAGCGGCCGGGCCCAGGCCGACGAGTACGTCGAGATCCGCAACAAGGGCGGCGCGCCGCAGGATCTCACCGGCTGGACCGTGCAGTGCAAGCCCACCGGGTACTCCTATCCCTTCCCCCCGGGGACGGTGATCCAGCCCGGCCAGCGCTACCGGGTCTACACCGACGAGACCCACCAGGAGTACGGCGGGTTCTCCTTCGGCTCCTCCGGGGAGGTCTGGCGGGACCAGGGCGGCATCGCCCGTCTGGTCGCGGACGACGGCTTCGTCGTGGACCAGCACCCCTATCTCGACAAGGGGTTCAACAAGTCGGGTACGCCGTAGGGAGCGGTCGTACGCGGTCGGGCGCCCCGGCCCGTGGGTGGTGACGGCCGGGCCGGGGCGCCGCGGGAGTGCGCCGCCCCCGGCGGGAGTTCCCGGCCGGGGGCGGTGGTTCACGGAACAGAGGTGACCGCCGGGGGCCGGTACGGCTGTGCGGCGGCCGGGCTGGCGTCCCAGGGATCCGCCGTGGCGTACCCCGGCTCGGGTACGGCAGCGGATGGCGCCACCGGGGCGGAAGAGGGGGACATGCCGGCGCCGAGGGAGACCTCGGCGCCGTCCTGCCGGGTGCCCCAGCCGGTCCTGGCGCAGGTCAGGATGCCGTACCAGCGCAGCCAGCGGAACCACGTCCAGGCCATGACGATCGCCACCGGCATCATCAGCCAGGTCAGGATCCGGGAGCGGATGCGCTCGTCGGAGCGGATGATGCCGAGGTAGCGCAGGCCCTGCGCCCAGCCGAGCAGGAAGGGGATCCACAGCATGCTCAGCGGGGGCATGTTGTTGTAGGCGACCGGCTCCACCACGAGCAGCCAGACCGTGACCAGCTGGGTGAGGACCATCTGGGTCCAGCGGATGGCGTGCAGCCAGAAGGCGGGCCGGGCCATCGACAGGTAGCGCATGCGCCAGATGGAGCGGATCGTCGAACCGCGCATCCACCGCAGGTACATGCGGCCGAAGTGGTTCCAGCGTTCCGGCATGGCCGTGAACACGATGGCCGTGGACTGCTGGACCGTCAGACCGCGCTCCTGGGCGTACAGCGTCAGCATGCTGTCGTCGCTGAACGCGACACCGCGCCCCATGAAGGTCTCGTTCAGGTAGGAGCCGAGGTTGTCGCGGACGACGCCGGCGCGGTAGGCCGCCAGCGGCCCGGAGTTGACCATGACGGCGCCCACCGCGGACTGACCGGAGCGGTCCACCATCTGCGAGGTCACGAACCACAGGTCCGTGGTCCGGGCCAGGAGCTGGCTGCTGCGCCAGTGCAGAACGGCCTTGCGGTGCTCACGCCTTTCCCGGCGGACCTCCTTGCGCGTGGGATTCCCCGGCAGGGGCGCGCGGACGGGGCGGCCGGGCCCCTGGTTGTTCGTCGCGATGACGATGCCGGCGACCGACTGGACGCGTCGCTTGGAGAGCGGTTTGAGGATCTCCTCGACCGCGTGCGGGTCGAGGTAGGAGTCGGAGTCCACCGTGATGTACACGTCGGCTTCCGGGCTGGCCTCGACGCCGTGCGCCTGGGCGTGGCGCTTGCCGCCGTTGGGGACGCGCTGCCAGCTCGTGCCCACGCCGGCCTGCTCAGCGGCCCACAGCCACCAGTCGCGGACGTCCGCGTAGTCGGTGGTGGTCGAGCCGTCGTCGACGACATGGACGCTGTCGGGGCGGCGGGTCTGCTGGAGGAAGGACTCCAGGCCGAGTTTCAGGTAGCCGGGGTCCTCGTTGTAGACCGGCATCAGGATCGACACGTGCAGCCGGTCGAGGCGCTCACGCGCCCGGGCGGGCACCCGGGTCGGGCGGTCCAGGTGGTAGAGCGTGACCTGGATCGCGAAGAGCACGAACGTGCCGAGCCACACCAGGGACAGGCGGCCGGTGGTCGCGGAGTCCCACTTGGAGACGGTGAGCGCGTGGTGGGCGGTCCAGACCGTGAGCAGGGCCAGACCGCAGATGCCGATCAGGACCGAGCCCGACCGGTGCTGCCACGCGGACAGCACCGGGTCCGGGCCGCTGCGTCTGCGGCTCACTCCTCGCCCACGGTCTGCCGCCTGCGGAAGCCGACGCGGGTGACGAGGATGCCGGCGAGGACCACGCCGGCGGCCAGAGCGAGCATCCACCAGCCGGTGTAGATCGTCACGCCCGCGACCGTCAGGCCGCCGGCACCGGTCGCGGCAAGCTGCTGTCCATCTGACATGAGAGAGCTCCCCCCCAGGAGTAAGGAAAAGATAAGTGGAGATACCGTGAAGAGTGTATGTGAATATTCAAGAGTTGACGATCACCGTCGTGTGATGTGGGACGCATCACACAACCCGCGTCAACCGGCGCGCGTCTTAGTGAGGTTGGGATCCGTACGGCGTCCTCACGGACGGCCGAGGGCGCGGTACTCCCAGCCGGCCGCCCGCCACTGGGCCGGGTCGAGGGCGTGCCGGCCGTCGACGATGCGCCGGTGCGCCACGACGGCACCCATCGCCCCGGGGTCCAGGTGGCGGAACTCGTTCCACTCGGTGAGCAGGACGACGACATCGGCCCCCGCCGCGGCCGTGAGGGCGTCGGTGGCATAGGTGAGTTCGGGGTGGCTGCGCCGGGCGTTGGCGGTGGCGGCCGGGTCGACGACGGTGACGTGGGCCCCGAGCCGGTCCAGGGTGCTCGCGACGTCCAGGGCCGGAGCGTCGCGCACGTCATCGGAGTTGGGCTTGAAGGCCGCGCCGAGCGCCACCACCCGTACGCCGTTCGGATCGCCGCCGACCAGCTCGCGGACGAGGTCGACGGTGCGGGCGCGGCGCCGCTTGTTGATCGCGTCCACCTCCCGCAGGAACGTGACCGCCTGGCCGACGCCCAGCTCCTCGGCCCGGTGCGCGAACGCCCTGATGTCCTTGGGCAGGCAGCCTCCGCCGAAGCCCAGACCGGGCTTGAGGAAACGGCCGCCGATCCGGTCGTCGTAGGCCAGGGCCTCGGCGAGCCGGGTCACGTCGCCGCCGGTCGCCTCGCAGACCTCCGCCATCGCGTTGATGTAGGAGATCTTGGTGGCGAGGAAGGAGTTCGCGGCCACCTTGACCAGTTCGGCGGTGGTCAGGTCGGTGACCACGACCGGCGTGCCCTGGGCGATGACGGGCGCGAAGGCCGCGCGCAGCCGGTTCTCGGCCCAAGGGGAGCGGACGCCGAACACGAGCCGGTCGGGGCGCAGCGTGTCGTCCACGGCGTATCCCTCGCGCAGGAACTCGGGGTTCCAGGCCAGTTCGACCTCCTCGCCGGCGGGCGCGAGGCGGTGCACCAGCTCGGTGAGCCGGGCGGCCGTGCCCACGGGCACCGTCGACTTGCCGACCACGAGGGCGCGTCCGCGCAGGCGGGAAGCGAGTTCCGTGACCGCGCTGTCGACATACCGCAGGTCCGCCGCGCCCGAGTCCGACTGCTGGGGCGTGCCCACGCAGATGAAGTGGACGTCGCCGAAGCCGGCCGCCTCGTCGAAGCTGGTGGTGAACCGCAGCCGGCCGGAGTCCAGCGCCTTGGCGAGCAGTTCCGGGAGCCCGGGCTCGAAGAAGGGGACCTCTCCCGCGTTGAGCCGGTCGATCTTGCCCGGGTCCACGTCCACGCCCAGGACGTCGAAACCCAGGACAGCCATGCAGATGGCGTGGGTGGCACCGAGGTAACCGGTGCCGACGACGGTGAGGCGGGGAGCCGGCTCGTCACTGTCGACCGGGTCCGTGACCACGGCGTCCGGGGCAGCGATGCCTGCCATGCACAACTCCATGGTTCGTAGTGCAGCGGGGACGAGCGGTGGTGGCGGCCGGCCGTGCCGGGCAGCGCCCGGCGGCGACGACACGCGGACCGCACGGCGGACGCCGTCGCGGGCGGGCAGCGGCAGGCCTCGGCCCGGCGGTCCCCCCACTCGGCGGCGCTCGGCCCCCCTGTAGTTGAAAGAGGGATCAAGGTAACCGATCAAGGGGAAGATGTGAGAATGCGGTGAAGGTTCGTGATCACGCTGTTATTTCCACGATCCGCGGCGCCCTGACCGGCGGTGGCCGGGCCGGTGATCCGGAGTGGGGCGGCGGTGGGGCGGGATTTAGGCTTTCCGTGTTGGAGCAGCGCTTCGCCGGTGCGGTCCGTTCAGTCACGAGGGATGTCCCGTTGAACTTCTGGTCGATCTATCAGCACGGCTTCGCGCGTGTCGCCGCGTGTACGGGCCACACCGTCATCGCCGACCCGCGGGCCAACGCCGAGGCGGTGCTGCGTCAGGCGCGCCGGTGCGCGGACGAGGGCGTCGCCGTCGCCGTCTTCCCCGAGCTGGGCCTGTGCGGGTACTCGATCGAGGACCTGCTGCTCCAGGACGCGCTGCTGGACCAGGTCGAGGCGGGGCTCGCGGCGGTCGTGACCGGGTCGGCGGAGCTGCTGCCGGTGCTGGTGGTCGGCGCCCCGCTGCGGCACCGCAACCGGATCTACAACTGCGCGGTGCTCGTGCACCGCGGGCGGATCCTCGGTGTCGTACCGAAGTCCTACCCGCCGAACTACCGGGAGTTCTACGAGCGCCGGCAGCTCGCCGACGGGCATGACGAGCGGGGCGGGACGATCCGCGTCGGGGGCGCGTCCGTGCCGTTCGGGGTGGACCTGCTGTTCACCGCCGAGGACGTGCCCGGACTCGTGCTCCACACGGAGATCTGCGAGGACATGTGGGTGCCGGTGCCGCCCAGCGCGGAGGCCGCGCTCGCCGGTGCGACCGTGCTGCTCAACCTGTCCGGCAGCCCCATCACCGTCGGGCGGGCCGAGGACCGCAAGCTGCTGTGCCGCTCGGCGTCCTCCCGCTGCCTCGCCGCGTACGTCTACGCCGCGGCCGGACTGGGCGAGTCCACCACCGACCTGTCCTGGGACGGACAGACCATGATCTTCGAGAACGGGGTGCTGCTCGCCGAGACCGACCGATTCCCGCTCGACGAGCAGTACGCGGTGGCCGACGTGGACCTCGACCTGCTGCGCCAGGAGCGGCAGCGGATGGGCACCTTCGACGACAACCGCCGGACCCACGCGGCACGGACCGCTGACTTCCGGACGGTCGAGTTCCGGCTGGAGCCGCCGGTCACCGACCTCGGGCTGCGGCGGCGCGTCGAGCGGTTCCCGTTCGTACCGGCCGACCCCGAGCGGCTCGCCCTGGACTGCTACGAGGCCTACAACATCCAGGTCGCCGGGCTCCAGCAGCGGCTGGCGGCGATCGGCGGCCCCAAGGTCGTCATCGGGGTGTCGGGCGGTCTCGACTCCACGCACGCGCTGATCGTGGCCGCCCGGGCGATGGACCGCGCGGGCCGGCCGCGCAGCGACATCCTGGCCTTCACCCTGCCCGGCTTCGCGACCAGCGACCACACCAAGGACAACGCCCACACGCTGATGCGGGCGCTCGGCGTCACCGCGGCCGAGCTGGACATCACGCCGACCGCGCGGCTCATGCTCCAGGAGATCGGCCACCCCTTCGCCTCCGGCGAGCCGCAGTACGACGTGACCTTCGAGAACGTGCAGGCCGGGCTGCGCACGGACTACCTGTTCCGGCTGGCCAACCAGCGCGGCGGCATCGTGCTGGGCACCGGTGACCTCTCCGAGCTGGCGCTCGGCTGGTCCACGTACGGCGTCGGCGACCAGATGAGCCACTACAACGTCAACTCCGGCGTGCCCAAGACCTTCATCCAGCACCTGATCCGCTGGGTGATCGGCAGTGGGCAGTTCGACGAGGAGACCGGCGCGGTCCTGGCCGCGATCCTGGACACGGAGATCAGCCCGGAGCTGGTGCCGGGCGAGGAGATGCAGTCGACCGAGTCCAGGATCGGACCGTACGCGCTGCACGACTTCACCCTCTTCCATGTGCTGCGCTACGGCCTGCGGCCCTCGAAGATCGCCTTCCTGGCCTGGCACGCCTGGCACGACCCGGAGTCCGGCGCGTGGCCGCCCGGCTTCCCCGAGGCCAAGCGAGTGGCGTACGACCTGGCGGAGATCCGGCGCTGGCTGGAGGTGTTCTGCCGCCGCTTCTTCGCGTTCTCGCAGTTCAAGCGCTCGGCCATGCCGAACGGGCCGAAGGTCTCGGCGGGCGGTTCCCTCTCCCCGCGCGGCGACTGGCGGGCCCCGTCCGACGGCAACGCCGAGGCGTGGCTGCGGGATCTGGAGCGCTTCGACTTCGACGGCGCCGGGGCCGGGGCCGGGGCCGGCCGGTAGGCGGAGGGGTACCTGGAACGGCGCGACCGGCTCAGGTGTTCCAGGTCTCGTCGTACGGGTCGTGCGGTGCCGGGACCGGCCGTGCCGCGGTGACGCGCAGGTACGGGACCGGGCCGTCGTTGACGGGATCGCGGACCAGGCGGGGGGTGTACGTGCCCGTCACCTCCAGCCAGGCGTCCGGGCGCAGGACCGGCGGCAGCGCGCCGGTGAGGGCGATCTTCACCGGCTGGGCGTCCGCGGCGCAGCAGTTGAGGGCCATGCGGACCAGATAGGGCCGCCCCGCGCCGTCCAGCGCGAGGAAACCGGTGACACGGACCGCGCGCCCGTGCAGCGAGCGGCCGTGACCGTAGGCCGCGCGGGAGGCGTAGTCCACCACGGACAGCGGCACCGGATCGCCGGCGGGCAGCGGGCCGTAGGCGTACGGCTTCTGCAAGGCCGTGCCGGAGCGCAGGGCGCTGTAGGAGCCGAGGGCCGGCGGGGCGATGAGGATCAGGGCGAGGAGCGGGAGCAGCAGCAGCCAGGCGACGCGGGGTTCGGGGTGCGCGTCGGCCCGGGCGCGCTCGTGGCGGCGGCGTTCGTACCAGGCCGTCGCCAGTGCCACCGCGATCAGCACCGCGCCCGAGGCCAGCAGCAGCGGGCGCAGGCCCGCCTTGACGTAGCGCAGATACAGGTCGGTGGCACCCGCGTGCAGCAGGGCGGCGCCGAGCAGGAACAGGACGGCCGCCTGGGCCTGGCGGTTCACAGCAGCACCGTCCCGGTCAGTACGGCGCCGGTGACGGCCAGCGCGAAGGTGGCGGGGGCGAACCGCAGGGCGAACGTACGGCCGAAGGTGCCGGCCTGCATCGCGAACAGCTTGAGGTCGATCATCGGGCCCACCACCAGGAACACCAGCTTGGCCGTCGGGGAGAACTGGGTGAGGGACGCCGCGACGAACGCGTCCGCCTCCGAGCAGATGGACAGCAGCACGGCCAGCACGGCCAGGGCGAGCACCGAGACCAGGGGGTTGCCGGCGGCCTCGCGCAGCCAGGTCGCCGGCACGGCCGCCTTCAGCGTGGCCGCGGCCGTCGCGCCGAGCACCAGGAAGCCGCCGGCGTGCATGACGTCGTGCCGCACCGCGCCCCAGAACGCCTCGCCCCGGGTGGCGCCCTCGTGTGCCCCGTGGGCCGGCGGGCGCAGCCAGTCCGCGCGGCCCAGCCGCTGCCACAGCCAGCCCATCGCACAGGCCACCAGCAGGCTCGCCGCGAACCGGGCCAGGACCATCTCCGGGTGCCCGGGGAAGGCGATGGCGGTGGCGGTCAGCACGACCGGGTTGATCGCGGGCGCGGACAGGAGGAAGGCGAGCGCGGCGGCGGGGGTCACACCCCGGCGGACCAGGGCACCCGCCACCGGCACCGACGCGCACTCGCAGCCCGGCAGGACCGCGCCCGCGAGTCCCGCCACGGGTATCGCCAGGGCGGGGCGGCGGGGCAGGGCGCGCGCGAAGAAGGACGCCGGGACGAACACCGCGATCGCCGCCGACAGCAGCACGCCGAGGACGAGGAACGGCAGCGCCTGGACGGTCACGGCCACGAACACCGTCATCCAGCTCTGCATCAGCGGGGTGCCGAGCAGACCCCGGATCGGGGACTGGGCGAGGACGGCACCCAGCAGGATCAGCGTCAGCAGCAGCGGGGAACTGAGCCGCCGGCCCTCCGGCTCCGGCGGGGGTCCGGGACGGTGGATGTCCGCGCCGGGCGGGGCGTCTTCGGTGATGGCCACGGGTGTTCCCTCCGGCTGCTGCTCTCCCTCCCCCTCGGTACGCGGATCCCCGCACGGGTGTTCAGCGCATTGCTGGAACCACTCGACTCCTTGGGGCACTCTTTCCCCTTGTGGCGAGCGTTCCGTACCAAGGGGGGCCGGGTGCCCCGGCGGCACACATGGTGGTGTGCGGTGACGACGGGCTCGCGCACCGGCTGGCCGCCGAGTTGCGCGGGGTCTACGGCGAGCAGGTCACCCTCGTCGTGCCGCCGAACGAGCGCACGGTGCGGCTCCCGGTGGTCGGACGGGCCCGGTCCGCCTCGGCGGCCCTGTTCGACCGTATGGTCAACGCCGCGGTGGGCTCCGTCGGCCGGACCGCCGGGGCGGGACAGCCCGCCGGGCCCGCCGCCGGACACCGCCCGGACGGTGACGGCGTGCTGGAGGCCTTCGAACTGACGGAGGCGGTGCTCGCGGAGGCCGGGGTGGCCCGCGCCACCGCGCTGGCCCTGGTGTACGACGACGACGAGACCAACATCCGTGCCGCGCTGATCGCCCGCCGGCTCAACCCCCGGCTGCGGCTCGTCCTGCGGCTCTACAACCGGCGGCTGGGCCAGCATGTCGAGGAACTCCTCGACCAGGCAGCCGCGTTGGCGGCCGGCGCGGACGGCGGGGACGGCCGGGTGGGCGCGGGTGGCCGGAACGGCGGCCTGGAGGCCTCCACGACCGTGCTGTCCGACGCCGACACCGCCGCGCCCGCGCTGGCCGCCACCGCCGTCGCCGGCACCAGCAAGGTCGTGCAGGCCGAGGGCCTGCTGCTGCGGGCCGTGGAACGGCCGTTGTCCGCGGAGGGACCGGACGCCGACTCCGGGCTGTGCACCCTGGCCCTGCTGTCGGGCGGTGACCGGGCCGGTACCGACGGACCGTACGGCGGCGGCGAGCAGCAGCCCCGGCTGCTGCCCGACGACGAGGAGGTCCGGCAGGCCGCCGGCCGGCAGGCGGTGGTGCTGGAACAGGTGTCCGCCACCGGCGGCTCGGAACCCGCCGCGCCCGCCCGCGGCGTGACCGGCGTGCCGCCGCTCGCCTCGCTGTTCTCCCGCCGGCTGCGCTGGT
Organism: Streptomyces sp. NPDC028722; assembly: GCF_040637655.1. Taxonomy (NCBI): domain Bacteria; kingdom Bacillati; phylum Actinomycetota; class Actinomycetes; order Kitasatosporales; family Streptomycetaceae; genus Streptomyces; species Streptomyces sp. NPDC028722. Next base: position 17,248 of record NZ_JBEZWU010000032.1, read on the forward strand.
CCGTGGCCGGCCTGGTGGGGTGCGTCGTCGCGCTCGCCGTCGCCCTGTGGCTGGTGACCGGGCTCCATCCGCTGCGGGCCTTCTACGTCACCCTCCTCGACCTCTTCGCCATCGACGAACCCGCCCTGCGCGCGCCCCTGGGCCGGCAACTCCTCCAGCTCCTCTCCGCGTTCGTCGGACTGCTGCTCCTGCCCGTGCTGCTGGCCGCCGCGCTGGAGGCGTTCGGCACCTTCCGCACCGCCTCCACGCTGCGCAAGCCGCCCCGGGGTCTCGGCGGGCACGTGGTGCTGCTGGGCCTCGGCAAGATCGGCACCCGGGTGCTGACCCGGCTGCGGGAACTGAACGTCCCCGTGGTGTGCGTCGAGGCCGACCCGGAGGCCCGGGGGCTCGCCACCGCGCGCCGGCTGCGGGTGCCGGTGGTGCTCGGCGACGTCACCCAGGAAGGCGTCCTGGAGGCCGCCAAGATCCACCGGGCGCAGACGCTGCTCGCGGTGACCAGCGCCGACACCACCAACCTCGAAGCGGTGCTGTACGCGCGGACCGTACGGCCCGATCTGCGCGTCGTCCTGCGGCTGTACGACGACGACTTCGCCACCGCCGTGTACCGCACCCTCCGGGCCGCCCACCCCGAGGCGCTGACCCGGAGCCGGAGCGTCACCCACCTGGCCGCCCCCGCGTTCGCCGGGGCGATGCTCGGGCGGCAGGTGCTCGGGGCCGTGGCCGTGGAGCGCAGGGTGCTGCTGTTCGCCGCCGTCGACGTGGACGGGCATCCCCAGCTGGAGGGGCGGTCCGTGCGGGAGGCGTTCCAGGCCGGGTCCTGGCGGGTGCTGGCGCTGCTCGGACGGACCGGCACGCCGGCCGGGCATGTGCTGGAGAAGGGGGACCGAGTGGTGGTCGCCGCCACCCGCCGGGGCCTCGCGGAACTGCGGTGAGCCCCGGGGGGCCGGGCGGCGCGCCACGGCGTTCTTCCGCCCGGCCGTCCCCGGCTCCCGGACGTCAACCACCCGGGTCACCCACCCGCACGGACCCGGTCCCAGCCGGCCCGGCCCCACCGAGTGGTGCCGTTACGGCGTCAGGTGCCGCCGGGCGAAGTCCAGTTCCAGCCTCACCTGTTTGATCCGCTCCTCCACCACCAGGGAGCCGTGTCCCGCGTCGTACCGGTACACCTCGTGGGTCGCGCCCCGGGTCTCCAGCCTCTTGACGTAGTTGTCGATCTGGCGGATCGGGCAGCGCGGGTCGTTGACGCCCGCCGAGATGTGGACCGGGGCCTTGACCTGGTCGACGTAGGTCAGCGGGGAGGACGCCTCGAAGCGGTCCGGGACCTCCTCCGGGGTGCCGCCCAGCAGGGTGCGGTCCATGGCCTTCAGGGCCTCCATCTCGTCGTGGTACGCGGTGACGTAGTCCGCGACCGGCACCACCGCGATGCCCACCGCCCACGCGTCGGGCTGGGTGCCGAGGCCGAGCAGGGTGAGGTAGCCGCCCCAGGAGGCGCCGGTGAGGACGAGGCGGGCGGGGTCGGCGAGGCCGGAGGAGACCGCCCACTCGCGGACCGCGGCCACGTCCTCCAGCTCGATCAGGCCGACCCGGTGCTTGAGGGCGTCGGTCCAGGCGCGGCCGTAGCCGGTGGAGCCGCGGTAGTTGACGCGGACGACCGCGTAGCCGTGGTCGACCCAGGCGGCGGGGCCCGCCGCGAAGGAGTCGCTGTCGTGCCAGGTCGGGCCGCCGTGCAGGTCGAAGACCGTGGGCAGCGGGCCGGTGGCGCCGGCCGGCTTCTGGATCAGGGCGTGGATGCGGCCGCCCGGGCCCTCCACCCAGACGTCCTCCACCGCGACCGACGCCGGACACGCCATACCCGGTGGGTCCAGCACGACCCCGCCGGCCGTGGACCGCACCACCGGCGGCTCGGCGGCCGACGACCACAGGTACTCCACGCTGCCGTCGGGGCGGGCCGTCGCGCCGGAGACCGTGCCGGGCGGGGTGGGGACGCTGGTCAGCGCGCGGGAGGCCAGGTCGTACCGGAACAGTTCGCTGCGGGCCTCGAAGCCGTGGGCGATGAGCAGGCCCGAGCCGTCCGGATACCACTCGGCGCTGACGTCGCCGGGCAGGTCCAGGGCCAGGTCCGTCTCCTCGCCCGTCGCCACGTCCCAGACGAGCGGCTCCCAGCGGCCCCGGCGCTGGTGCCCGACGAGCAGCCGGGTGTCGCCGTCGACCGGGGCGAAGCCCAGCACCTCCAGGCCCAGTTCCTCGGTGCCGCCCCGGGTGTCGTCCAGCTCGGCGACCGTCGTGCCGTCCGGGCGCAGGACGCGCAGCGCCGCGTGCATGGCGTCGCCGTGCTCGGTGTGCTCCAGGGCGATCAGGGAGCCGTCGTGGGAGAGGTCGCCGACGCCCGCCGACTCGCGGTGCCGGTAGATCTCCACCGGTTCCCCGCCCGCACGGGCCAGGTGGACCGTCGTACCGTCCTCGTCCGTGGAGCGGCCGACGACCGCCGTGCGGCCGTCCCGGGACAGGGCCAGGCCGGCCGGGTAGGACGGGCCGAGGCCGGCGACGGCGGGTTCGTCCGGGCCGCCCGTGAAGGGCTGGCGGCGCCAGATGCCGAACTCGTCGCCGTCCTTGTCGTCGAACCACCAGATCCACGCGCCGTCCGGCGACAGGACGCCGTCCGTCGTGCCGTTCGGCCGGTCCGTCACCTGCCGCTGCCCGCCCGTCGCGCGGTCCCACGCGTACAGCTCGTACGTCCCCGTCGCGTTCGACACGAACAGGGAGCGGTCCGGCGCGTCCTCCGCCCAGTCGGGCAGCGACACACGTGGTGCCCGGAACCGCTGCTCCCAGTCCGGCATGTCCGTTGTGTCCGGTTTCCTGCTGTCACTCGTCGCCCCAGTCATGCGCCCATATTGCCTGGCCGCGCGGATCCGCGGGCGGCGGGTGTACCCAGCCTGTGGATAACTTTCCGCCGCAGGGGCCCCGCCCCCTGCGCACCCCGCCGGCGGGGTGCGGAGCGTCCCGGACGGGGACATGGGCCGACCCGCGGCCGGACCACCGGGACGGGCGCCGTACCGTGGAGGGCGTGTACCGGTTTCTGCTGACACCCCGCTGGTGGGGCATCAACGTCTTCGTGCTGCTCGCCATCCCGTTCTGCGTCTTCATGGGGTCCTGGCAGCTGAGCCGGTTCGAGGACCGGGTGCAGGACGGCCGGGCGGTGACCGAGCAGGTCGCGTCCGGCCGGAACGAGGCCGCGCGTCCGCTGGCCGCGATGCTGCCCGTCGACAGGAGCACGGCGGGACGGCGGGCCGCCGCGAGCGGGCGGTACGGCAAACAGCTGCTGGTGCCGGGGCGGGAACTGGACGGCAGGAGCGGCTTCTACGTCCTCACCCTGCTGCGGACCGGCTCCGGCAAGGCGTTGCCCGTGGTGCGGGGGTGGCTGCCCGGTACGGCGGACCCCGCGAAGGCGCCCGCGCCGCCCCGCGGCGAGGTCACCGTCACCGGGGCGTTGCAGGCGTCCGAGACCCCCGGGACCAACGGGGTCGGCGCGCAGGGCGGCCTGCCGGCGGGGCAGACGGGAATGATCAGCTCGGCCGCGCTGGTGAACCTGGTGCCGTACCGGCTGTACGACGCCTGGATCACTCTGGACCGCGGTGACGCGGGGATGAAGGCGGTGCCCGCGACCGCGCCCGACGGTACGGGACTGGATCTGAAGGCGTTCCAGAACCTCGGTTACACCGGGGAGTGGTTCGTCTTCGCCGGGTTCGTGGTGTTCATGTGGTTCCGGTTGCTGCGGCGCGAGGTGGAGGCCCAGCGGGACGCCGAGCTGGGCCTGGTGACGGAGGAGCACCCGACGCCGGTGGCCGGCGGCTGACCGGCGCCCGTGCGGGTGCCGGGCGGGAGCGGGAACACCCGCCGCCCGTGGGCGGGGTGCCGCCGTGGGCACCCGTCCCGCCCACCGCGCGTCACGCCCCCGCCAGCACCCCGGTGTAGTAGACCGTCCCGGCGCACGCCCCGGACACCATCGCCGTCGCCGTCGGGGAGCCCGGGGCCGCCGTGTGGGTCAGCAGGATGCTGCCGTCGGCCGTGCCGTCCTCCCTGACGAGCTGGGGGGTGGAGCCCACCGAGGCGCCTGGGTCGGTGGTGCCGCCCGCGGCGTCGGTGTCCTGGGTCGGAGTGGGATCCGGCGTGGGCTCGCCCGTCTCGGTGCCGCCGGTGCTACCGCCGCCGGTGGTGGGGCAGGTCTCCGACGGGACGAAGGCGAACTTCTCCTCGTACGCCGCGCCGGGCTGGAGGATCAGCCCGGAGACCTCCTGGGACGGGTCGGGCAGGGCCGTCGCCGCGTCCCCGGCCACATGCCGGGCGGAGATGATCTTGGCCGGGTCGGCGGCGCCCTGCGCCACGGGGGTGACGGTGCCCGGGCCGCCGAGGGTGCAGGCGGTGCCGGAGACGTTGGCGACGTGGAAGACGCCGTAGACGACCCCCGTGGTGTCGGGCGCGTCGGCGGTGCCGGTGGCGGAGCCCAGCTGGGCCGCCGTACACAGGGGAACGCCCGGGGCGGCGGTGGCCGGGGGGGTGACGCCGCCGCCGGTCGAACCGCCGCCGGTGTGGCCGCCCTCGTTCTTCTCGCCGTGCTTGCCGGGCGCCTTGCCGGGCTTGGCCGTCGCGCCTTCGGCGTCCTTCTTGCCGCCCTTGTCGCCGCCCTTGTCCTTGCTCTGGCCGGTGCCGCCCTGGGCCTGGGAGGACTGGCCGGCCATGGCGGTGTTGGGGTCGGAGCCGCCGGCGTACGAGACGTGGACGAGGGCGGGGATCGCGGTGCCGATGAAGAGGGCCGCCGCGGCCACGCCGACCACGGCCTGCCGCTTGCGGGCGCGCCGCGCGGGCACGGCCCGGCGCAGGTGGTCCAGGGTGCCGGTGCTCGGTTCGATGTCGTCGACCGCCGAGTGCAGCAGCCGGCGCAGGGCCAGTTCGTCGGAGTCCGGCGTGTCCGGTCCGTCGAGTCCGTCGGGCCCGTCACCGGGCCTGTCGGACCCGTCGGGACGGGGGCCGGACCCCTGGGGGCCCTTGTCTTCGGGGCCGTGGTTCACAGTTGCGTTCCCAGCGTGCGTTGGCGTGTGCTCTTGCCCGTGCCGTTGTGTCGGCTCGTGCCAGGCGTAGGGCTCGTGACGTTCATGGGAGTGACGTTCATGGGAGTGACCGTCATGCGGTTCACCCTCTTCGGCGTGGTCGGTCATGCCGATGCCTCCATGGCCACCCGCAGCGCGGCGATGCCCCGCGAGCCGTACGCCTTGACCGAGCCCAGGGATATGCCGAGCGTCTCGGCGGTCTGAGCCTCGGTCATGTCCGCGAAGTAGCGCAGCACGAGCACCTCGCGCTGGCGGCGCTGGAGACCCTTCATCGCCTTGATGAGGTCGCGGCGCTCCAGCTGGTCGTAGGCGCCCTCTTCCGCGCTCGCCATGTCGGGCATGGGCTTGGAGAGCAGTTTCAGGCCGAGGATGCGCCGGCGCAGCGTGGACCGGGAGAGGTTGACGACCGTCTGGCGCAGGTAGGCCAGGGTCTTCTCGGGGTCACGGACGCGTTTGCGCGCGGAGTGGACGCGGATGAAGGCCTCCTGGACGACGTCCTCGCAGGAGGCGGTGTCGTCGAGGAGGAGGGCGGCGAGGCGGAGCAGGGAGCGGTAGTGCGCCCGGTAGGTCTCGGTGAGGTGATCGACGGTCGTGCCGGCGGCCGCGGTCGCCGGGGCGGTCCCGGTCTCCTCGGCGGCGTCACGCTGACTGGGTATGCGGGCCGGCCGCGCTGCGGGCATGGGCGCGATCACCGGCATGCCGCCGGGCGTGCGGGGCCTGAGCGCCGCACGGGGCGGCCGCAGGGCCGTGCCGGTGCGGGCCACACTGAGTTCGAGTACCTCTGCCACGCCAGTTGGACACGTTCCCCCCCTCGGAGGTTGTACGTGCCGGGCGTCACATGTGCGACAACCGACGGTGCCTCAAGTGCCGTCATGCGTCCCGCTCTTCCCTTATGTCCCATTTGAACGGGCGTCCCCACGCCCTGATCACGGCGTCCCCACGCCAGGATCATCACGCCCCCAGGTCCCGCAAGGGTGACCGCAAAGACGCTCCCCGCCCTCCGTACGGTTGCGGGGAGCGGGGAGGCAAATCCTCTGCCGCGAGCAGGGACGGGTTCAAGTGGTTAAGACCATGCTCCCGGTCACCCTTCGCTCACAGATCCTACGCAGCGCGGCTAACGGGGGCCGGGCGGCTCCGCCGCGATCAGCTCCGCGATCTGCACCGCGTTCAGCGCGGCGCCCTTGCGCAGGTTGTCCCCGCACACGAACAGTTCGAGCGCGGCCGGGTCGTCCAGGGCCCGCCGTACCCGGCCGACCCAGGTCGGATCCGTGCCCACCACGTCGGCGGGGGTGGGGAACTCGCCGGCCTCCGGGTCGTCGCAGAGCACGACGCCGGGCGCGGTGGCGAGGATCTCGCGGGCGCCGTCGACGCCGACCTCGCGCTGGAAGCGGGCGTGAACGGTCAGCGAGTGCGTGGTGATCACCGGGACCCGCACACAGGTCACGGCGACCGGCAGCCGCGGCAGTCCGAGGACCTTGCGGGACTCGTCGCGGATCTTCATCTCCTCCGACGACCAGCCGTCCTCGCGCAGCGATCCGGCCCACGGGACGACGTTGAGCGCGACCGGCTCCGGGAACGGCCCGGTACCGTCCCCGACGGCCCGCCGTACGTCCCCGGGCTTGGTGCCCAGTTCGGTGCCGGCCACCAGGGACAGCTGGGCCCGGAGCGTCTCCACCCCGGCCCGCCCGGCCCCGCTCACCGCCTGGTACGACGACACCACCAGCTCGCGCAGCCCGAACTCGGCGTGCAGCGCGCCCAGGGCGACGATCATCGTCAGGGTCGTGCAGCTGGGGTTGGCGACGATCCCGCGCGGGCGGGACCGCACGGTGTGCGGGTTGACCTCGGGCACGGCCAGGGGCACGTGCGGGTCCATCCGGAAGGCGCCGGAGTTGTCGACGACGACCGCACCGTGCGCGGCGGCGACCGGCGCCCACACCGCGGCGACCTCGTCGGGGACGTCGAACAGCGCGACGTCGACCCCGTCGAAGGCGTCCTCCGACAGGGCCACCACCTCGGTCTCCGCCCCGCGCACGGCCAGCTTGCGCCCGGCCGAGCGCGGGGAGGCGATCAGCCGGATCTCGCCCCAGATGTCCGCCCGCTGGGACAGGATCTGGAGCATGACCGTGCCGACGACCCCGGTCGCTCCCACGACCGCGAGCGTCGGCCTGCCGGTCGGCGCCATCAGCGGCCCGTGCCTCCGTAGACGACGGCCTCGTCGGTGTCGGAGTCGAGCCCGAAGGCGGTGTGCACGGCGCGGACGGCCTCCGCCACGTCGTCGGCGCGGGTGACGACCGAGATGCGGATCTCGGAGGTCGAGATCAGCTCGATGTTCACGCCGGCGTTGCTCAGTGCCTCGAAGAAGGAGGCGGTGACGCCCGGGTTGGTCTTCATGCCGGCGCCGACCAGGGAGATCTTGCCGATCTGGTCGTCGTAGCGCAGCGAGTCGAAGCCGATGCCGGAGCGGTTGCGCTCCAGCGCGTCGATGGCCTTGCGGCCCTCGGTCTTGGGCAGCGTGAAGGAGATGTCCGTCAGGCCCGTGGAGGCGGCGGACACGTTCTGCACGACCATGTCGAGGTTGATGGCGGCGTCGGCGATGGTCCGGAAGATGGCGGCGGCCTCACCCGGCTTGTCCGGCACACCGACGACCGTGATCTTGGCCTCGGAGGTGTCGTGCGCGACACCGGAGATGATGGCCTGCTCCACCTGCTTGTCCCCAATCGGCTCACTGCTGACCCACGTGCCCTGGAGTCCGCTGAAGCTGGACCGTACGTGGATCGGGATGTTGTAGCGGCGGGCGTACTCCACACAGCGGTGGAGCAGCACCTTGGAGCCGGAGGCCGCGAGCTCCAGCATGTCCTCGAAGGAGATCCAGTCGATCTTCTTCGCCTTCTTCACCACGCGCGGGTCGGCGGTGAACACGCCGTCGACGTCGGTGTAGATCTCGCAGACCTCGGCGTCGAGCGCGGCGGCGAGCGCCACGGCCGTCGTGTCGGACCCGCCGCGGCCGAGCGTGGTGATGTCCTTCTTGTCCTGGCTCACGCCCTGGAAGCCGGCGACGATCGCGATGTTGCCCTCGTCCAGCGCGGTGCGGATCCGGCCCGGGGTGACGTCGATGATCCGGGCTTTGTTGTGGACCGAGTCGGTGATGACGCCTGCCTGGCTGCCGGTGAAGGACTGCGCCTCGTGGCCCAGGTTTTTGATCGCCATCGCCAGCAGGGCCATGGAGATCCGCTCTCCGGCGGTCAGCAGCATGTCGAACTCCCGGCCGGCAGGCATCGGAGACACCTGCTCGGCGAGATCGATCAGCTCGTCCGTCGTGTCGCCCATCGCGGAAACGACGACGACAACCTGGTTGCCGTTCTTCTTCGCTTCCACGATCCGCTTGGCGACGCGCTTGATGCCCTCGGCATCGGCTACGGAGGAGCCTCCGTACTTCTGCACGACAAGGCCCACGTGCGCTCCTCGCTCGGTTCGTTTGTGTCGGCTCAGTTTAACGAGCGTCCGTATCCCACCACCGTTCTCCCGCATGGTGAGACGCCGGACGCCCGCTACGGCAGCCTGCCCGGCGTGCCGCCCGGCACTCGGAACGTGCCCTGGCTCACAACCGCGCGGACGGTCACGTCGCCGGCCGGATGCCCAGCGGGTCGCCGATCTCCTGGGCCATCACCCGGCCCGCCTCGAGCTCCAGAATCTCGTCACCGATGTTCGCCTGGTCGGTGTCGAGGCCGTCCAGCTCCTCCAGGGGCTGGTTCAGGCGGACGTGGATCAGGACGGACTGGAGGGCGCGCAGCACCGCGGAGGCCATCGGTCCCCAGTTGGAGAAGTACGAGAACTGCCACCACCACAGGGCCTCGGTGGTGCGGCCCGCGCGGTAGTGGACCATCCCGTGCCGCAGGTCGGTGATGATGTCGGCGAGGTCGTCGGAGATCCGGCCGGGCACCGGCGCCTTGCGGGGCTCGTACGGGTCGAAGACCTCGGAGTAGACGTCGACGGGGTCCAGGAGGCGGGCGAAGTTCTCGCGGATGCCGTCCACGTCCGGTTCGGGGCCCGGGTCGGGCTCGTAGCGGTCGTCGGGGACGATGTCCTCGTGGGCGCCCAGCCGGCCGCCGGCCAGGAGGAGCTGGGAGACCTCGAGGAGGAGGAAGGGCACCGTCGAGCCGGGTTCGTCGCCCTTCGCCACCTCCGTGACAGCCACCAGGAAGCTCTCGACCTGGTCGGCGATCTGGACCACGAAGTCGTCCGGGTTCTGCGCCGAGGCGTGCAGTGTGGCGTCAGACATCTAGGAGTCGTCTCCCCTCGAAGGCGCGGCCGAGGGTCACCTCGTCCGCGTATTCCAGGTCGCCACCCACCGGGAGGCCGCTGGCCAGGCGGGTGACCTTGAGGCCCATGGGCTTGATCATGCGGGCAAGATACGTCGCCGTGGCCTCGCCCTCCAGATTGGGGTCCGTGGCCAGGATCAGCTCCGTGACCGTCCCGTCGGCCAACCGCGCGAGAAGTTCTCGGATACGCAGGTCATCGGGACCGACTCCCTCGATCGGGCTGATCGCGCCCCCGAGCACGTGGTAGCGGCCCCGGAACTCGCGGGTTCGCTCGATCGCGACGACGTCCTTCGGCTCCTCCACCACGCAGATGACCGTGCGGTCGCGGCGCGCGTCACGGCAGATGTTGCACAGCTCCTCCTGCGCCACGTTGCCGCACGTCGCGCAGAAGCGGACCTTCGCCTTCACCTCCAGGAGCGTCTGCGCGAGCCGTTTCACGTCGGCCGGCTCGGCCTGGAGGATGTGGAAGGCGATCCGCTGCGCGCTCTTGGGACCGACGCCGGGCAGCCGCCCCAGTTCGTCGATGAGGTCCTGGACCACGCCTTCGTACAACGGACTGCCTTTCCTGGAGACCTTTCGGTACGTACGGTAGTCGGCACCCGCCTTCGCGTGGAAGGCGGCGGGGTCAGAACGGCAGGCCCGGGATGCCGCTGCCGCCGCCCAGCCCCTGCGCCAGCGGGCCGAGCTTCTGCTGCTGGAGCGACTGCGCGTTCTCGTTGGCCGCCTGCACGGCCGCCACGATCAGGTCGGCGAGGGTCTCGGTGTCCTCCGGGTCCACCGCCTTCGGGTCGATCCGCAGCGCGCGCAGCTCCCCGGAACCGGTCACGGTGGCCCGCACCAGACCGCCACCGGCCTGCCCGTCGACCTCCGTGTTCGCCAGTTCCTCCTGCGCCTGCTGGAGGTCCTGCTGCATCTTCTGGGCCTGCTGGAGCAACTGCTGCATGTTGGGCTGGCCACCGGGGATCACGATCAGCTCCTCGCCGTCTTCTCCGACGTCCTTCTCGACGTCTTTTTTCTCCGTCGTCACTGAGCCTACGTGGTCCACGCGGCCATCGCCCCGCCACTCTTTCGAGTGAGAACTTCGGGAGTCCTCTACCTGATCAAGACGCACTTCCGGGCGGAAAAACCGGGGAAGGTCCCTCCCCGCCACCCATTGGGCGGTAGGAAGGGGGCCGCGCGTCGGCAGGGCATGTCACGCGATGTGACCGGTCGTGATCAGTAGGGAGTGCCGGGTGGGTCAGCCGGAGATGCAGCCCGAGGGTCCGCCTCAGGACGGGCGGGGCGAGGGCGCGGCCGGGCTGCGGCCGGGCGACCTGGCCGGGTGGGCCTTCCCGCTCGGCGACTGGGCGGAACCCGCCGAACGGCTGGACGAGCTGTACCGGTGGGTGGAGGGCCGGGCGCTGGAGACGGCCGCGTGGTATCTGCGGGACCGGGTCCGCAAGCGACTCGGGGCGCGGGTGCTGCGGGCGGGCACGGCGGCCGGAACCGTGGTGGGGGCGGCGCTGCCCCTGCTGGACCTCACCGGGGTGGCCGGCGGGATCGCCCCCTGGGGCTGTCTGGCCCTGCTGCTCGCGGCGTCCTGCGCCGGCGCCGACCGGTTCTTCGGGGTCACCTCCGGCTGGATGAGAGACGTGGCGACGGCACAGGCGGTGCAGCGGCGGCTCCAGGCGCTCCAGTTCGACTGGGCGTCGGAGTGCGTGCGGGAGGTGCTGGGGCCGGCGGAGGGGACGGCGAGCGAGGCGGCCGAGCGGTGCCTGTCGGTGCTGCGGCGGTTCTCCGAGGACGTCACCGAGCTGATGCGCACGGAGACGACCGACTGGATGGTGGAGTTCCGGACGGGTGCGGTGCCGCTGGGGATCCAGACGGCGGTGACGTCGGTGCCGCGGCAGGAGACCGGGGGGTCCGGCAGCCGCTTCCCCCTGCCGCCGGCGAACGGGAGCCGGCCCAACATGCCCAGACAGCGCCCGCCCGAGCCGCGCTAGGCACTCCGCTCACCCCGTCACTCCTTGCGGTACGTCAGGCTTTCCCCGCCGTTCGCCTTCGACCGCTTCAGGCGGCCGTCCGGCAGCAGGGTGACCTCGGTGGCCTCACCGGGCGAGCAGGAGGAGGCGGGCGCACCGCTGGTGACGGTGGAGGGCCCGATCTCCAGCGGCCCGCCGGTACCGGGCTCGGCGGCGAGCGTGCCCTGGAAGACGCAGTGGTAGGTCCCACCGCCCTCGGTGGGCCCGTCCGCGACCAGCGTCAGCACGGTGTCGCCGACTCCGCCCTGCCGGAGGGTGAGTTCGCGGGTGTGGGAGCCGTCGGCGTTGTCGATGGTGGTCCGCCAGGAGCCCAGGTAGGCGTCCGGGACCGCGCCCGCCGCGGAGGCGGACGGCGACGGCGCCGAGGTGGCCGGTGCGGGCGTCCCGGAGGTGGCCGGGGGCGCGGAGGTGAGGGTGGGGACGGGGCTGACCGTGCCGCCGCCCTTGTCGTCGACGCCGCTGCCGTTCTTCATCAGCGCGTACACCGTGCCGCCCGCGCCCAGCGCGACGACCAGGGCGACCACGACGAGCAGCGCGGTGGACCGTCCGTTGCGCCGCTCCGTCTCCCCCGGCACCCCGACGGTCGTCGGCCCGTACGACGGGGTGCGGCCGAGCCCGTCGGCGTACGGGTTGTACGGCTGCGGCGCCCCGCCCCAGGCCCCGGCGCCGGGCTGCCGCGGATACCCGTAGGCGGCGGGCCCGGGGTGCTGCTGCGGATGCTGCTGCGGGTACTGCTGGGAGTACTGCTGCGCGTGCGCGGGCCCGTACGCGCCGCCGGGTACGGCTCCGAAGCCGGGCGGCGCCGGCGGCGTGCCGGGCGGCGGCGCCGGGGCGGGGACGGCGGCGGGCGGATGCCCGGCGCCCCCGGCGGACATCGGGCCGCCGGGCGGAGCCGGCACCCCGTCGGACACGGCGGCGTGCTCGGGCGACGCACCGGCACCCACGGAGGGCGCCCGGCCCTCATCGGCACTCCCATCGGACGCCCCCGTCGCGGCGCCGGACGTGCCCGCTGCCCGCAGGGGCGGTGCGAGCGGGAAACCGTCCGCCGACGCCTCCGTCCCCACGGCACCCGCATCCGCACCCGCGGCATCCTCACCCGTGCCGGACGACGACCGCCCCGGGCCGCCTTCCGGGCTCTCCACCTCCAGCAGCCGCACGGCGTGCCGGCCCAGCTGCGCGACCAGCGAACCGGGCAGCCAGGGGTCCCGGGCCCGCCCGTCGGCCACCGTGTCCTGCGCCCCGGTCCGCTCCAGGATCGCGTCGAGCGAGGGCCGGGCCCCCGGTTCCTTGCGCAGGCAGTCCCTCACCAGGTCGGCGATCCCCTCGGGCACCCCCGTCAGGTCCGGCTCCTCCTGGGCGATCCGGAACATCAGCGCGTGCACCCCGCTGTCGGCGCTCCCGAAGGGCAGCGTCCCGGTCGCCGCGTGGACCAGCACGGAGCCGAGGCAGAACACGTCGCACGCCGGCGTGATCCGGTCCCCGCGCACCTGCTCGGGCGCCATGAACCCGGGCGATCCGACGAGCGACCCGGTCCGGGTGAGCCCCTCCCCCGCGGCGGTGGCCGTCTCCAGGGCCCGCGCGATACCGAAGTCGATCACGCGTGGCCCGTCGATGGTCACGAGCACGTTCGACGGCTTCAGGTCCCGGTGCACGATCCCCGCCGCGTGGATGTCCTTCAGCGCGTGCGCGAGCCCCGCCGCCAGGATCCGCACCGACCGCTCGGGCAGCGCCCCGTGGTCGTGCCCGACGACCTGCTGGAGGCTCGGCCCGGCCACGTATCCGGTCGCCACCCACGGCACGGGCGCCTCGGTGTCCGCGTCCAGCACGGGCGCGGTCCAGTACCCGCCGACCCGCCGCGCGGCCCGCACCTCCTGCCGGAACCGCGCCCGGAACTCCTCCTGCTCGGCCAGTTCCGCACGGACGAGTTTCACGGCGACGGTACGTCCCCGTTCCGACCGGGCCAGATACACGTGCCCCATGCCGCCCGCGCCGAGCCGCGCCAGCAGCCGGTAGGACCCGATCCCCTGGGGGTCCCCCGGTCCCAGCTTGTCCATCCCCGTGCCGCCCTTCCCCCCATAGGTCGCAACGGACCGAGAATAGTGCGGGGGCGCGGCGGCGGGCGCGGGCCGCTGTCTACGGTTGCGTAACAGGCTCGCCGGGGCCGTCCGCGGCCCCGCCACCGGCCCGGTGCGCCGACGGCCTGTCGACACCTTGTCGCGAATTGCCCCTGTCCACGGAACAGGACGCCGATACCCCTTCCGCATCGCGGACATTTACCCTCGCCCCCATGACCCCTCAGCCCCGCCCCGACGCCGGCGCCGCAGTGAAGGCCGCGGACCGCGCGCACGTCTTCCACTCCTGGTCCGCCCAGGACCTCATCGACCCGCTCGCCGTCGCCGGCGCCGAGGGGTCGTACTTCTGGGACTACGACGGCACGCGCTACCTGGACTTCACCAGCGGACTCGTCTTCACCAACATCGGCTACCAGCACCCCGAGGTCGTCGCGGCGATCCAGGAGCAGGCCGCGAGGATGACGACCTTCGCGCCCGCGTTCGCCGTCGAGGCCCGCTCGGAGGCGGCCCGGCTGATCGCCGAGCGGACCCCCGGCGATCTGGACAAGATCTTCTTCACCAACGGCGGCGCGGACGCCGTCGAGCACGCGGTGCGCATGGCCCGGCTGCACACGGGCCGCCCGAAGGTGCTCTCCGCCTACCGCTCGTACCACGGCGGCACCCAGCAGGCCGTCAACCTCACCGGTGACCCGCGCCGCTGGGCCTCCGACAGCGGCAGCGCCGGCGTCGTCCACTTCTGGGCGCCGTTCCTCTACCGCTCCCGCTTCTACGCGGAGACCGAGGAGCAGGAGTGCGCGCGGGCGCTGGAGCACCTGGAGACGACGATCGCCTTCGAGGGGCCGGCCTCCATCGCCGCGATCGTCCTGGAGAGCGTCCCCGGCACCGCCGGGATCATGGTCCCGCCGCCCGGCTACCTGGCCGGTGTCCGCGAGCTGTGCGACACGTACGGGATCGTCTTCGTCCTGGACGAGGTCATGTCCGGGTTCGGCCGGACCGGCGAGTGGTTCGGGGCCGACCTGGCCGGTGTCGTACCCGACCTGATGACCTTCGCCAAGGGGGTGAACTCCGGTTACGTCCCGCTCGGCGGGGTGGCCATCTCGGCGCGGATCGCCGAGACCTTCGGCAAGCGCCCCTACCCCGGCGGCCTCACCTACTCCGGTCACCCGCTGGCCTGCGCCGCCGCCGTCGCCACGATCGGCGTGATGGCGCGGGAGGGCGTGGTCGACAACGCCCGGCACCTCGGCGAGACGGTCGTCGGCCCGGCCCTCGCCGCGCTGGCGGACCGGCACCCGAGCGTCGGCGAGGTGCGCGGCGTCGGCATGTTCTGGGCGCTGGAGCTGGTGCGGGACCGGGAGACCCGCGAGCCGCTGGTGCCGTACAACGCGGCCGGCGAGGCCAACGCCCCGATGGCCGCGTTCGCGGCCGCCGCCAAGCGGCACGGCCTGTGGCCGTTCGTGAACATGAACCGCACGCACGTCGTACCGCCCTGCACCGTGACCGAGGCGGAGCTGAAGGAGGGCCTGGCCGCGCTCGACGCCGCGCTGGCCGTCGCCGACGAGTACACCGTGTGACGCCGCGGCGCCAGAACCGAGGCTGCCGCCGGGCCGGTCCGAACGCGTAAGGTGACGTGCTCGTAAGTGATACATAGGCGCGTTGATCGCGCCTGTGTACGAGTACGTCAACCCCGGACCTGTGAGGAGAGGCACGGAGCATGCCCGGTACCGGCGCCGTGACGCGCAGCACCCTGCGCCAGCAGATCGCGGACGCGCTCCGGGACGAGGTGCTGGCGGGGCGGCTGCGCCCGGGCCGGGCGTTCACCGTCAAGGAGATCGCCGACCAGTACGGCGTCTCCGCCACCCCCGTCCGCGAGGCGCTGGTCGACCTGTCCGCGCAGGGCATCCTGGAGGCCGACCAGCACCGCGGTTTCCGCGTGCCCGAGTACTCGCTCGCCGACCACCGGCACATGATCGAGGCCCGCAGCCTGGTCACCGACGGCATGTTCCAGGCCCTCGTCGCGGACCACCCCGCCTTCCGCACCCCGCCGGACGACCCGCGCACGGCCGCCGCCCTGGCCACCGTGCGCCGCCGCGGCGAGGAGGCCCAGCGGGCCGCGGCGGCCGGGGACCTCACGGTCCTGGTCGGCTACGACCTGCGGTTCTGGCGCGAGCTGAGCGCCCTGTTCGGCAACGCCTACCTCGGTGACTTCCTGCACCGCCTGCGGGTGCAGTCCTGGGTCTGCGCGGTGCAGCACCTGCTCCGCCTGCCCGACCTGCGCGGCCGGCTCTGGGCCGGGCACACCGAGCTGGTCGACGCCCTGGCCCGCCGCGAGGCCCGGGCCGCCCGCGCGATCGTGGCCGCCTCCAACGCCCACGCGCTGGCACTGCTGGAACGCCTGACCAACGGGTAGGTGACCGGTACGGCCCCTGGGGGAGACCGCCTCCGGGCCCGACGCACTACCCTGCCCTGACCACCTGCTGTCGTGCGTGACCCCGCGCCTGCCGATGCGAGGAGCCTCTTTTGGCCTGTGACCTGTGGCTGGTACCGCTCGTGGACGTGTTGTGCCACACCCCGGACAACCCCTTCGCCGAGGAACTCGCGCAGTACAACAAGGCGTTGGCCGATTCCGGGCTGCCGCCGGTGCCGGTGTACCAGTACATGCCGGGTCTGTCCGGTGACGTCGCCCCGGTCGCCGGATTCGACTACGACGCCCTGCACTTCCTGCGCCGCGCCCACCTGCTCCAGGTCTGCGGCCTGCCGGTGACCCCGGTGGACGAACTGGGCGGGGACTACGAGCAGTTGCTGGAGATGTTCGAGACGACCGCGCAGCAGTCGCACCTGGTCTGGCACTACGACCACGCGGGCGCCTACGTCCCCGTGGACTTCCCGCACCCGCTGTCCAACGAGGAACTCCTCGCGGGCGGCGGCCCGCTGGGCAGCTCCCAGACCCTGCTGCGCGAACTCCAGCACGTCGCCCAGGTCATCGGCATCGACCCGGCGAACCCCCCGGCGCCGCCCACCCCGCCGGCCGGTCCGACGGAACTGGAGGAGCCGGCCGTCCCCGCCCCCTACGACCCCAGCCCCTTCGCCCGCGAGCGCCACGTCTGGCTGGGCCTGCACGCGGCGGCGACCCGCTCCCTGGCGCAGGGCTCGATGATCGTGTTCAGTTGAGGCACGCCACCACCGCGGCGGGCCGTCACGGTGGCAGGCCGGGCACGCGGCCGATGAGGTGGATCACCGGGGGCCACAGCACCCCGCTCGCCATCAGCAGCGAAGGACCGAGGTGCACCGGGCACACCCACAGGGGCGGCCGGTCGTGGCGGGTGATCTCGAAGACGGCGGGGTCGGAGCAGTCCGTGCCGCCGGCCTGGTGGCCCTCACCGCCGTACGGGCCCCGGCATCGCGCGTTCCGGTGGACGCCCATACCTCGATTGTGCACCGTTCACCACACAGCGGCGCCCGCCGCCGTGCCCGGGGGCACGACGGCGGGCGCTGCCGCGAGGCGGCTAGAGGAACGAGTTGATCTCGATCGTCTCGTCGCGGCCCGGGCCCACGCCGATCGCGGAGATCGGGGCGCCGGACATCTCCTCCAGGGCCTTGACGTAGTTCTGGGCGTTCTTGGGCAGGTCGGAGAAGGACTTCGCCCCGGTGATGTCCTCGGACCAGCCCGGCAGGGTCTCGTAGACCGGCTTCGCGTGGTGGAAGTCGCTCTGGGAGTACGGGAGTTCCTCGACGCGCTTGCCGTCGATCTCGTACGCCACACAGACCGGGATCTGCTCCCAGCCGGTCAGGACGTCCAGCTTGGTGAGGAAGAAGTCGGTCAGGCCGTTGACGCGGGTCGCGTAACGGGCGATGACCGCGTCGAACCAGCCGCAGCGGCGGTCACGGCCGGTGGTGACGCCCCGCTCGCCGCCGATGCGGCGCAGCGCCTCGCCGTCCGCGTCGAGCAGCTCCGTCGGGAACGGGCCGGCGCCGACACGGGTCGTGTAGGCCTTGAGGATGCCGATCACGCGGCTGATCTTCGTCGGGCCCACGCCGGCGCCGGTGCAGGCGCCGCCCGCGGTCGGGTTGGAGGAGGTGACGAAGGGGTACGTGCCGTGGTCGATGTCCAGGAGGGTGCCCTGGCCGCCCTCGAACAGGACGACCTTGTCGTCCTCCAGCGCCTGGTTCAGCACCAGGACGGTGTCGGCGACGTACGGCGCGAGCTTCTCCGCGTACGTCAGCAGCTCCTCGACGACCTGGTCGACGGCGATGGCCCGCCGGTTGTAGAGCTTGGTGAGGATCTGGTTCTTGGCGTCGAGGGCCGCCTCCACCTTCTGGGTGAGGATCGACTCGTCGTACAGGTCCTGGACCCGGATGCCCACGCGGTTGATCTTGTCGGCGTAGGTCGGGCCGATACCGCGGCCGGTGGTACCGATCTTGCGCTTGCCGAGGAAGCGTTCCGTCACCTTGTCGACGGTCACGTTGTACGGCGTGATGATGTGCGCGTTACCGCTGATCAGGAGCTTGGACGTGTCAACGCCACGCTCGTTCAGACCGCTCAGCTCGGAGAGCAGCACCGACGGGTCGACGACGACACCGTTGCCGATGACCGGCGTACAGCCGGGCGACAGGATTCCGGAAGGAAGGAGGTGGAGTGCGTACTTCTGGTCGCCGACGACCACCGTGTGGCCGGCGTTGTTGCCACCCTGGTATCGCACCACATAGTCGACGGAGCCACCGAGCAGGTCCGTCGCCTTTCCCTTGCCTTCGTCACCCCACTGAGCACCGAGCAGCACAAGTGCGGGCACGCGCGTACACCCCTTCCGGGCGGGGCATGTCCAAGGTCGGGGGCGTGGGCGTAAGGTTCACCGCCGCGTGCCACAGCGACCGCCGTTGGTCGCCGACCGTCGGACCGGATGCCCCGGAATAGACGAAGCCCCTGGCGCAATAGCGCAAGGGGCTCTTGCACAAAGATGCTACCCGAGGAAGCGAGGCAGGACCGAGGTGGCGACTTTCGCGACGTCCGATCAGCTGCTGGTGATCATCGATCCGGCGGCACGGCAGACGGACGGAGAGTCCGTGCGGATCGCGAAAGACGTGCTCAGCGCGGGTGCGGCGGCCAAGGTGTGTCTACCGGAGGGGCCGGAGGAATTCGCCCGCGCACTGGGCCGAAGGGGGTCCCGGCGGCCGGTCGTGATCGGTGACGGCCGGGCTCTGGTGCGCACCGTCACCCTGCTGCACCGGCACCGGGAGCTGGCCGGGTGTGCGCTGTCGGTGGTGCCGGTGGGGGACAGCGCGCTCGCCGAGTCCCTCGGGGTGCCCGCCGGGACGGTGGCGGCGGCGCGGGCCGTGCTGGACGGCGCGGAGCGGCGGCTGGACCTGCTGGTGGACGACAGCGACGGGGTGGTGCTGGGCACGCTGGGCATCCCTTCGGCGCCGGTGCGGGTGGCCGCCGCCCAGCCGGTGCACGTCCTGCTGGGCCGGCCCTGGTACCGCTCCCTGGTCCGTCCCCTGGCCACGCGTCCGCTCCGGCTCCCCGCCGTGCCCTCCCCGGGGCCCACCCGGCTGAGGGTGGAGGTCGACGGCGCGACGCTCGTGGACCTGGACCAGCCGGTGGAGACGGTCTCGGTGACCCCCGGCTCCCGCGGGATGGCGGAGGTGGAGGTCCGCCCGCTGTCGGTGGGCGCGGCGGCGACCCCGCTGCTGACCTCCGGCCACACGGTGACGGTCACCGGGGCGGACTTCCGCTACCGGGCGGACACGGCGGTGGCGGGGCCGGTACGGCGGCGGACGTGGCGGGTGGAGGAGGGGGCGTGGGGGCTGGTGCTGCCCCGCCGCGCCGTCACCGGGGGTCCGGCGGCGATGACGGACCTCTGACCCGCGCCGGCCCCGTCCCGCCCCGGTGTGCCGCGTCGCGCCGGCGCGGTCAGCCGATCTCCACGCTCAGCCCCCGCAGGCCCCGGATCACGAAGCCCGGCTTGCGTTCCGGTTCCGCCGCCAGGGCCAGCGTGGGGGCCTGCCGGAGCAGCGCCGACAGGGACGCGGCCAGCTCGATGCGGGCCAGCGGGGCGCCGATGCAGTAGTGGATGCCGGCGCTGAAGGAGACGTGCGGGTTGTCCGCGCGGGTGAGGTCCAGGCGGCCGGGGTCGGCGAAGACGGCCGGGTCATGGTTGGCGGAGCCGAAGAGCAGGGCGATCTCCGAGCCCCGGGGGATCGTGGTGCCGTCGATCTCGATGTCGTCCAGGACCCAGCGTTCGAAGAGCTGGAGCGGGGTGTCGTAGCGCAGCAGCTCCTCGACCGCGGCGGGGACCAGACGGTGGTCGGCGCGCAGGTCCGCCAGCCGGCCGGGGTCGCGGAACAGGGCCCACCAGCCGTTCACCGTGGCGTTGACCGTGGCCTCGTGGCCGGCGTTGAGCAGCAGGACGGCGGTGGAGATCATCTCCTGTTCGGTGAGGCGGTCGCCCTCGTCGTGGGCCGCGATCAGCCCGGAGACCAGGTCCTCCCCCGGCCTGTCGCGGCGGGCCGCGATCAGTTCCCGCAGGTAGTCGGAGAACTCCACCGACGCCCGTACCGCCCGGGCCGCCGTCTCCCCCGGCGGGTTCAGCTCGTACATCCCGCAGATGGCCGCCGACCAGGGGCGCAGCTGCGCCCGGTCCGCCTCCGGGATGCCCAGCATCTCGGCGATCACCGCGACCGGCAGTGGTTCCGCCACGTCCGTCAGCAGATCGCCGCCGCCCTCCCGGACGAGCCCGGCGACCAGGTCGTCCGCCAGCCGGCGCACGTACGGCTTGAGCCGCTCCACCGTGCGCGGGGTGAACGCCTTCGACACCAGACGCCTGATCCGGGTGTGGTCCGGCGGCTCCAGGTCGAGCATCCCGTGGTCGTTGAGGGTGTGGAACGGCTCGTGCTCCGGCGGGGGCGCGCTCCGGCCGAACTCCTCGTGCGAGAAACGGTGCCGGTAGGTGCGGCCGAGGCGGCGGTCGCGCAGCAGCGCCGAGACGTCCGCGTGGTGCGGGACGAGCCACTGGTCGGTCGGCTCGTACCGGATCACCCGGCCGCGCGCCCGCATCTGCGCGTAGGCCGGGTACGGGTCCGCGACGAACGCCGGGTCCCAGGGGTCGAAAGCGAGATCGGTGAGGCCTGCCATGCGGGGACGCTAACGTGTGGCACCGCGTCCGGCCAGGGTGCCGTTCTCCGGCCGGGCGCGGGATCGCGGCCGCGTCAGCCGGGCGTCACCAGCCGCGCCTCGTAGGCGAACACCGCCGCCTGGGTGCGGTCCCTCAGGCCCAGTTTGACCAGGACGCGGCTCACATGGGTCTTGATCGTCGACTCCGCCACGACCAGCCGCCCGGCGATCTCCGCGTTGGACAGGCCCTGGGCGATCAGGACCAGCACCTCCGTCTCGCGTTCCGTCAGCTCTCCGAACGCCGCCTGCGCCGCCGGCATCAGGCGCGGTGCCTCGGACAGCCGGGAGAACTCGGTGATCAGCCGTCGGGTGACCGTGGGCGCGAGGAGGGCCTCGCCGGACGCCACCACCCGGACGCCGTCGGCCAGCTGCCGGGCCGAGGCGTCCTTCAGCAGGAAGCCGGAGGCCCCGGCCCGCAGCGCCTGGTACACGTACTCGTCGAGGTCGAACGTGGTCAGCACCAGGACCTTCGCCGCCGCGTCCGCGGCCACGATCTCGCGGGTCGCCTCGATGCCGTTCAGCTCCGGCATGCGGATGTCCATCAGCACCACGTCCGGGGCGAGCCGCCGCACCTGGCCGACCGCCTCCCGGCCGTTGACGGCCTCGCCGACGACCTCGATGTCCGGCATCGCGTTCAGCAGGACCGAGAAGCCCTCGCGCACCATCATCTGGTCGTCGGCGATCAGCACGCGAATGGTCATGCCTCGTCCTCGTGCACGGCGGCCGGCACCGGCAGGAACACCGTCACCTCGTACCCTCCGCCGTCCGTCGGGCCCGCCGTCATCTCGCCGTTCAGCATGGCGACGCGCTCCCGCATGCCCGTGATGCCGTGCCCGGCGCCGGGCGAGGGCTTGACCAGGTGCGGGGCGGGCGGCGGGTCGTTGACGACGCGCAGGCCCAGGCCGCCGAGGACGTACGCAATCTCGACCCGCGCGTCCGCGCCCGGCGCGTGCCGCAGCGTGTTGCTCAGCGCCTCCTGCACGATCCGGTACGCCGACAGCTCCACGCCCTGCGGCAGTTCCCGCACCGCGCCGGTCACCGTCCTGCTCACGTCCGGGCCGGCCGCCCGCACGTTGGCGAGCAGCCCGTCCAGGTCGGCGAGGGTGGGCTGCGGGGCGTCCGGCGCCTCGTAGTCCTCCGCGCGTACGACGCCCAGCACGCGGCGCAGCTCGGTCAGGGCCGCCACCGCGTTCTCCCGGATGGTGACGAAGGCCTTCTCCAGCTCCGGCGGCGGATTCTCCACCCGGTAGGGCGCGGCCTCCGCCTGGATGGCCACCACCGACATGTGATGGGCGACCACGTCGTGCAGCTCGCGGGCGATGGTCGTGCGCTCCTCCAGCAGTGTGCGCCGTGAACGCTCCACCGCGGTGACCGTCCGCTGCGCGGACACCTCCCGCTGCGCCTGCCGGCGGATGTGCCGGACGGCGACGACCAGCAGGGCCAGCGCGGAGAGGACCAGCATCGGGCCCACGTCGGTGCCGTCGTGCTCCCAGCCGAAGAGTCCGTCGGTCCACACCCCGTACAGGCCGGTCAGCGCCCACATCCAGGCCGCCGTGCGCGGGCGGGTGCGGGCCGCCACGATCGTGAGCACCAGCAGATGGGACAGGAAGCTGCCCGGCAGCCACGGCCAGCTGCCCCAGCGGCTGCTGCCGACGACGTCGGCCACGCCGGTCGCCAGGAGCGACACCCAGAACGCGCCGACCGGGCGCACCAGCGTCAGCAGGACCGGGGCCGCGGCGAGCAGTCCACCGAAGACGGAGGGCCCGCCCACGGCCGTGTTCACCGTTCCGACGAGCAGCGCCACCAGCGCGCCGGCCACCACCAGCGCGTGCGGTGTCCAGACCGCGTACGCCCGGGGCCGGCCCGACAGACGGCGGGTCAGCGGGCCGCCCCCGGCCGCGGGGGCCAGCGGACGGTAGGCGAAGGCGTCGTGGAACAGGTCCTGCCACAGCCCGCGCAGAGCATCCACGGCCAGCCGGAACTCCGGACTGCGGGGCCTGCCGGACACGGACGGCCTCATCGGCTGTGTGTGCGTCGTCTCGGTCACGAACAGAACGGTAGGCGCAGGCGGGACCGCGGTCGTCAGCAGTGAGACGGGCGTTCGGCGTCCGCCGGAAGTACTACGGAGGGTGGGGGGCGCGGGTCAGTGGGTGGAGGGGCGGACCAGGCCGGATTCGTAGGCGAAGACCGCTGCCTGGGTGCGGTCCCTGAGGCCCAGTTTCAGCAGGATCCGGCCCACATGTGTCTTCACGGTCTGCTCGGCCACGACCAGCCGTCCGGCGATCTCCGCGTTCGACAGGCCCTGGGCGATCAGCGCCAGCACCTCCGTCTCCCGCTCGGTCAGTTCGCCCACGCGTTGCCGGAGCGGGAGCCGCGGGGAGCCGTCCAGCCGGGAGAACTCCGCTATCAGCCGGCGCGTGATGCCGGGGGCCAGCAGCGCGTCGCCGGCCGCCACGACCCGGACCGCCTCGGCGAGCTGGTCGGCGGAGGCGTCCTTGAGCAGGAACCCGGAGGCCCCCGCGCGCAGCGCCTCGTACACGTACTCGTCCAGGTCGAAGGTGGTCAGCATCAGGACCCTGATGCCCGGGTGGTCCGCGGTGACACGGCGGGTCGCCTCGATGCCGCCCAGTTCGGGCATGCGGATGTCCATCAGGACGACGTCCGGGGACAGTTCGGCGACCCTGGCGATCGCGTCCCGGCCGTCCACCGCCTGTCCGACCACGTCGATGTCCGGCTGGGTGTCGAGCAGCACGGTGAAGCCCTGCCGGACCATCTGCTGGTCGTCGGCGACGAGTACGCGAATGGTGCCGCTGGTGCCGCTCGTCATGCGATCGGTTCTCCTGACGGGGTCGGGGGCGGGGCCGGGCCGGGCGGGAGCGCGGACGGCGTGCCGTCCCGGGGGAGGAAGGCCGCCACGGTGAAACCGCCGGCCGGGGTCCCGGCCGCCGTGACGGTGCCGCCGAGCATCGCCGCCCGCTCGCGCATGCCGAGCAGCCCGTGCCCGGCGCCCGCGGAGGGCGGGCCGGGGTGCCGCGGCCGGGAGTTGGTCACGTCCAGGCGCACACCGCTCCGGAGGTGCGCGACCTCCACCCGCACCCGGGACCCGGGGGCGTGCCGCAGGGCGTTGCTCAGCGCCTCCTGCACGATCCGGTACGCCGACAGCTCCACCCCGGGAGCGTAGGGCCGGGCCTTGCCCGTCACCTCGCCGGTCACGTCCAGGCCCGCCGCGCGGGTGTTCTCGATCAGCGCGTCGAGCCGGTCGAGCGTGGGCTGCGGGGCGTGGGGCGCCGCCCCGGTGCCGGGATGTCCCAGCCCGTACGGGTCCTCGGGGTTCTCCGAACGCAGCACACCGAGCACCCGGCGCAGCTCGGTGAGCGCCTCCAGCGCGTTCTGCCGGATGCCCGCGAGGTTCTCGACCAGCTCCCGCGACGGCTGCTCGACGAGGTGCGGGGCCACCTGCGCCTGGATGGAGATGACCGACATGTGGTGGGCGACCACGTCGTGCAGCTCCCGCGCGATGCGGTTGCGCTCCTCCAGCAGGGTGCGGCGGGCCCGTTCCTCGGCGGTGAGGGTGGTCTGCTCGACGAGCTGGGCGCGTGCCTCCCGACGGCCGCGCAGGGCGCTGCCGAGCACCACGACGACCGTGGACAGCACCACCGCGACGACCCCGGTGGGCTCGTGGTGCGCCCCGCCCCACCCGGCCTCCAGGAGGTAGGTGAGCAGCGCGGTCAGGGCCAGCGCCCCGACCGCCGCCCCGGTGCGCACCCGCAGGGCGAGCAGCAGCAGGACGAGGAGGTGGGCGATGATGCCGGCCACGGTCCAGGGCCAGGTGAACGCCGGCCCGGACACGCTGCCCAGCCGCCCGTGGACCTCGACCGCTCCCACCAGCGTCCCGGCCAGGGACAGCCACCAGCCCGCGACGGGCCGCCACAGTGCGAGGACGACCGGGCCGCCCGACGCGAGACCGATCACGAAGGCCGGCCAGGGAGCCAGGTTCCCGTCGCTGCCGAGCTGTGCCACGCCGCCGAACGTCACCCCGAACGCGGCCAGGCACAGCACGCCGTGCGGCAGCCAGCGCAGCCACACGGAGGCGGGCAGCGGATCGGGCCGTACGGTCCACAGGTCGTCGCGCAGGACCCGCAGCCAGCGCCGGATCCAGCCCGTGAGCACCACGAACACCCGGCGGCCCCCCGTTCCCGTCACGCGCCCCACCTTAGACACGGCGCACCACCCCCGTGGCCCCCCGGTCCGGGTCCCGGCGCACCCGCACCACCCGCGGGCGGGCCCGCCCGGCCGGTGTGCCCGGCCGCGGGCGGGGACGGCGGGTCCCTTCCTCCAGGGAGCGGAACGCGGCCCGGCACAGGAACAGGACCAGGGCGAAGACCGGGAGCCACAGGAGGCGGGCCGCCACCCAGGCCGGCCCGTCGGGCAGCGTGTGCAGACCGGGCAGGCGGCCGGCCTGGAGCGCGGTGACCGTCGTCACCATCAGCGCCGTCTGGTGCCACAGGAAGACCGTCATCGCGGACAGGTTGACCAGGGCCACCGCCGCCCACGCGACCGGCCGGCGCATCGCGGAGCGCAGCCGGTCGCGCAGCAGCAGGGCCAGGCCGCACTGGGCCACGCCGAAGGTGACGGCCGCCAGCGTCGGCGGGTCGAGGTTGGAGACCGCAGCACCCGGCACGCCGACCATGGACGCGGGATAGCCCGCCCACACCACGAGCGCGACCGTGGCCGCCGTACCGCCCGCCAGCAGGGCCAGGGCGGCGCGGCGGCTCTCCAGCTCGCCGCGGGCCCAGGCCGCGCCCAGGGTGTACGGGACCAGCCAGCCCGCCGCCACGTTCACCCAGCCCAGCCAGGACGGGCCGAGGTGCAGCCCGAAGCGGAGGATGTCGACGTGCAGGACCACGGCCAGCGGCCACAGCGGGTGGAGGCGGGCGACCAGCGGGGTCGCGGCCGTCAGGGCGGCGAAGACCAGCAGGAACCACAGGGGGGACAGGGCGAGTTTCACCAGCGTGTGGACGGTGAGGAGGGAGGTGCCGGACAGCAGCAGGGCCGTGGCCGCCACCGTCCACAGGCCGAGCAGGGCGGCGGCCGGCCGGAGCAGGCGGCCCAGACGGGCGCGCAGCCAGGCGCCGTACGGCACGCCACGGGCGCGGGCCGAGGCGTGGCCGCGGGTCGCCACATGGCCGCCGACCAGGAAGAACACGGCCAGCGTCTGGAACACCCAGGACACCGGGGCCAGCCCCGGCAGGTGCTGCAACGGGCTCGCCGTGTGCAGTGCGCCGTCCTCCGGGACCAGGGCGGTGACCAGCCAGTGGCCGAGGACGACACCGAGGATGGCGAGGGCCCGCAGGGCGTCCACCGCCCGGTCGCGGGAGGCGGGGGTGGCCGCGTCCACGCGCCGGGCGGCCCGGCGGATCGCGTGCGGTGCGCGACGCGGGGCACGGGCGCTCGGGGACGGCTCAGCCACGGGACACCTCCGGTGCCCTGCCGAGGGTGATCCGGGCCAGGTTGGCGAGGGCGGCCGAGCCCGGGCGGAAGTAGCCGCTGTGGTCGGCGCGGGCGGCGTCGAAGACCCGGGCGCCGAAGGCGCGGGAGACCGGGTCGGGGCCGAAGCCGATGGTGGTGAACAGGAGGTCGGCGCGGACGTGCGGGACGTGCGCCACCCAGTCGCGGCTGCCGCGGGCCGCCCAGACGCGGGCGGAGGTGTGCAGGCCGGCGACCGTGTCGGCGCCGGTGCCGGGGCTGCCGACGAGGGCGATGTCGTCGACGTCCAGGCCCGCGGCGGCGCGGGCGCAGACCACCGAGCCGTAGGAGTGGCAGAGGAGGGAGACGCGGGCCCGGGCGGGGGCGAGCGTGTGCAGCTGTCGTACGAGCGCGCGCAGCCGGGGCGCCGCCTGTCCGGCGCGGGCCGGGGTCGCCACCGCGGTGCTGACCGTCTCCGGCGTGCGGTAGCCGAGCCAGGCGACGACGGCGGCGCGGGTGCCGGCGGGGGCGCGGTGCCCGAGGTCCCCGTACAGGGCCGCCGCGGCCCGGTGGAAGCGGGCGTAGGTGTCCAGGGAGGTGTCCGAGCCGGGCACCAGGACCGCCACCCGGTCGGCGTGCGCCAGGTCGCCGAGGACCTCCGTGGCCAGGCCGGGACCGCGGCCGTCGAAGGAGAGGAGCCGGCGGGAGCGCGCCGCCAGGGCCCGGTCGGCGCCGGCCCGGTGCGCGTCCCCGTGCGCGGCGGCCATCCGGGCCGCCTCGGCGGCGTCGGCCCGGTTCGCCTCGTACGCGGACGGAAGGGCGGCCGGTGTGAGGCGGCCGAGGGCAGCGGGTGCCGGGGCGGGGATCCCCGGCCGGGCCGCCCCGGCGAGGGGGACGACGAGCCCGGCGGTGAGCAGCAGGGGGAGCAGGAGACGACGCCCGGCGCGCCGTGCTGTCGGGCGCCGGGCCGGTCGCTGCGGCCGTGGGGCGTCGGCGGGACCGGGGACCGGCAGGTGCGGGACGTCGGTGCGGGGTTGCCCCATGGGTGGCTTCCTTTCGGGGCCCGGCCATCGGGCTTGTCCGACAAGGAAGTTAGGAGGTCGGGACCGTCGTCGGCGTCCCGCCGGGGAGCTGTTCCGCGCCGTAGCTCTCAGGTACTACGGGTATGACCCGGGCCGGCCCCTACGGGGGAAGCGGGTGTGTCACCAGGCGAGTTGGGCGATCTCCTCCGCCACGACCGCGCAGGCGTCCGCCGCCGGGTCGATCAGCGGGAAGTGGCCCACGTCCGCCAGGAGCGTCAGCCCGGCCGTCTCCCCCGCCTTCGCCGCGGCCTCGGCGTACGACTCGGCGACCGCCGGCGGTACGACCAGGTCCGCCCGGCCCTGGACCAGGGTCGTGGCGATGCCCGTCGGGAGGAGCAGGACGGGGTCCGCGTAGGCCCGGCGCTCCGCGAACACATCGTGCCCGCCGAGGAGTTGCCGGGACGCGTGCCCGCAGACGCCGAGCTTCTCGGCCACCTCCAGGTCCGCGATCGGCGCGAGCGCGACGACACCGCGCAGCGCCGCCGGCCCGTCGGTGCGCCAGGGGGCGTCGGCGGGAAGCACATGACGGGCCGCCGCCCACAGGGCCAGGTGCCCGCCCGCCGAGTGGCCGGTCAGGACCGTACGGCCCGCGTCCGCCTGCGGCAGCGCCTCGCGGACGAGGACGGGGAGGGCGTCCAGGGCCGCCGCGACGTCGTCGAGGGTGTCGGGCCAGCGGCCGGCGGGAGGCGTGTCCCCGGCCCCGGCGTGCGGCTCGCGCGTCCCGTCGCCCTGTCCGGGGATCAGGGGCCGGCCGCCGCGCCGGTACTCGACGTTGGCCACCGCGAAACCCCTGCGGGCCAGGTGGTCCGCGAAGGGGGTGATGTGACGGCGGTCGTGGCGGGCGCGCCAGGCGCCGCCGTGCAGGACGACGACCAGGGGGGCCGGGGAAGCGGCGGACTCCGTGCCGGGGCGCGGGGCGTAGAAGTCGATCACCTGGTCGGGGTGGTCACCGTAGGCGGCGGTGGCGTCGGGGCCGACCGGGGGGTGCGAGAAGGCCGACTCCTCCTCGGCGGCCGCGCGGGCTGCGGCGGCGTCGTCCGGCATGCTCCAACCTCCCAGCGACAACAACGGCATCGGCAGACCGGGCGGGGCGGCCGGCCGTTGGCGGGGACGGTATCAGGCCGGTGACGTGCGGGGACACCTGAATGTGACGCACGGTGAGAAGTGCGCGGTGCGGTGGGGGCGGTGCGGAGCGCGCGGCACGGTGGGGCGGCGCGGTGGGGCGGTGGGGCGGTGCGGAGCGCGCGGCGCGGTGGGGGCGGCGCGGTGGGGCGGTGGGGCGGTGCGGAGCGCGCGGCGCGGTGGGGGCGGCCCGGCAGGTGACGAGGTCCCCCCGCCCCTGCCGGCCCGCCCCGTCTCCTAGGCCAGCACCTCCGCCAGGATCCGCGCGGCCCGCTCGGTGTCCCGGAAGCCCACGTACAGCGGCGTGAACCCGAACCGGAGCACGTCGGGATGCCGGAAGTCACCGACGACCCCGCGCTCGACGAGGCGTTTCATGACCTCGCCGGCGTCCGGGCAGCGCAGGGCGATCTGGCTGCCCCGCTCCTCGTGGCGTCCGGGCGTCACGGACTCCGTCCGCCCCGGGCCGGTGTACTCGTCCACGCACCGCAGGAAGAAGTCCGTCAGGGCGAGGGACTTCGCGCGGACCGCGGTGAGGGACACCCCGTCCCAGACCTCCAGGGCGGCCTCCAGGGCCAGCATGGAGAGGATGTCCGGCGTGCCGACCCGGCCGCGCGGGGCGCCCGGCGCCGGGGCGTAGGCCGGGCTCATGCCGAAGGGGTCGGCGTGGGAGTTCCAGCCGGGCAGCGGGGAGTCGAAGCGGTCCTGGAGCGCGCTGCGCACATACAGGTACGCCGGTGAGCCCGGGCCGCCGTTCAGGTACTTGTAGGTGCAGCCGACGGCCAGGTCGACCCCGTGCTCGTCCAGGCCCACCGGCAGCGCGCCCGCGCTGTGGCACAGGTCCCAGACCGCGAGGGCGCCGGCCGCGTGGACCGCGGCGGTGAGCCCGGGCAGGTCGTGCAGGCGGCCGGTGCGGTAGTCGACGTGGTTCAGCAGGACCGCCGCCGTACGGCCGCCCAGGAGCCCCGGCACCTCTGCCGGGGTGACCGCGCGCAGGGTGCGGCCGGTCAGGCGGGCCGCCGACTCGGCGATGTAGCCGTCCGTGGGGAAGGTCGTGGCGTCGACGAGGATCTCGGTGCGGTCCTCGCCGGCCATGCGGACCGCCGCCACGAGCGCCTTGAAGACGTTCACGCTGGTGGAGTCACCGACGACGATCTGGCCCGGGGCGGCGCCGACCAGCGGGGCGATCCGGTCACCGATCCGCTCGGGCGCCGTCCACCAGCCGCTCTCCTCCCAGGAGCGGATGCGCAGTTCGCCCCACTGGCGGCGGACGACGTCCTCGACCCGTCCCGGCACGTGCGCGGGCAGGGCACCGAGCGAGTTCCCGTCCAGGTAGATCACGTCGTCGAGGACGAAACGGTCGCGCAGCGGGGCCAGTTCGTCCGCCGCGTCCAGCTTCTCCGCGAGCAGGCGCAGCTCAGACATGGGACCTCGCCGTCCACAGCTCGGGGAACACGTTCTTGCGGGCGCGCTTCTCCAGCCAGGCCACGCCGGCCGAGCCGCCGGTGCCGGCCTTGGCGCCCATCGCGCGCCGGGTGGCGACGAGATGGTCGTTGCGCCAGCGCCACACCAGCTCGGCCACGTCCGTCAGCGCCTCGCCCAGCCGGGCGATCTCGTCGCTCTCGTCGTCCGCGTAGACGGCGGCCCAGGCGGCCTCCACGGCCTCCGACGGCTCGTAGCGCCGCGTGACGTCGCGGCGCAGCACGGAGTCGGGGATCGCGTGGCCGCGGCGCGCGAGGAGCCGTACGACCTCGTCGTACAGGCTCGGCTCGTGCAGGGCCTTCTCCAGCTCCGCGTGGACGCGCTGGGCGCCGCGGTGCGGGACGAGCATGGACGCCGACTTGTCGCCGAGCAGGAACTCCAGGCGCCGGTACATCGCCGACTGGAATCCGGAGCCCTCGCCGAGCGCGCTGCGGTAGCTGTTGAACTGCGCGGGGGTCAGCTGGCCGAGCGGCTTCCAGGAGGCGTTGAGGGCCTCCAGTTCGCGTACGGAACGCTTCAGCGCGGCGATCGCGGTGGGCACGTCGTCCGAGCGGAGCGCCTTCGCGGCGGTCTCCCACTCGTGCACGAGGACCGTGAACCACAGCTCCATGACCTGGGTGGTCACCAGGAAGACCATCTCTCCGGGGTCGTCGGAGAGGGTGTGCTGGAGATGGGTGAGCACGTCCGCCTTGACGTAGTCCTCGTACGGCGTCGTACCCGCGAAGTCGAGATGCGGGGTCTCGGGCTCAGTGGCCTCGGAAGGGAGGTGAGCCTGGTGGGACATCGCTGTCTCCTGTGTTACTCCGGGTAGCGGTCCGCCCCTGCCGATGCCGGCACGGGGGCCCCGGTCCCCACACCGCATCCTCCGCATTCCCCCCGGAAACGGCAAGGCCCGTCCGTTGCCGGACGGGCCACACCGGTCACCGCGTCCCGGGCCGGCCCAGCGTCGTGACGGCCGTCGGCGAGGAGTCCTCCAGGAACCGCGCGCAGCGCTCGTACTCGTCCTGCTCACCGATGACCCCGGCGGCGCGGGCCAGGGCGTGCAGGGCCCGCAGGAAGCCGCGGTTCGGCTCGTGCTCCCACGGCACCGGGCCGTGGCCCTTCCAGCCGCTGCGGCGCAGGGCGTCCAGACCGCGGTGGTAGCCCGTACGGGCGTAGGCGTACGACTCCACGACCGCGCCGCGCTCGAACGCCTCGTCGGCCAGCTGGGCCCAGACGAGGGAGGAGGTGGGATACCGCGCGGCGACGTCCGCGGGCGCGGTGCCGTCCGCCAGCAGCCGGCGGGGCTCCGGGTCGTCCGGGAGGTGGGTGGGGGGCGGGCCGCCGAGGAGGTTCTCGTGAATCGTCATGGGGTCAGTCTCGCGCACGCGGGAACGGCCGGTGGCGGCCGGCCCGGACCCGGGCACCACCGGCCCGGACCCGGACGGACGAGGGGCCCGGCGCCGTGACGGTCACCGGGCCCCTCGGGAGGAACCGCTTACTTGATCTTGTTGCCCGCGGAGCGGAGGTGCTGCGTGGCCGCCAGGACGCGCGCGGCCATGCTCGCCTCGGCCAGCTTGCCCCAGGTGCGCGGGTCGTAGGCCTTCTTGTCGCCGACCTCGCCGTCGACCTTCAGGACGCCGTCGTAGTTGCGGAACATGTGGTCGGCGACCGGACGGGTGAACGCGTACTGGGTGTCCGTGTCGAGGTTCATCTTCACGACGCCGTTCTCCAGCGCGGTCCGGATCTCCTGCTCGGTGGAGCCGGAGCCGCCGTGGAAGACGAAGTCGAACGGGGACGCCTTGCCGAACCGGGCGGCGACGCCCTCGTTCAGCTCCTTGAGCAGCTCGGGGCGGAGGACGACGTTGCCCGGCTTGTACACGCCGTGCACGTTGCCGAAGGAGGCGGCCAGCAGGTAGCGGCCCTTCTCCCCCAGGCCCAGGGCCTCGGCGGTGCGGATCGCGTCGTCGACCGTGGTGTAGAGGGAGTCGTTGATCTCGTGCGAGACACCGTCCTCCTCGCCGCCGGTCGGGGTGATCTCCACCTCGAGGATGATGTGCGCGGCGCGGGCCTGCTCCAGCAGCTCCTGCGCGATCTGGAGGTTGTCGGCGAGGGTCTCGGCCGAACCGTCCCACATGTGCGACTGGAACAGCGGGCCGAGGCCGGCGTCCACGCGCTTCTTCGACAGCGCGATGAGCGGGCGTACGTACCCGTCGAGCTTGTCCTTCGGGCAGTGGTCCGTGTGCAGGGCGATGTTGACCGGGTACTTCTCGGCGATGATGTGCGCGAACTCGGCGAGCGCGACCGCGCCGGTCACCATGTCCTTGCTGTACTGGCCGCCGAGGAATTCGGCACCACCGGTCGAGATCTGGACGATGCCGTCGCTCTCCGCCTCCGCGAAACCGCGCAGCGCCGCGTTCAGGGTCTGGCTCGAGGTGACGTTGATGGCCGGGTAGGCGAACTTGCCTGCCTTCGCCCGGTCGAGCATCTCGTTGTAGACCTCGGGGGTTGCGATGGGCATCTGTCCGCTCCTCGTGTTGCGGGTGGATTCTGCGTTACGGCCCTGACCTAGACCTGGGGTGCGACGTCATCGTCGGCCCCATCTTTCCAGACACGCCGTACCGGCCGGTGCGATGGTGGGCACCCCGGCCAAGTCCAGGTCATACCGGTCCGTCAGTCCAGACCCAGTTCATCCTTCGAGAAGGCGAAACGGTACGGAACGCCCGCGCCGGCCTGGATCTTCTCGGCGGCGCCCGTCGCCCGGTCCACGATGGTCGCGACGGCGACGACCTCGGCACCGGCCTCGCGCACCGCCTCCACGGCGGTCAGCGGGGAGCCGCCGGTGGTGGAGGTGTCCTCGACGACGAGCACACGGCGGCCCGCGATGTCCGGGCCCTCCACGCGCCGCTGCAAGCCGTGCGCCTTGGCCGCCTTGCGGACGACGAACGCGTCCAGCCCGCGCCCGCGCGCGGCGGCGGCGTGCAGCATGGCGGCGGCGACCGGGTCGGCGCCCATGGTGAGCCCGCCGACCGCGTCGAACTCCAGGTCCGCGGTCAGGTCCAGCAGCACCTGGCCGACCAGCGGGGCGGCCTCGCCGTCGAGGGTGACGCGGCGGAGGTCGACGTAGTAGTCGGCCTCCAGACCGGAGGAGAGTGTCACCTTGCCGTGCACCACGGCCTTGTCCTTGATCTGCTGAAGCAGCGCGCCACGTACGTCCGTCATGGCAGCCAGCTTAAAGGCGCCGCCAGCTCCAGGTGGTCGCCGCCTCCAGCGGCTCCAGGGGGGTGACCAGGCGCGGGTGGGTGTTCAGGCCGTCGGGCGGGCCGGTCTGCGGCTCCACGCAGACGGCCTCGGCCTGCTCGTCGTAGACCACCACCCACTCCTGGCGGCTGGTGACCGACAGCTCCAGCTGCCCGGGCCAGGTGAGGGTGACGTCGACACCGTCCGGCATGCCGAAGCAGTCGTCCCAGGGGCCGGGCTTGGGATCGACGCGGTGGCCGGTGGGCAGGTGGTCGGCGCCGCGCTCCTCCTGCCAGGCGGGCGTGAAGTCCAGCCGGACGTCCTCGCCGCCGAGGTTCCGGTGGAACCACGGGTGCCAGCCGATCTGCGCCGGGAAGGAGTCGTCGTACGTCTCCACGGACATCGCCAGCGTCAGGGCGTCCTCGGCGAGCGCGACGACCTGGGTGACGCGGCCGGTGTGCGGCCAGGGGTCGGTCAGCTCGTACGTGATCACCGCCTCGTTCTCCGTGACGCGCGCGGTGCGCCAGGCGCCGTCGCGCGCGGTGCCGTGGATGGCGTGCGGCGGGGCGTTGAGCGGCATCCGGCGGACGGTGGCGCCGTCCAGGAACCGGCCCTCCCGGATCCGGCCGCACCAGGGCACCATCGGGAAGCAGCCGTAGCGGTCCCCCTGCCGCAGCAGCTCCGCACCGCCGATCCGGAGTCCGCCGATCCGGCCGCCGTTGCCGGGCCTTACGGTCACTTCCGCGTCACCCGCGGTCAGCGTGATGTCTTCGTCACTCACGGGACCGACCCTACTGGGGCGATCAAGAGGGCGTGCCGCAAGCGGCCCGGGGGTGGTGGTTGGGCGAGGCGGGGGTGAGCGGCGCTCGCGGGGGTCCGTCTCCGGCGCGCGGGGGGCGCGGGTCAGTGGGCTCGCGCGGGGCGCGGGTGAGCGGCGCTCACGCGGGACGCGGCTCGGCAGCGCGCGCACAGCGCGGGTCAGTGACGCTCCCGCACGGCGCCCGTCGGCAGCGCTCGCGCAGGACGCGGGTCAACGGCGCCCGCGCACCGCGCGGGTCAGTGGCGTTTGCGCAGGGCGCGGGTCAGTACGACCGCCGAGGCGAGGGCCAGTGCCGCGGCGGGGGCCGCCCAGCGCAGGGCGGGGTTGCCGGCGATCGTCTGGGGGGCCGGTACGGGGGCGTAGCGGCCGCGCGGCGGGGCGTGGTCGACCTCCTCGGCGCTGCGGCCGATCATCGTCCGGCGGGCGTGCGCGGCCTCGGCCGGCGGCTCACCGGTGCCGGTGAAGGCGTCGGTGAGGCGGTCGGGACACACGTCGTCCGCGCCGGGCTCCGGCGACGACACGGACACCTCGGCCTCGGACACCGCGCCGGGCTCCGGCTGCTGCGCCCCGTCCGTCGCCAGCGCCGCCACGAAGCGGTCCAGCAGTCGTGCCGCCGCCGAGGCCACCGCCTGGACCGGCAGTTCCGTGATGCGGCCGTCCGCGTCCGCCGTGCCCCGCACGGTGACCGTGCAGCCGCCGTCGCCGTCCGCGAGACGCAGCGTCAGGGCGAGCCGGACCGATCCGTCGCCGCGGGCCTCGCCTGCGTCAGCGTCGACGGCGTACGTGCCGTCCGCCCGGGCCGTCACCCGCAGCGCGCCCCGGTAGGTGACGGAGTGTCCGCCGACGCGCAGCTTCAGCCGGCCGGCGATCGGTGCGGCACCGGCGTCCTGCTGCAGTCCGGGAACCGCCCGGGCGACGCGCGCGGGGTCGGCCAGCGCCGCCCTGAGCCGTTCGGCGGAAACCGGGACGAAGACCTGGTGCTCCATGTCCGGTGAGCCTACCCAGTCCCCGCGAGAACGCACCCGGCTCCGCCGCAGGCATCACCCCCGTTCCCGGAACGAGTCGGCCCGCCCTGGTCTCAGTACCGTGGATGGAGCAGGGTCGACGCCCGCAGCCCCCCGATGCGGGTACGTTCCGCCGCCTCGGCGTCCGAGGCGAGGGCCGCCCGGGACCGGGCGGGCGGGTGGCCGGGGGCCGGGCGCAGGGGTGGCGGGGTGCGGCCCGGCGCCGCCAGGAGGAAACCCCAGTCGCGCGGGGCACCGGCGGCGCCCGCCGGGCCGCCCGATCCGGCCGCGGAACCGGAGGCGTCGCCGAGGACCCGGTAGGGCGAGACGGCGAAGCCGGCCGCGCGGAGTGTCGCGGCGACGGTCCAGAAGGCGCGGGGACGGGTGGTGACGGGCCCGGCGTGCACCGCCAGCCGGCCGTCCGCGGCCAGCACGCGGCGGGCCAGGCCGTAGAACTCCTGGGAGTACAGCTTGGTGCCGGCGGTGACGCCGGGGTCGGGCAGGTCGGCGATCACGACGTCGTACGCCGGCCCGTGCGCCCTGCGCAGCCAGGTGAGCGCGTCGGCGGTGGTGACGTGGACGCGCGGGTCGGCGAGGACGTGCCCGTTGGCGGCGGACAGGCCGGGGTCGCGGCGGGCGAGGTCCACCAGGCCGGGGTCGAGTTCGACGACGTCGACGCGGCGCACCCCGTGCCGGCGCAGCACCTCGCGGGCGGCCAGGCCGTCGCCGCCGCCCAGGATCAGGACGCGCGCGTGGGGGCCGGCGAGGGCGGGGCGGACCAGGGCCCGGTGGTAGCGGGGGGCGTCCCGGCCCCCGGCCCGGAGCCGGCCGTCGAGGTAGAGGCCGAGGGGCCTGCCGCCGGTGCCGCCGGTCAGGACGACCTCCTGGACGCCGGTCCGCACGGCCACCCGGGCGTCCGTTCCGTACACGGCGCGGCGGGCGGCCCGCTCGAAGTCGCCGGCGAGGGCGGCGGCGGTGCCGAGGACCCCGAGGACGAGGAGGCCCGCGACGAGGAGGGTCCAGCGGGCGCGGCGGGTGAGGTCGCGGCGGAAGAGGCCGAGGACGAGGGCGCCGCCCGCGACCATGTTGACCGCGCCGGTGAGCAGCGCGCCGGTCAGCTGGCCCAGGTACGGCAGGAGCAGGAAGGGGAAGGCCAGGCCGCCGACGAGGGCGCCGACGTAGTCCGCGGCGAACAGGTCGGCCACCGTGGCGCCCGCGTCCTGCCGGCGGACGCGCTGGATCAGCTCCATGAGCAGGGGGACCTCGGCGCCGACGAGCAGGCCGATGGCGAGGGAGAGGGTGACCAGCAGGCAGCGCGGGCCGCCGGCCCACATGCCGCCCCAGCCGCCGGTCCAGGCGAACACGGCGTACAGCGCCATGGCGCTGCCCCCGCCGACCAGGGCGAGGGCCGACTCGACCGCGCCGAACCCGGCGGCCGCGTGCCGGCGCAGCCGTTTGGCTCCCAGGGAGCCGATGCCCATGGCGAACACCATCACGGACAGCACGACGGAGGCCTGGGTGACCGAGTCGCCCATCAGGTACGAGGCGAACGCGACGAGCTCCAGCTCGTACACCAGCCCGCAGGCCGCGCAGACGAACACGCACACGAGGACCAGGAACCGCCCGGTGCCGGGCCGGACGGGCAGCCGCGCGGGGCCCGCCGAGGAAGGCGGGGTGTCCGGGGGCGCGGGGGTGTACGTTTCGACCACATGGCGACCGTACGTCACGTACCGGGGACGCTTCGTCACCCGCACGTGTGAACCTGGCGGCGGTTGTCGCGTCCCAGGTTTAGGCCGCCCGGGACCGGCCCCGGCCCGGCTGCCCCGCCGACGCCCGGGCGCCGACCCGGGTACGGGTGGCCACCAACTGCCCGTCCTGCGGGTAGGCGTGCCAGGTACGCCAGTGCACCTGGCCCTCCTGCCGCTGGGCGAGTATCGCGGTGAAGGCGTGCGGGCTGCCGGGGAAGACGCCGGCCAGGCCGTGCGGATGCTCGGAGACGAGGGCCAGCAGTTCCTGCGCGCGGCCCTCGAAGGAGCCGGGCGTGAGGATCTCGACGCGGGCGGCGAACTCGTACTCCCAGTCGCCGACGCGTTTGGCGACGCCCACCGGCAGCGGGGTGCTGGAGCCGGGGATGCAGGCCACGGTTTCCGAGCAGCTGCTCCGCTCCTCCTCCAGGAGGATCTGGTGGGACGCGCCGAGCAGCCGTAACTGGAGCTTCGCGCCGGTGAGTTCGAGGTCGAGCGTGGCGAGGGCGGGCAGCGGTTCGCGTCCCAGGGCCCAGGCGAGGTCGGCAGCCCGGGTATCTGTGTAGGAGGTGTTCAGGGTCGTGAGCATGGGTCGGCTCCGCTAACGCGCAAGGAAGAGGGAGATCGGCCTGTCAGTCCGGTCGGCCCGGCCGCAGGGGGGCCAGGGGGACGCCCGAGGGGCTGTGTCGGCGTTGTAGAGAGAACCACGAACTGTGGTGACGCCACAGCGTTTTTACCCAACTCCGCCGGGTTTCCATCCCTCAGGGGGCTCAACAGCTCAATTGTTCAACCACCGCGTACGACAGGCGCGGAAGGGGAACGGGCGAACGTCCGCCGGGTGTTCGTTTCCGGCGGACGTTCGATGCGGCTCCCCCCGCTCCGCGGGAGATCGGCTGCCCCGTGTCAGTTGCCTCCCCCGCATCCGCCCCCGCCGCCGCACGACGAACCCCCGCCGCACGACGAACCGCCACCGCAGGAGTGACCACCGCCGCAGGAGTGACCTCCGTGGTGCCCACCGTGGCCGCCGTGCCCGCCGTCTCCCCCGGACGACGCGCCCAGGCCACCGGCCCACCAGCTGCTGCCACCGTCGGACGACGACGATGACGACGATGACGGGCGGGACGCCCGGCCGCGTCCGCCGCCCTTGCCGAGCGACAGCCCGGCCTGCCGGTTCCGGCGGTTGCGGCCCGCCACCCGCGCGCTGATCAGTACCGCCGCCACCACCAGGATGATGCCGATGACCATGGCGTCCCCCACCTTCCGTTCCCCCGAAGCGACCCCCCGTGGGCGCCTCGCCGTCACCGCGTCCGACGCGGTGACCGGGAGATGCCCACCCCGATCCGCGCCCAAAGCACAGTTGAGCAAGTCCAGAGCTTGGGCGGAGGATGGCCGGTATGACCTCCAGCGCACGTCCTCACCTCAACCGCCGGTTCGCCGCGTTCGGGACGACGATCTTCGCCGAGATGTCGGCGCTCGCCGTGGCGACCGGGGCGATCAACCTGGGCCAGGGCTTTCCGGACACGGACGGGCCCGAGGAGGTCCGGGAGGCCGCCGTGCGGGCGCTGCGCGACGGGCGCGGCAACCAGTACCCGCCGGGTCCCGGCGTCCCCGAACTGCGCTCCGCGATCGTCGCGCACCAGCAGCACCGGTACGGCCTGTCCTGGGACCCGGGCACCGAGGTGCTGGTCACGGCGGGCGCGACGGAGGCGATCGCGGCGGCCCTGCTGGCGCTGGTGGAGCCCGGGGACGAGGTCGTGGCCCTGGAGCCGTACTACGACTCGTACGCGGCGAGCATCGCGATGGCCGGCGGCACACGGGTGCCGGTGACGCTGAGGCCGCACGGGGGACGCTTCCGGCTGGACCTGGACGAGCTGCGCGCGGCCGTCACCGGCCGCACCCGGCTGCTGCTGCTCAACACCCCGCACAACCCGAC
Organism: Streptomyces sp. NPDC028722; assembly: GCF_040637655.1. Classification (NCBI taxonomy): domain Bacteria; kingdom Bacillati; phylum Actinomycetota; class Actinomycetes; order Kitasatosporales; family Streptomycetaceae; genus Streptomyces; species Streptomyces sp. NPDC028722. The sequence continues at coordinate 55,800 of NZ_JBEZWU010000032.1, forward strand.
CGGCACGGTCCTCACCCGCGCGGAACTCGCCGCGATCGCCGAGCTCGCGGTGGCGCGGGATCTGCTGGTGGTGACCGACGAGGTGTACGAGCACCTGGTCTTCGACGGCGCCGAGCACCTGCCGCTCGCCGGGTTCCCGGGGATGCGCGGGCGCACGGTGAGCATCGGCTCGGCCGGCAAGACGTTCTCGTTCACCGGCTGGAAGGTCGGCTGGGTGACGGGGCCGCCCGAGCTGGTCGGCGCGGTCCGCACGGTGAAGCAGTACCTGACGTACGTGGCCTCGGGGCCCTTCCAGTACGCGGTCGCCGAGGCCCTCGCCCTGCCCGACTCCTACTTCGAGGAGTACCGCCGGAGCATGCTGGCCCGCCGGGACATCCTGGCGGAGGGGCTGACGGCGGCGGGCTTCGAGGTGTTCCGGCCGGCCGGCACCTACTTCGTCACCGCCGACATCCGCCCCCTGGGCGAGAAGGACGGGTTCGCCTTCTGCCGCGCCCTGCCCGAGCGCGCGGGCGTCGTGGCCGTCCCCAACGCGGTCTTCTACGACGACCGGGAGGCCGGGGCGCCGTTCGTGCGCTTCGCGTTCTGCAAGCGGGAAGAGGTCCTGCGGGAGGCGGCGGAGCGGCTGCGGGCCATGTGAGCGCGGTCCGGGGGCCGCCGCCCCCGGACCTCACGGACCGGGTTACTCCCCGTCGTCCTCGGGCTTCTCCGCCTCGTCGACCTCCTGCTCCAGGCCGAGCTGCTCCACCAGCCACTTGTCGAACTCGATCGCGGCCCGCACCCAGCTGACCGTGGAGGAGACGAAGTGGTTGATGTCGACGCCCGTGCCGATCAGCATCTGGGCCTCGCCGATCAGGCGGACGGTGCCGTCGTCGTGGGTGTGGGTGTACACCTTGGGCCACAGGGTGCGGCGGTTCCAGTCGTCGATGGACTCCAGCAGCTGCGGCTTCTCGTCGATCGGGTGGGGGCGGTCGTAGAACGTCCGCACCGAGAAGATCGCCTGTTCGTCCTCTCCGCGGAACATGAAGTAGGTGCGGAACTGCTCCCACGGCGCCGCGAGGTCTCCCTCCTCGTCGACGACGTACTTCAGCTCCATCTGCTCGAGAAGCTGCTTCACCAGGTCCTGATCCGGGAGGACGGGGCCCGCCGGTCCTTGGGGCTGCGGTTCGGGCTGGCCCCCGAAATTAGGAATCGAGGACGGGTCGATGCTCACCGTGTTTTTCCCTTCATGCGGATGCCGCCATCCTCCCCCATGCGGGGAGGGGGGTGGCAAGCCCTGACGGGGCCTGTCAGCCCGTGGCGGACATGATCCGGCAGGGGGTGCCGTGGGCGGTGACGCGGGGGTGCGCCCGTACGTCCGTCCGAGTGAACCGCAGACGCCCGCCGAAACGCGGAGGTCCCCTCCCGGCGGGCCGGGGAGGGGACCGTGAGCGTGTCCTACAGGGTCTTGCCGGTGGCGGGGCCGACCAGCAGGCCGTCCTCGAAGCGGTCCACGCGGACCGTGTCGCCGTCCTTGACCTCGCCGGACAGGATCTCCTTGGCGAGCCGGTCGCCGATGGCGGTCTGCACCAGGCGGCGCAGCGGGCGGGCGCCGTACGCCGGGTCCAGGCCCTCCTCCGCCAGCCAGGCCAGCGCCGGCGGGGTGATCTCCAGCGTGAGCCGGCGTTCGGCGAGCCGCTTGGCCAGCCGCTCGATCTGCAACCCGGCGATCCGCTCCAGCTCGGGCTTGGTCAGCGCCGAGAAGACCACCAGGTCGTCGAGCCGGTTGAGGAACTCCGGCTTGAAGGAGGTCCGGACGACCTCCAGCACCTGTTCCTTCTTCTCCGTCTCGCTGCGCAGCGGGTCGACCAGGAACTGGCTGCCCAGGTTGGAGGTGAGCACCAGGATGGTGTTGCGGAAGTCGACCGTGCGGCCCTGACCGTCCGTCAGGCGCCCGTCGTCCAGCACCTGGAGCAGGATGTCGAAGACCTCGGGGTGGGCCTTCTCCACCTCGTCCAGCAGGACGACGCTGTACGGGCGCCGCCGGACCGCCTCGGTGAGCTGGCCGCCCTCCTCGTAGCCGACGTACCCGGGGGGCGCGCCGACGAGCCGGGCCACGCTGTGCTTCTCGCCGTACTCCGACATGTCGATACGGACCATCGCCCGCTCGTCGTCGAAGAGGAAGTCCGCGAGCGCCTTGGCGAGTTCGGTCTTGCCGACACCGGTCGGGCCGAGGAAGAGGAAGGACCCGGTGGGCCGGTCGGGGTCGGCGATCCCGGCCCGCGAGCGCCGTACGGCGTCGCTCACGGCCCGCACGGCCTCGCCCTGGCCGATGAGCCGCTTGCCCAGCTCCTCCTCCATGCGCAGCAGCTTCTGCGTCTCGCCCTCCAGCAGACGGCCGGCGGGGATGCCGGTCCAGGCGGCGACGACGTCGGCGATGTCGTCGGAGCCGACCTCCTCCTTGACCATGGTGTCCCTGGCGACCTCCTCCTCGGCCTGGGAGGCGGCCTCCAGCTCCTTCTCCAGCTGCGGGATCTCGCCGTAGAGCAGCTTGGCGGCGGTGTCGAAGTCGCCGTCGCGCTGGGCGCGTTCGGCCTGCCCGCGCACGTCGTCGAGGCGTTCCTTCAGCTCACCGACCCGGTTGAGGGACTGCTTCTCCTTCTCCCAGCGGGCGGTGAGGCCGCGCAGCTCCTCCTCCTTGTCGGCGAGGTCGCGGCGCAGCTTCTCCAGGCGCGCGAGGGAGGCCGGGTCGGTCTCCTTGGCGATCGCCAGCTCCTCCATCTTCAGCCGGTCGACGGCGCGCTGGAGTTCGTCGATCTCGACGGGCGAGGAGTCGATCTCCATGCGCAGCCGGGAGGCGGCCTCGTCCACCAGGTCGATGGCCTTGTCCGGCAGGAAGCGGGAGGTGATGTACCGGTCGGAGAGGGTGGCGGCGGCCACCAGCGCGCTGTCCGCGATCTGCACCTTGTGGTGGGCCTCGTACCGGCCCTTGAGGCCGCGCAGGATCGCGATGGTGTCCTCGACGCTCGGCTCGGCGACCAGCACCTGCTGGAAGCGGCGCTCGAGTGCGGGGTCCTTCTCGATCCGCTCCCGGTACTCGTCCAGGGTGGTCGCGCCCACCATCCGCAGCTCGCCACGGGCCAGCATGGGCTTGAGCATGTTGCCCGCGTCCATGGCCGAGTCCCCGCCGGCGCCCGCGCCGACGACGGTGTGCAGCTCGTCGATGAAGGTGATGACCTGCCCGTCGGAGTCCTTGATCTCGGCGAGGACGGCCTTGAGCCGCTCCTCGAACTCGCCGCGGTACTTGGCGCCGGCGACCATCGCGCCGAGGTCCAGCGCGACCAGCCGCTTGTCCTTCAGCGACTCGGGCACGTCACCCTTCACGATCCGCTGGGCGAGCCCCTCGACCACGGCGGTCTTGCCGACGCCGGGCTCGCCGATGAGCACGGGGTTGTTCTTGGTCCTGCGGCTGAGCACCTGCACGACCCGCCGGATCTCCTGGTCCCGTCCGATGACCGGATCCAGCCGGCCCTCCCGGGCGGCGGCGGTGAAGTCGGTGCCGAACTTCTCCAGGGCCTTGTACTGGCCCTCCGGATCGGCGGTGGTCACGCGGCGTCCTCCCCTGGCCTTCTGAAAGGCCTCTTGCAGTTTCCTGGCGTCGGCGCCCTGCTGCCTGAGCACGTCCCCGGCCGCGCCGCCCTGCGCGGCGACGCCCATGAGCAGGTGCTCGGTGGACAGGTACTCGTCGCCGAGCGCCCGGGCGCGTTCGCCGGCGTCGGCGATCGCGGCCAGCAGCTCACGGTTGGGCTGCGGCGGGGCGACGGTGGACCCGGTCACGCTGGGCAGGCCGGCGAGAATGCGCTCCGCGCCGGAGCGCACGGCGGCCTGGTCGGCCTCGACGGCCGCGAGCAGGTCGGTGATGTTCTCGTTCTCCTGGCCCTGGAGCAGAGCCAGCAGCAGGTGGGCAGGGGTGAGGTCCGGGTGTCCCTCGGTCACGGCGCGGTTGCTCGCCGCGTTGATCGCGTCCCGGCTCCTGTTGGTCAGCTCGGCGTCCACGTGTCCGTTCTCCTCCTCGGCGTCGTCGCGACGGCCGCCTCTCCCAGTCGGGCGGTCCTGCCCCAACCAACGTACACAAAGTTGAGTCTATTCCACTCAAGGCAAGAGGTGTACCCGTGTCGGCTAGGTTTCCCGCATGGCCTCGTACTCCGTAGACCCGACTTCCCCCGACGAGCCGTACCTCGCCTTCTGGCGGGAGCGGCATCTGTGCACGCTGACGACCCTGCGGCCGGACGGCAGCCCGCACGTCGTACCGGTCGGGGTGACGTACGACCCCGGGGCGGGGCTGGCCCGGGTGATCACGAACGGGTCGAGCGCGAAGGTGGCGCACGTGCGCGCCGCCGGGGCCGACGGGGCGCGGGTGGCGGTGTGCCAGGTGGACGGCCGGCGCTGGGCCACGCTGGAGGGGCGGGCGCACGTGCGGACCGAGCCGGAGCGGGTCGGGGAGGCGGAGCGGCGGTACGCCGAGCGGTACCGGCGGACGCCGGCCCCGAACCCGTCCCGGGTGGTCATCGAGATCGAGGTCGACCGGACACTGGGGCACGGTTGAGGAACCGCTGATTCCGGCCACCGTCGAGGCGCGTCCGTACCCGGAGACATCCCCGGAAATCACAGCGGCGTCACCGTGTTCAGGTCACGGTGACGCCGCTGCGGGGGGGAGTACCTGAGCGATCTGTTACGACGGGGGAATCGCGTCAGGCACTGCGGGGGGTGGCCGAGATGGTCCTCAGGTCGGACTCCGGCGGCTCGCACAGCCGGTGGTCCCGCTGGTCCAGGTTCACAAAGATCATTCCGTATCGGATGGCGCATCGCACCGGCTGCGGCGCACCACGCGGCTTGCGCAGACACCGGTACGCCCGCACATCCCCGTCCTCGTCCCGCGTGACGACGACCGGCTCGCCGAACACGGGCACCATCAGCGAGTCACCGCTGTGGGGGATGGCGGTGACCAGGTCGATGAAGTGCCAGCCGGAGCGGTAGGCGGTGGCCATCTCGCGACGGAAGGAGCGGTCGTCTGGCGGGGTCGTCACGTCAGCTCCTCACAGCATCCGTGTGAATCACCGGCCAACTGGTATCACTGGCGACCACGGTAGTCGTGGCCACCGACGGCCAGCTGGTGTCCGCTCGAGCGTCGCTCTTCTCACCGGTGAGGCCGCCCAGCGCTCCCGCGGCCGCCACAACGGAGAAGGCGGCGACAAGTATCGAGCGAAGCAGTCTCTTACCCATAGTCGGCTTCGTCCTCACTTGAAGGTCCCCTCTTCCCCCGTCGGGTACGACGATGGCTCATTCGGGCACGTCGTGGCCACATAATCAATGCATCATGTTCCTGCATGTTCAGGACCCTGGGGGGTGGAGATTTGGCAACGAATCAGACTAAAGCTACACATCCCCATGCGGTGACGGAGATGTGCGAGCAAGGGGGCCGTCTCTACGCCGATGCGCTGCGTGCCGGACGCATCGCCCGCGCCGAGGCGGAATCCGCTCCGTGCCTGCTGGAGTTCGCCCTCCTGCACCCCGACCCCGACGATCCGGAATGGCTCCGTCCGGTTCCCGCGCCCGTGGCGCTCGCCCAGCGGCTCAGCCCCCTGGAGCGCGAGATCACCGAGCGCCGGCGGCTGTCGATCCAACTGGCCGACGTCTTCGAGCCGTTCATGGCACTCGCCGGCCCCGTGACCGCGACCACCGATTCAATCACGGTGCTGGAGGGCGGCGAGCGCATCAACGCGGCGCTGAACCTGGCCACGGCCCAGTGCCAGGGCGAGGTGCTCACGGTCCAGCCGAGCAACCGCTACTCCGAGCGCAGCCTCCTGCGGGGGCTGGAACGCGACCGGCCGCTCATCGAACGTGGTGTGAAGATCCGGACGCTGTATCAGCACACCGCGCGGTACAACCCGGAGAAGCTGGCCTACGTCGCCCAGCTCACCAACGGCAAGGCGGAGTACCGCACCATCGACGAACTGGTGGAGCGCCTCATCATCTGCGACGAGACCGTCGCCTTCATCCCCACCCGGGACGACCAGCAGGTCGCCCTCGAACTGCGCCACCCCGGCCTCGTCCGCTACCTGATCAAGGTCTTCGAGTTCATGTGGGACCGCGCGGTCCCGCTGAGCGCCGGCGCCCCCTACGAGACGGCCGCCGACGGCATCACCAACATCCAGCACTCCATCGCCAAGCTCCTCGTGGAAGGCCACGTGGACGAGGCCATCGCCCGCCGCCTCGGCATGAACGTGCGCACCTGCCGGGCCCACATCGCCAAACTGGCCCAGGCCCTCGGCAGCGGCAGCCGCGCCCAGCTCGGCTACCTCATCGCCCAGTCGGGCATCCTCGACCGGGACCAGTGAGTCCGTCTCCCCCGGCACCGCCCGGGGGCGCCGCCCACACGCCTCAGCGCGCTCTCGGGGACTCCCGGTCGGGCCCGGTGAGGGCGGTGGTCGGGGCGGGGCGCTGAAGGCCGTCCAGGCCCGCCTGGGCGATGCGCACGCCGAGCTGGGTACGGCTCGCCGCGCCCAGCGTCTCCGACAGCCGGGCGATATGGGCCCGGCAGGTGCGCACGCTGATGCCGAGCCGCTCGGCGATCACCGCGTCCTGGTGGCCCTCGGCGAGCAGCGCCGCGATGGACTGCTCGCGGTGCGAGATGCCCTCGATCCCCGTGTCGGGCAGCGGGGCGGTGAGCGGGATCGCCAGCCGCCACAAGCGCTCGAAGACGGTCACCAGATATTCGACCAGGGCCGGGTGGCGCAGCTCCAGGGCCATCGTGCGGTCGGTGTTGGCGGGGATGAAGGCCACCGTGCGGTCGAAGAGGATCAGCCGGTCGATGACCTCGTCCAGGGTGCGGGCCTCGACCGTGCCACCCATCAGCTCCAGGTAGTTGAGCAGGCCCTGGCCGTGCCGGGCCACGTGCGTGTAGAGGTCCCGCATGCGCACGCCCCGGCCCCGCAGGGCCAGCGCCCGGTGCAGGCCCTCGGTCAGCTCGGCCTCACGCCGGATGCCGCCCGGCTGCACGGTGAGCACCTCGGTGGTGCACGCCTCGGTGGCCTCGTCCATCGCGGCCTGGATGCGGGCGAGTCCGTCCAGTACGCGGATGGCGCTGCCCTCGGCGGACGCCGTCAGGGCCTGCGGCCGCCGGCCCAGGCCCGCGTACCGCTCGACGGCGGCCACCGCCGAGCCCACCCGCCGCTGACTCTCGCTGACCTCGTCGTAGACCCCGCGCAGCAGCCGGGTCATGACCTCCTGCGGGGAGGTCGGCACCAGCCAGTCCATGTCGTCGGGATCCGGGTGCAGCAGGGCCAGTTCCAGCAGGCAGGGCACCGGTCCGGCGTCCGTGCGCGGCACCCGTCCCCGGCGTACGGCCCGGGAATACACCCGATCCCCGGCCTCGCACAGCCGGTCGGCACCGTGAGGATGTTCCTCCGTCCCGTGCCCGGCCATCGCCCATTCCACCCCCGGTGTGCTGCCCTTCCGCAGCGCAACTATGCGCGGCGCCGACCGGGTCCGCAACACGGCTCCCCGGGCCCCGGCCGCCGCAATGCGCCGCTGTGCCCGGGTTCCGCCCCTGCTCCGCGCCGCACTCCGCGACGAGCCGAGGGTGCTGCCGGCGCTCCGGGGCCGTCACCCGGAGCGGTGACCTGCCGGGGGCCGTTGCCGCTACTTCAGGCCGATCGCCGCGCAGTTCGCCTTGTACCTGGCGGTGCAGATGTCGCCGACGGTGTAGATGCCGTCCGCGATGACGGTGTCCTTGACCGTCTTCCTGGTCAGCGCGCTCACCTGGACCAGCTTGGACGGAATGCCCTTGGCGGTGGGGCTGTCGACGCGGTCCTGGGTGAGGGCGTCGAACTGGATGTCCTTGCCCTGGATCTTGGTGACGGCGATCTGCGCGGCGGCGGCGGCCTCGTCCGGGTAGGACTTGTAGACGCTCATGTACTGCTCGCCGCTCACGACCCGCTGGACGCCGTCCAGTTCGGCGTCCTGGCCGGTGATCGGGGGCAGTGCGGTGACGCCGGCCGCCTTCAGGGCCTTGATGACGCCGCCCGCCATGCCGTCGTTGGCGGCGTAGACACCGGCGATGTCGCTCTTGCCGATCTGGGCGATCGCCTTGGCCATGTTGGCCTCGGCGTTCTCCGGCTTCCAGCCGGCGGTGTCGAAGCTCGCCGCGATGTCCACCTTGCCGTTCAGCTCGGAGAGCGCGCCCTCCTTGAACTGCTTGGCGTTCGGGTCGGTGGGCGAGCCGTTCATCATGACGATCTTGTCGGAGGTGCTGACGCCCGATCCGAGCGCCTCCAGCAGGGTGCGGCCCTGCACCTCGCCGACGAGTTCGTTGTCGAAGGAGACGTACGCGTCGATCGGGCCCTCGGCGAGGCGGTCGTAGGCGATGACCGGGATGCCCGCGTCCTTGGCCTTCTTCACCCCGGGAGCGATGACGTGCGCGTCCACGGCGTCGAGCAGGATGACGTCGACCTTGTCGTCGATCATGTTCTGGAGCTGCTCGGCCTGGCGGGCGGCGTTGGCGTCCGCGTTGGCGTACTCCACCTTGCCCTGCTTCTTGGTGAGTTCGGCCACCTTGTCCTTGATGATGGGGTAGTCGAACTTCTCGTAGCGGGTGTTGGCCTTCTCGGGGAGCAGCAGACCCACGGTGACGTCGTTGCCCTTGGTCGGGCTCGCGCTCGCTCCGTCCCCCGTCGCGTTCAGCACGCCACAGCCGGCGAGCGAGAGGGTCATCGTGGACGCGGCCACGGATATGGCGATACGGCGCATGCGAGGGCTCACTTCAGGTGCGTTCCGGACGTGGGTGCTGCAATACGACCCAGGTGTCTGAAAAGACAACGCGGAGGCCCCACCCGGCGTCAAGAAGAATCACTTAACGAGTGCGCAACGCCACGCACCGCTGACCCTGTGGAGGTTCCGCGAAACCCCCTTCAAATGCCCTTTACGGACCCTTCATCCAAAGGGAGTTCACGCGTCGGCAAAGTTCCGTACAACCCACCCGGTCGGCCACGCCCCGTGATCACGCACCTCCGGGCCACGCGTCGACTCGATCAGGAGAGCGAACAAACCCAGCCAGATGCACGGCCGTCAGGAGCTGGTGCGTCGGCGCCCCCGGGCACACGGAAGGGGCCGACGGGATCACTCCCGCCGGCCCCTTCCGGCCCGCTCGGTGCTGCTCGGCGCTGCTCGGTCCTGTTCAGTCCTGCTGCTGCCGCTTGGGCCGCCACACCACCAGCGCGCTGGTCTGCTGGACCTCCTGGTAGGGCACCAGGTCGCGCCGGTAGGAGGCGTGCACGGCGGCCTCGCGCTGCCGCATCGCCGTCGCCGCGCCGTCCAGGGCCGACTCCAGCTCCGCCACGCGGGACTGGAGCGCGGCGACCTGGTTCTCCAGTTCGATGATGCGCTTGATGCCGGCCAGGTTGATGCCCTCGTCCTGCGACAACTGCTGCACCTGGCGGAGCAGTTCGATGTCACGGGCCGAGTAGCGCCGGCCCCGGCCCGCGGTGCGGTCCGGGGAGACCAGACCCAGGCGGTCGTACTGGCGCAGCGTCTGCGGGTGGAGTCCGGAGAGCTGGGCAGCCACCGAAATGACGTAGACCGGGGTCTCCTCGGTCAGTTCATACGGGTTGCGCCGACGGCCGTCCATCACTCTCAGGCTCCCTTCGCGGCCTCGAACAGCTCCGCCCGCGGGTCCTCGCCCGCGGTCGCCTCGCGATACGCCTCCAGTGCGTCACGAGCCTTCCCCGACAGGTCCTGCGGGACACTCACCTCGACGGTGACCAACAGGTCGCCGCGCGTGCCGTCCTTGCGGACCGCGCCCTTGCCCCGCGCCCGCATCGTACGGCCGTTCGGGGTGCCGGGGGGCAGTTTCAGGGTGACGGCGGGGCCACCGAGGGTCGGCACCCGCACCTCGCCGCCGAGGGCCGCCTCGGCGAACGTCACCGGCACGGTGACGGTGAGGTTGTCGCCCTTGCGCCCGAACACCGGGTGGTCGCCGACGTGCACGGCCACGTACAGGTCGCCCGCCGGTCCGCCCCGCTCGCCGGGCGCGCCCTTGCCGCGCAGCCGGATGCGCTGCCCGTCGGTGACGCCCGCCGGGATGCGGACCTGCATCGTCCGGGACGACTTCGCGCGCCCGCTGCCCTTGCACTCCATGCAGGGGTGCTCCGCGATCAGGCCGCGGCCCTTGCAGTCGGGGCAGGGGTCGGTGAGCGAGAAGCCGCCGCCCGAGCCCCGGGCGACCTGCCCGGTGCCGACGCAGGTCGGGCACACGCGCGGGGTGCCGTTCTTGTCGCCGGTGCCCGAACAGGCCTTGCAGGGCGCCTGGGAGGACATCCTGAGGGGCACCGTGGCGCCCTCGATGGCCTCCGTGAAGCTCAGCGTGACCTCGGACTCGACGTCCTGGCCGCGCCGGGGCTGGGTACGGGTGCCCGCGGTGCCGCCGCGGTTGAACAGGCCGCCGAAGACGTCGCCTATGCCACCGCCGAAGCCGCCGGCCTGGGTGGAGCCCCCGCCGCCGAAGAGGTCGCCCAGGTCGAAGTTGAAGGAGCCGCCGGCCGCGCCCGGCCCGGGGCGGAAGCCGCCGTTGCCGAACAGGGTGCGTGCCTCGTCGTACTCCTTGCGCTTCTTGGGGTCGCCGAGGATGTCGTTCGCCTCGGAGATCTCCTTGAAGCGCTCCTCCGCCTTGACGTTGCCCTTGTTGGCGTCCGGGTGGAACTCGCGGGCGAGCTTGCGGTACGCCTTCTTGATCTCGGCCTCGGTGGCGTCCTTGGGGACGCCGAGGACCTTGTAGTAGTCCTTCTCGATGAAGTCCTTGGTGCTCATCCTCGACGTCCCTCCTTCCCCCGGGTCCTCAGGTCAGCCCTCGTCCGGGCCACCGCTCTCCTTGTCGTCGGCCGCCGGGGCCTCCTCGGCGTCCTCCGCCTTGACGGCCTGCGCGCCGGGCTGCGGCTCGGCGACGGCCACCCGCGCGGGGCGGATGGTGCGTTCGCCGATGCGATACCCCGGCTGGAGGATCGCCACGCAGGTCGTCTCGGTGACGTCCGGCGCGTAGGAGTGCATCAGGGCCTCGTGGATCGTCGGGTCGAAGGGCTCGCCCTCCTTGCCGAACTGCTGGAGGCCCATCTTGGCCGCGACGGTCTCCAGCGACTCGGCCACCGACTTGAAGCCGCCGACCAGTTCGCCGTGTTCCCGCGCGCGGCCGATGTCGTCGAGCACGGGCAGGAGCTCGGTCAGGAGGTTCGCGATGGCGATCTCCTTGACCGCGGTCCGGTCCCGGTCGACGCGGCGGCGGTAGTTCTGGTACTCGGCCTGGAGTCGCTGGAGGTCGGCCGTGCGCTCGCCGAGCGCCGTACGCACCTGGTCCAGCTGGGCCACCAGGCCCGGGTCTGCACTTACGTCCCCGGCCGGGGCCGCCCCCTCTTCGGGAGCGGCCTTCGGTTCGGCGTCGTCGGGGGTGGCGCCGGAGGGGACGTCGGGCTTCTCCTCGAAACCCGGGGTCTCCTCCGTCACGCGGCACCGTCCTTGCGCTCGTCGTCCACGATCTCGGCGTCGACGACGTCGTCGTCGGCCTTGGCCTCACCGGCACCGGCGGACGCGCCACCGGCGGCCTGGGCGCCCTGGGCGTCGGCGTACAGCGCCTGGCCCAGCTTCTGCGAGACGGCGGCGACCTTCTCCGTGGCGGAGCGGATCTCGCCGGTGTCCTCGCCCTTGAGGGCTTCCTTCAGCTCGCCGACCGCGGCCTCGACCTCGGTCTTGATCTCGCCGGGGACCTTGTCCTCGTTGTCCTTGAGGAACTTCTCGGTCTGGTAGACGAGCTGCTCGCCCTGGTTGCGGGTCTCGGCGGCCTCGCGGCGCTTGTGGTCCTCCTCCGCGTAGCGCTCGGCCTCCTCGCGCATGCGGTCGACCTCGTCCTTCGGGAGCGAGGAGCCGCCGGTGACGGTCATCTTCTGCTCCTTGCCGGTGCCGAGGTCCTTCGCCGTGACGTGCATGATGCCGTTGGCGTCGATGTCGAAGGAGACCTCGATCTGCGGGACGCCACGCGGCGCCGGCGGCAGACCGGTCAGCTCGAACATGCCGAGCTTCTTGTTGTAGGCCGCGATCTCGCGCTCGCCCTGGTAGACCTGGATCTGCACGGACGGCTGGTTGTCCTCGGCCGTCGTGAAGATCTCCGAGCGCTTGGTCGGGATCGTGGTGTTGCGCTCGATCAGCTTGGTCATGATGCCGCCCTTGGTCTCGATACCGAGGGACAGCGGGGTGACGTCGAGCAGCAGGACGTCCTTGACCTCGCCCTTGAGGACACCGGCCTGGAGCGAGGCGCCGATGGCGACGACCTCGTCCGGGTTCACACCCTTGTTGGCCTCCTTGCCGCCGGTCAGCTCCTTGACGAGCTCGGCGACGGCGGGCATACGGGTGGAACCGCCGACCAGGACGACGTGGTCGATCTCGCCGAGCTGGATGCCGGCGTCCTTGATGACGTTGTGGAACGGCGTCTTGCAGCGCTCCAGCAGGTCGGCCGTCAGCTGCTGGAACTGGGCGCGGGTGAGCTTCTCGTCCAGGTGCAGCGGGCCCTCGGCCGACGCGGTGATGTACGGCAGGTTGATCGAGGTCTCGGTGGAGGAGGAGAGCTCGATCTTGGCCTTCTCCGCCGCCTCACGCAGACGCTGGAGAGCCATCTTGTCCTTGGACAGGTCCACGCCGTGTCCGGACTGGAACTGCTTGACCAGGTAGTCGACGACGCGCTGGTCCCAGTCGTCACCGCCGAGGTGGTTGTCACCGTTGGTGGCCTTCACCTCGACGACGCCGTCGCCGATCTCCAGCAGGGACACGTCGAAGGTGCCGCCACCGAGGTCGAAGACGAGGATCGTCTGGTCGTCCTTGTCGAGGCCGTACGCCAGCGCGGCCGCGGTGGGCTCGTTGACGATGCGCAGGACGTTCAGGCCGGCGATCTCACCGGCCTCCTTCGTCGCCTGACGCTCGGAGTCGTTGAAGTAGGCCGGGACGGTGATGACCGCGTCCGTGACCTTCTCGCCCAGGTAGGACTCGGCGTCGCGCTTCAGCTTCTGAAGGATGAACGCGGAGATCTGCTGCGGGTTGAAGTCCTTGCCGTCGAGCTGGATCTTCCAGTCGGTGCCCATGTGGCGCTTCACCGAGCGGATGGTCCGGTCCACGTTCGTGACCGCCTGACGCTTGGCGACCTCGCCGACGAGCACCTCACCGTTCTTGGCGAAGGCGACGACGGACGGCGTGGTCCTGGCGCCCTCGGCGTTGGTGATGACGGTGGGCTCGCCGCCCTCCAGAACGCTGACGACGGAGTTAGTCGTGCCCAGGTCGATGCCGACCGCACGTGCCATGGTTGATTCCTCCAGCTGACTTGAGTGGAACAGGCTCAAGTGTGCATGAGGAGAGGCGATGGGTCAACAGACCTGAGCCAGCAAGACTCAAGTCTTATCCGTTCCTTACGCGCAAGTGGCCTGTGACCTGCGTTGATGCCTCGCGCCGGGGTGGCTGCCCAGGAACGCGCGGTCCACGCCGAGGCGGCGGGACAGGGACGCGCAGCAGCACCAGCACCGCGAGCAGCGCCGTCCCCGCGACCCACAGCGCGGCCCCGTCGCCCGTCCACCCCGCGTGGACGAGTACCCCGACGAGCACCGCCGAGAAGGAGCCGGCACCCAGCAGTACGACGGACCCCGGCGGGGTCAGCCCGAGCCGCCGCAGCCGGTGCGCGAGGTGGTCCGGGCGCCGGCGCAGCAGCGGGTGCCGGGCCAGGAGCCGGGCCAGGACCACGAGGACGGCGTCGGCGGCGGCGACCGCGCCGAGGCAGAACGCCACCGCCGCGCTCGGCCCGAGCGGGTAGCCCGCGCGCGTGAAGACCACGGACGACGCCAGCAGGAACCCCGTGAACAGCGATCCGCACGCCCCCATGCCGACCCGCGCGGGATGCCAGTTGTGCATCAGGAAGCCGGTGAGGGCGGCGGCGAACACGCTCAGCAGCACGGCGAGCCCGTCCATCACCTCCGCGGCGGCACAGGCCCCCGCGCCGAACGCGGTGACCACCCCGACCGTCCCCGCCAGGCCGTCCGCGTGGTCGAGGCCCTTGAAGGCCAGGGAGGCGAGCACGATGCAGCCCACGGCGAGCGCGCCGCCCGGCGCGCCCGTCTCGTCGTAGGGCACCACGCAGGCCGCCGCCACGGCCGTACCGGCGACGAGCACGCGCGCGCGGAGCCGCCACACGTCGGCCACCAGGCCGAGCAGGGCGACCGCGGCGGCGGCGGCCAGCAGCTTCCCCACCCCCTCGCCGAGCGGGGCGATCCGGGTCCATTCACCCACCCAGGCGACCAGACAGGTGACGACCACGACGGCGAGCCCGCCCAGCACCGGCAGGGGACGCTGCCGTCGCCGGTCGAGGACGCCCAGCCGCAGTGCGGGCACCCGGAGCAGCGCCGCGAGCACGGCGGCGAGGAGCAGAGCTGCGGTTGCGGCGGCGATCCCGTAGAGCACGGCTCTAAGGTAGGGGCGAATGTAGCAATTCGGGATGAATAACACGATCGGATTGCCCGGGTAACGCGGACGCAGGCCACCTCAGCGACCCAGATCACCCCGCACCCTGCTGCATCCCGGCGGATGATGGGGGTAGTCTCAGACGAACCGCATAAGTTACCGCTTAGTAATGTTGCTCGGTTAATCCCAGGCCGCCTCAGGAGCCCCCATGCAACTCGCCGCGATCATCGTGTCGCTGGTCCTGACCGTGGTCGGCGTCGCGCTGCTCGCCCGTGCCATCGGCCAGTTCGTCCGGCACTTCAGACTGGGCCAGCCCGTCCCCGCCGGATCCCGGACCGACAACCCCTACCAGCGCAGCGTGACCCTGGTCCGGGAGTTCCTCGGGCACACCCGGATGAACCGGTGGGGCATCGTGGGCGTCGCCCACTGGTTCGTGGCCATCGGCTTCCTGACGCTGCCGCCGACCATCATCAACGCCTACGGACAGCTCTTCCGGGCCGACTGGACCCTCCCGGTCCTCGGCGGCTTCCTGCCGTACGAGCTGTACATCGAGTTCATCGGCGCGATGACCACCCTGGGCATCGCGACGCTGATCGTCATCCGCCTGCTGAGCCTGCCGTCGCGGCCCGGCCGCAAGTCCCGGTTCGCGGGCTCGAAGATGGGCCAGGCGTACTTCGTCGAGTACGTCATCCTCATCATCGGCCTGGCGATCTACACCCTGCGCGGCCTCGAAGGCGCCCTGCACCACGTGGACCACTACGAGGCCGCCTACTTCGCCTCGTACCCGCTGGTCCTCGCCTTCAAGGGCCTGAGCCTCACCACGCTCCAGAACCTCACGTACCTCGCCGCCATGATCAAGCTGGGCACGACCATGATCTGGATGATCACGGTCTCGCTCAACACGAACATGGGTGTGGCCTGGCACCGCTTCCTGGCGTTCCCGAACATCTGGTTCAAGCGCAACGCCGACGGCTCCACCGCCCTGGGCGCCCTGGCGCCGATGACCTCCGGCGGCAAGCCGATCGACTTCGAGGACCCCGGCGACGACGACGTCTTCGGCGTCTCCCAGGTCGAGCAGTTCTCCTGGAAGGGCCTGCTCGACTTCTCCACCTGCACCGAGTGCGGCCGCTGCCAGTCGCAGTGCCCCGCCTGGAACACCGGCAAGCCGCTCTCCCCCAAGCTCCTCATCATGTCCCTGCGGGACCACGCCCACGCCAAGGCCCCGTACCTGCTGGCCGGCGGCGGCAAGACCATGGAGGGCGAGGAGAAGGCGAGCGAGGAGCAGCTGGCCGGCGTCCCCGCCGCCGCCCTCGCCGAGGCCGAGCGCCCGCTGATCGGCACCGCCGAGGAGAACGGCGTCATCGACCCGGACGTCCTGTGGTCCTGCACCACCTGCGGCGCCTGCGTCGAGCAGTGCCCGGTCGACATCGAGCACGTCGACCACATCGTCGACATGCGCCGCTACCAGGTGATGATCGAGTCCGCGTTCCCGTCCGAGGCGGGCACGATGCTCAAGAACCTGGAGAAGAAGGGCAACCCCTGGGGCCTGGCCAAGAAGCAGCGCCTGGAGTGGACCAAGGAGGTCGACTTCGAGGTCCCGGTCGTCGGCAAGGACATCGAGGACCTCACCGAGATCGAGTACCTGTACTGGGTCGGCTGCGCCGGCGCCCTCGAGGACCGCGCCAAGAAGACGACCAAGGCCTTCGCCGAACTCCTCCACATCGCGGGCGTCAAGTTCGCGATCATGGGCGGCGACGAGAAGTGCACCGGTGACTCCGCCCGCCGCCTCGGCAACGAGCCCCTGTTCCAGGAGCTCGGCATGGAGAACGTCATGGCCCTGAACACGGCGTTCGGCGAGGAACTGGACGACGACGGCAAGGTCACGGCGGAGTCCAGGAAGCCCAGGTCGGCGAAGAAGATCGTCGCCACCTGCCCGCACTGCCTCAACACGCTCGGCAACGAGTACCCGCAGCTCGGCGGCGACTACGAGGTCATCCACCACACCCAGCTGCTCCAGCACCTGGTGGACGAGGGCAAGCTGATCCCGGTCACCCCGGTCGAGGGCCTCATCACCTACCACGACCCGTGCTACCTGGGCCGCCACAACAAGATCTACACGCCCCCGCGCGAGATCATCGGCAAGGTCCCGGGTCTGCGCAACGAGGAGATGCACCGCCACAAGGAGCGGGGCTTCTGCTGCGGCGCCGGCGGCGCCCGGATGTGGATGGAAGAGCGGATCGGCAAGCGCATCAACAACGAGCGCGTCGACGAGGCCCTCTCCCTCAACCCGGACATCGTCTCCACCGCCTGCCCGTTCTGCCTGGTCATGCTCACGGACTCGGTGAACGGCAAGAAGAACGAGGGCAAGGCCAAGGAGTCCGTCCAGGTCGTGGACGTCGCCCAGCTGCTGCTGGACTCCGTCCGCACCCCGGTCGCGGACGACGAGCCCCCGGCGGGCACGGCCGACTCGGCGAACGAGCCGGAGCCGGAGCCGGTGAAGTGACGGCCCGCTGACCGTCCCGGAACCCGACGACACCCCCTGACCCGCACAGGCAGGGGGTGTCGTCGCGTGTGGGGTGGGCGGTCGCCCCCGTGAGGGGGCGGGACGGCCGGTCGTGTCCCGGGGAGGGGTCAGGCGTTCCCGGCGCCCGCCTGCTGCACGACCTCGAACGACCACAGGGTCGAACCGGAGGCCGCCGGCTTCGGCCGCTCGCCGCCGCCCTCGCCGCCGCCCTGGTGCGCGGACTTCATCGGGCCCTCCATCCACGCCTGGAAGGACGCCTCGTCACGCCAGCGCGTGTACACGAGGTACTGGTCGGTGCCCTCGACGGGCCGCAGCAGCTCGAACCACTCGAAGCCGTCGGAGTTCTCCACGGCGTGGGCCCGCGAGGCGAACCGCTTCTCCAGCGTCTCCCGCTGCTCGGCGGGCACGGTCAGCACGTTGATCTTCACTACGCTCATGGACCCATCCTGGACCATGGCCGAGGCCCGCACCGCAGGACGGCGGTGAAGGCGCGCCCGTGCCCACCTCCGGGGCCCCACGGGTCACAGCGATCCCAGACCGTTACCGAACACACGTACAACCCTTGCGCACCACGGCGGGTCTCCTGATCGCCGACCGCCCGTGAACCGCGGAACAACCCGTGATGAACGCGGACGGACGCACCCCATCAACTGCGGATGCCCCGCCAGGCATCCCCCGCATGCCGCAGGAGAACGCATGCACACGCACCAGCCGCGAGCAGTCCTCGCGACGGCCGTCGCCGCCGCGCTGACGGGCGGCCTGCTCACGTTCGCCGCCTCCCCCGCCACCGCCGCCGACTCCACCAAGGTCGTGAAGGCCGACTTCAACGGCGACGGGATCGGCGACGTCGCCACCGCGGCCGCCGGCGCCTACGTCAGCGGCCTCAAGAACGCCGGACAGGTCGTCGTCCTGTACGGCACCGCCACCGGTGTCTCCTCCGCCAAGCGCACCACCATCAGCCAGAACACCTCCGGTGTCCCCGGCACCGCCGAGGCCGGCGACTTCTTCGGCGCCGATCTGGCGTACGCCGACTTCAACGGCGACGGCTACGACGACCTCGCCGTCAGCACGCCGGACGAGAAGGTGGGCACCGACACGAACGGCGGCGCCCTGGCCATCCTCTGGGGCTCCAGCAGCGGCCTGACCGGCAAGGGCATCGACGTGCCCGACCCGGCCGCCTCCTCCCACGACTACTGGGGCCAGAACCTGGCCGCCGGCGACTTCGACGGCGACGGCAGGGCCGACCTGGTCGTCGGCAGCTCCGCCAGCACCCTGTACCTGTACCGGGGCGGCTTCACCACCGCCGGCGGCTACGGCAGCCGGACCACCGTCAAGCCGCCGATCCGGACGGGCAGCAACGACTACCCCTACGGCCCGCTGAACCTGACCGCCGGCGACATCAACGGCGACGGCCGCACCGACCTCGTCGTCGACGGCTACGAGACCAGGACGCAGTACGGCTGGAACACCAACTACTGGCTGCCCGGCACCAGCGGCGGCCTGAGCGGCGCCTCGGCCAAGGCCCTCAAGGCCGGCATCATCACCGCCATCGGCGACATCAACGGCGACGGCTTCGGCGACATCGTCAGCGGCGCCGACTGGGACACCAGGACCAGCGACGGCACGGCCATCCCGGACTCCGCCACCGGCGGCAAGGTCAACGTCACCTACGGCTCCGCGTCCGGCCCGGCCGCCACCACCGGCATCACCCAGAACACCGGCAACGTCCCCGGCTCCTCGGAGAAGGGCGACGCCTTCGGCTGGGAGCTCGACCTCGGCGACATCGACGGCGACGGCTACCAGGACCTCGTCGTCAGCAGCCCGCAGGAGGACATCGACGGCGTCCCCGACACCGGCAGCGTCACCGTCCTGTACGGCTCCGCCTCCGGCGTGAACACCGCCTCCCGCGCCCAGTCCTTCTCCCAGGACTCCGCGGGCGTCCCCGGCGGCGGCGAGAAGTCCGACCTGTTCGGCGCCGACGTCAAGCTCGACGACGTCACCGGCGACGGCAGGGCCGACCTGGTGATCGGCTCGTACGAGAACGGCGGCGACGGCGCGGTCACCTACCTGCCGTCCGACGGCACGAAGATCACCACGACCGGCTCGCGTGCCGTCGGCGCGTCCACCGTCGGTGTCTCCACCACCGGCACCCCGCAGTTCAGCGCCGTCTTCGCGGACTGACCGGCCACCGCGAGGGGCGGTGACCGGGCGCGTACCGGGGAAACCCCGAAGAATCCCTGGTCGTTCTGCTGACGGTCCCTTAGGGGATGTCACAGGTCGGCCGCAAAGCCGGGCCCGGACCGCCGGGCCCGGCACGTCGGCCGCCGGGACCAGGTACGTTCGATGACGTGGCTGGATTCAGGATCGGACGCGGGGGCCGAAACAACCGCACCCCCCAGGGACAACAGGCGCCGCAGGGACCGTCGTACGGCCGCGGCCCCGCTCAGGCCGGGGGGCCGCCGTACGGTCAGCCGCCGCAGGGCCAGGCGCCGTACGACCGGCCTCCGCACGGCCGGCCGCCGCGCGGACGGCAGGGCGGCGGCCCCTCGTACGGCTACCCGCCGGCGCCGCAACCGCCGTACCCCCGGACGGGACAACCGTACCCACAGTCCGGACCGCAGTACGGCTATCCGGGACCGGCCGGCGACGGGCCGGAGTACTTCGGCGACGACGGCCACCCGGGCCAGGGCCCCGGCACACACGACCCCTACGCGGCCAACAACCCGGGCCACACCCAGGCGTTCTCGGTCGACGAGGCCGCCGGCTACACCCAGGGCGCGACCTACCACGCCGGCTCACCCGCCGCACCCGCCGCACCGCTCGGCCCGCCCCTGCACTGGAAGGAACTGTTGCGGGGGATCGTCCTCTCCCCGAACGACACCTTCTTGCGGATGCGGGACTACACGATGTGGACCCCCGCCCTCGTCGTGACCTTCCTCTACGGGCTGCTCGCCGTCTTCGGCTTCGACGGCGCCCGCGCGGACGCGATCAGCGCGACGCTGTCCAACGCGGTGCCGATCGTGCTGGTGACGGCGGTCGTGATGGTGCTGGGCCTGTTCGTCCTCGGCGTGGTCACCCACACCCTGGCCCGCCAGCTCGGCGGTGACGGCGCCTGGCAGCCCACAGTGGGCCTGTCCATGCTGATCACGGCCCTCACGGACACACCCCGCCTGGTCTTCGCCATGTTCTTCGGCGGCGACGCCGGCTTCGTCCAGATCCTCGGCTGGGCCACCTGGATCGGCGCGGGAGCCCTGCTGACCCTGATGGTCTCCCGCTCCCACGACCTGCCCTGGCCGAAGGCGCTGGGCGCGTCGGCCATCCAGCTGGTCGCACTGCTGTCGATCGTGAAGCTGGGCACGTTCTGACCGTCCGCACACGAGAGCCCCCGGCACGACAGCCGGGGGCTCCTGCGCGTGAGCGACGGGACCTACCGCGTCGGCGGCCGGGCTCTCCGCACCCTCGGCGGGACTGTCCGCACCCCCATCGGCGGGACTGCCCGCATCGTCGGCGGGATCAGGCGTCGAGAACCTGCCCGGCCCGCTTCACCACGGGCGGCTCGACGCTCCACGGGAAGTTGATCCAGTCATCGGTGCGCTTCCACACGTACTCGCACTTCACGAGGGAGTGGGACTTCTCGTAGACCACCGCGGAGCGCACCTCGGCGACGGTGTCGAGACAGAAGTCGCGTACGAGCTTCAGCGTCTTGCCGGTGTCGGCGACGTCGTCGGTGATCAGCACCTTCTTGTCGGAGAAGTCGATCACGTTCGGCACGGGCGCGAGCATGACCGGCATCTCCAGGGTGGTCCCCACACCGGTGTAGAACTCGACGTTCACGAGATGGATGTTCTTGCAGTCCAGGGCGTAGGCGAGCCCGCCGGCGACGAAGACGCCGCCGCGCGCGATGCTCAGCACGACGTCGGGCTCGTACCCGTCGTCGGCGATGGTCTGCGCCAGCTCACGGATGGCGGACCCGAACCGCTCGTAGGTCAGGTTCTCCCGCACGTGTGCGTCACTCATGTCGTCGTCGCCCTCACACCTGGGTCCGATGGAAGTTCAGGAAGGAGCGCGAGGCGGTCGGCCCGCGCTGCCCCTGGTACCGGGACCCGTACCGCTCGCTGCCGTACGGCGACTCGGCCGGCGAGGTCAGCCGGAACATGCACAGCTGCCCGATCTTCATCCCCGGCCACAGCTTGATGGGGAGCGTGGCCAGGTTGGACAGCTCCAGGGTGACGTGCCCGCTGAAACCGGGGTCGATGAACCCGGCGGTGGAGTGCGTGACGAGCCCCAGCCGCCCGAGCGAGCTCTTCCCCTCCAGCCGCGAGGCCAGGTCGTCGGGGAGCGAGATGACCTCGTACGTCGACGCCAGCACGAACTCCCCGGGATGCAGGATGAACGGCTCGTCGCCCTCGGGCTCCACCAGCCGCGTCAGGTCCGCCTGCTCGACGGAGGGGTCGATGTGCGGGTACCGGTGGTTCTCGAACACCCGGAAGTACCGGTCCAGCCGTACGTCGATGCTCGACGGCTGCACCATGGATTCGTCGTAGGGATCGATCCGTACCCGCCCGGCGTCGATCTCGGCCCGGATGTCCTTGTCTGAGAGAAGCACGTAGCGAGGATACGCAAGCCGCGCGGAGCCGTGACAATCAGGACGGCTCCGCGCGCCCGCGGTGACTACCCGGCTACGAGGCGCGTCCCGTCACCACCGCCTGCCGCGGCTCCGGCACGACCGGGACCGCGCTGCGGAGCCGGGCACACCGCGGACACCGCACGAGCCGGCCGGGGCCGAGCCGGCCGGCCTGCTGCATCGGGAACGACGCGGTGCTGAAGACGTGCCCGTCCGCGCAACGGACAACGGTGCGTTCCATCAAGTCCCTCAAGTCCCTTCCCCAAGAGCCGCGTCCGGCGTTGCTGCCCGGACGGCAAAAGCCACATTACGGGATCAAAGAGACGACTCTCCAGGCGGCACTCCGGCCTCACCGAACCCCGCCGCCGGCGCTCCACGGTACGCCCCAACTCCGCCCGCCCGTAGCCGTATCCCACGCTGCGCCCGACTCAAACCCCTGACCTGCCGCCACCAGGGCTCCGCGATGATGTAAAGTGAGCGAACGTCCGGACACCGGCTCCACACGGGCCCGTCCGTACTTACGCGGGTGTAGTTTAATGGTAGAACATCAGCTTCCCAAGCTGAGAGCGCGAGTTCGATTCTCGTCACCCGCTCCACGAAGAAGGCCCAGGTCGAAGACCTGGGCCGTTTTGCTGTCCGCTGTGGTCACTCGTCGCGTGCCAGATCCGTGCCAGAAGGCTTGCCGGACGCCTTCCCTGCCGCGGCGGCCCGCGCCTTCCGCACGGCGGCGTCGAGGCCGGCGGCGACCATTTCCTGGCGCGCTTTGTCGGAGTGCTGGTAGATCAGCGCGGCCTTCTCGGACGACTGCCCGGCGCGGACCATCGTGTCCTTGATGTGCCTCCTTCATGGCGAGGGCGGAAGTTGGCGGACCGGTCTCTCGTCCATGCGGCGGAGAACGAGGAAGTAGGGCAGAGGGGCGGTATGAAGCAGGGGGAGGGCGGGCCTACGAAGTGGGTCTACTCTCCAGCAGTGTTTCCACCGTCAGGGTTCCTGCCAGCGTGCCCGTCAGCCATTCCGCGAGGTTCACGCTCTGGGACCAGCACTCGCCTTCGTGGTTGCACCACATGATGCCCGCAGGATCGCGGAAGTCGACCAGCGACCAGATAGTGCAGCCCCAGTCATAGATCAGTACCAGGCCGGCCGGGATGCGGCCGGACGGATCGGGGCCGTCCTGGTACAGGTCGGCGATGTCCGCGAAGTTGCCCTGGGCGGCCCCACCGCTCACGCCCAGGATTCCTTCGTTCGGGCCGAATCCGCCGTTGGCGACCTCGACGTACAGGCGCCGCAGGAGGGGAGGCAACGGGAACCCGATGGCCTCTTCCGCCGCGGCGACAGCCTCCGGTGTTGCGGGCGGTGGCAAAGTCCCCGCCCGCGCTACGATCCGCAACGCCTCGACAACCTCATCATCAGTCACGGGCTCAGACTCTCAGCCCCCAGTGGTCGGACGTGCCAGATGCTGCGGGAAACCACGGGGAACAGCGGGGAACCAGTCGGCTACCGCCTGCGCACCGTTCCGGGTCCACGGCAGGTCAGACGCATGACACCAGCCCAGCGCCTCGAAGCAGGTCATGCAGCCGCACCGCCCTGATCATCACTTGCCGGCATCCGCCGCGTGTGGTCACCGAAGTCGGCGACCAGGTCCAACCTGCCGCCGAGCGCCTCGACATAGCGCGCGATGACATCGAGAGTGGCGACGTCACCGTGCTCGATCTGGGACACGCGAGCGATGCTCACACCCATGCGGGCAGCCACGTCCCGATGGGCCAGCCCGTACTCCTTGTGCGCTCGGCAAGTTGGTGCCCACGGGCTTCTGCCAGCATCCCGAGGTCAATGACCTGGGGTTGATCGCTGTCCGGGTCGAGACATCAGCCGCCGACGTACGGCAGACCCGGGACGGGTCCGTACCGGCACTACGCAGCGATGACAGCGACCCCTGTTCTGCCCCCGTCGACGTCCACCACGGTTCCGTGCACGAAGGCCGCTTCGTCGCTGGCCAGCCAGACCACGGCATGAGCGATGGCGTCCGGCGTACCGACGCCACCGGCCGGGGTGCCCTTCATCATGATCTCGCCCGGATGGGGCTCGCCGCCTTCCGGGGCCGGGGGCAGGATCACGCCCGGTGAGACGGCGTTCACCCGCACGCCCCTCGGGCCGAACTCCGCGGCCCATGCCCGTGTGAGCGTCTCCATCGCCCCCTTGGTGGAGCTGTAGAGGGCACCGAGCGGAACACCCAGGCGCGCGATCCACGAGCCGAGGTTGATGATCACTCCGCTGCCGGCGTCAGCCATGGCGGGGGCGACGGCGGCGGTGAGGAAGAACGGCGCCTTGACGTTCACGCCGTAGACCCGGTCGAACGTCGCCTCGTCGGTGGCGGTGGTGCCGGGGGCCGGGTAGACGCCGGCGTTGTTCACCAGGATGTCGATCCGGCCGCCCAAGGTCTCACGGGCCCGATCTGCCAGGTCCCGGGAAGCCTCCATGCTCCCGTCGAGGGCCGCCGCCAGGAAATCGGCCCGCCCGCCGGATGCGCGGATCCCTTCCACGACGCGCGCGCCCCGTTCCCGATCGCGCCCGGACACGACGACGTGGGCCCCCTCGGCGGCGAACGCTTCGGCGATCGCCCGCCCGATATTGCTGGTGGATCCCGTGACCAGTGCCGTCTTGTCCCGCAGTCGTTCACCCATGACGTGATCTCCTTCGCCTCGCTGTGTGCGGACCAGGCTGCGCCGCATAAAATGGACCTGCAAGTCCAGAAAGCAGGGTGGAGAGGGGATCAGATGCCGGACGCGCCGACCGCGAAGGGTCGCGCCACACGGGCCCGCATCGTCGAGGGGGCGGCCGAGGTACTGCGCGAGCAAGGCGTCGGCTTCACCACGCTCGACGACATCCGCAGCCGCACCGGCACGAGCAAGAGCCAGTTGTTCCACTACTTCCCCGACGGCAAGGACGAACTGCTGCTGGCGGTCGCCCAGTTCGAGGCGGACCGCGTCCTGGAGGACCAGCAGCCGCACTTGGGACGGCTGGACTCCTGGGAGTCCTGGCAGCAGTGGCGGGACGTGGTGGTGGAGCGCTATGAACGGCAGGGCGACCAGTGCCCCCTGGGGTCACTGTTCCTCCAGGTCGGGAGGTCCCGCCCCGGCGCGCGGGCGATCGTGACGGAGCTGATGCGCGGATGGCAGCAGCAGCTGGCCCGCGGTATGCGCGCCCTCCGGACGAAAGGCCTGGTTTCACCGGACCTGGATGTGGACCGGACCGCCGCCGCGCTGCTGGCAGGCGTTCAGGGAGGCGTGGCCATCATGATGTCAACGGGCGACTCGACCCACCTCAAGGCAGCACTCGACACCGGAATCGAGCACCTCCGCGCGACGGCGGGCGAGGTCAGGTAGCCGCGGACGGGCTCTTCTTGCGGGCGCGGTACGCAGCCGCCTTGATCTTGTTGCCGCAGGACTCCATCCCCCAGGTGAGAGACCCGGGAGAACGCGGTCTGGGCCCGCGGGTGGCGCGCGCACCAGAACCGCACCACAACCGCACCACGAGCGCCGGGCTAGCTCCCGGCGGGCCTCTCCCCGTGGTGCGTGTCGGGCTGCGGCCGGTCGTCGTCGTTGTGGTGGTTCGTGCGCTCGGCGTGGACCATGTCGTCCAGCCGCGGCCGGGGTGCCGTGGAGTCGGGTGCCGGAACGGCGGACGAGGGCGTGGCTGTCGGTGTCGGTGTCGGGCCGGTCGTCAGCGAGAAGGTGTCTCCGGGGCGGACCCGGGCGTAGAGCCACTGGATGTCTTCGGCGCCGAGGCCGATCCAGCCGCCGCCGACGTCGTCGCTCAGGGCCTTGAGCTGCGGGGAGAAGAGGCCGACGTAGTGCGGCCGGCCCTCCCTGTCGCGCAGCTCGACCACGTACCGGACGCTCACCACGGTGGGGCCTATGGTCCGGCCCCCGGGTGACACGTGGTGGCTCTGCTCTCTCGGATCTTCTTTCGTGACCACGGTCATCGGGCTCTCGGCCTTGCGCAGGGCGTCGGATTCGGAGAGGACCGGCATCACCCGACCGTCGAACGTGAGGGTGCGCCGGGAGAGATCGAGCGTGTCGGAGAAGGCCGTCGGGGAGGCCGTGGCCGGGGGCCGGTGCCCGGCCGGGTGGTCCGGGGCCGTGCCGAGGTGGAGGCTCAGGGCGAAGCCCAGCAGCGCGAGGGCCGCGGTCCCCGCGCCGAGGCTGGCGGCGGCACGGCGACGGCGCCTGCGGCGCATCGCCCGGGCACGTGTCGCGGGACCGCCGACGACCGGAGCGGTCTCCTGTGCCGCGGCCAACTCGCGCAGCGCGGAGGAAAGTTCATCGGCCACGGCCGCTCTCCTTCCTGACCGGCCCGTCGGCCTCGTCGACCGGCCCTTCGGCCTCGTCCCCCGCGAGACGCTTCGCCAGCTCCGCCCGCCCCCGGGACAGCCTCGCCTTGACCGTCCCCACGGGCGCGCGGGTCTCGGAGGCTACCTGCTCCACACTCAGGTCGCACAAATGGTGCAGGACGATCGCCATCCGCTGGGCCTCGGGCAGTTCCCGAAGTGCGGCCACGAGCGCGGCGTACTCGGGGTTCGGCCCCGGGGTGGGGTCGGGCGGCGGAGTGCGCCGCACCAGTTCGAGCCAGCGCCTCGAGCGCCGCCAGCGGCTGACCGCCAGCCGCATGGCCACGGTGCGGATCCATGCCTCGGGAGCACCGTCCGCCAGGAACCGCTGGCGCCGGTCCCAGGCTCGTACGAAGGCTTCCTGTACGACGTCCTGGGCCTCGCCGTGGTCTCCGGTGAAGGCGTAGAGCTGTCCGGTGAGCCGGGGGAACGCGGCCGCGTAGAAGGCGTCGAACTCGTCCTCGGTCATGCCTCCACCGAAATCTCTGTCCTTTGCTTGCAACCCGGCCGCCACCGCCGTGCGTACAGGTCCCGTAGTCGCGTAGGTCGCAGCCGGCGAAGCGCGGCCCTTCGGGTAGACGGTGCGCGGAGGTTCCGGGCTCCCTCTTCCTCGACGGTGTCGGCTCGTCGGCTGATCAACCTACCGGCACACCGCACAGTTGCCCGACCCGGACGGACGCCCGCACGTCCGGCCGCGACGGGGTTCCCGAGCCTAAGGATTGCCCAGGTGCCACCGACCCACGATGTGCTCCCCACCGGCCACGACTTCGCCACGTACGCCCGGACGCGCTGGTCCCGGCTGCTCGTGACCGCGCGGCTGCTCACCGACGATCCCGGTGCGGCGGAGGAATTGGTGCGCAGAACACTGGTGCGGACGTACGCGCGGTGGCGGCGCGTTCCGCGCAACGACACGGACTTCCATGTGCGGCGCTGTCTGGTGCAGGGCCACTTGCGCCGGTTGCGCGGTCGGCGGGCCGCGCGGCGGCGGACGGTTCTCGTGCTGCGGATCTGGGAAGGGCTGGCGGACGCGGAGATCGCCCAGTTGCTGGGCTGCTCGGTGGGCGCGGTACGTGCCTGTGCCCGTCACGGTCTGAAGGCGGCCGGCGGCGACCCCGGGCGGCTGCGCGAGGTGTACGCCCGTGCCGCCCAGGACATCGTCCCGTCCGAGGTGCCGCTGGCCGATGTCCGGGCAGCAGGGGGCCGCGTGCGGCGGCGACGCCTCGTCGTGGCCTCGGCCGCCGGCGCGGCGCTGCTCGTGCCCGTCGCCCTGCTCGCGGCGGATGGTGACGGGGGCGGCGGTGCGCAGGGCGGGACGGGGACGCACCAGGACCAGGCAGGGGACCGTGCGCCTTCGGCGACGAACCCGGTCCGGGTCGTGGCGCCGGGCGAGCGGGTGACCGTCGCACCGGGGCTACGGGTGTGGCTGACGGCCGACGGCGGGCACTGGTCGGTGCCCACCCATCTCCCGGAGAACGGCGGCGACCGGCCGCTCGACGAACCCGGCGTCTCCGTGCGGGTGGACAGCGTGAACGGTGGGTTCCTCCTGTCGGGCCTCTTCCGCGGCCTGAGCGGCGAGCCGGGCCGGGTCGAGGTGAGGACCGGTGACGGCGAGGCCATCGCGAAGGTCCTCGTCCTGGCGGGAAGTCCGGGCTGGGGCGTCTGGTACACGAGCCCGCCGTTGTCGGACAAGGACGTACGGCTGCTGCTCGACGCGGGATCGGGCGAGCGGATCGTCACGGTGTACGACGCCTCGGGCAAGGTCGCCGCACGGTCGGACAGCACGTGGTGACGGCCATGGACGCGGACGACGGGACGGCCGGGCAGCGAACGGCGCGAACGGCACGGCGACCGGGAAAGGGGAGGAGGCCGGTCCCCGGGCGGGGAAAGCGCGCGCC
Source organism: Streptomyces sp. NPDC028722 (assembly GCF_040637655.1). Lineage (NCBI taxonomy): Bacteria > Bacillati > Actinomycetota > Actinomycetes > Kitasatosporales > Streptomycetaceae > Streptomyces > Streptomyces sp. NPDC028722. The sequence continues at coordinate 83,744 of NZ_JBEZWU010000032.1, forward strand.
GCTGCGGACCAGGTTCCGGCGCACCCGGGGCCGACGACTTCGCCGGTTGTTCTACGCCTTCCTCACCCTGATCGCGACACTGTGCGCGGCGGCCGTCGTGGCGTACCACTTCACGACCGTCCCGAAGCCGCACCCCGAGACCGTCACCCAGAGCACCGTGTTCCTCGACTCGGGGGGCGCCTATCTGGGCCGGCGCGGACCGGTCGACCGGCAGGACGTCCCGCTGTCCGCGGTCCCCGGGCATGTGCAGGAAGCGGTGATCGCCGCGGAGAACCGCTCCTTCCGTACGGACAGCGGGATCTCGCCGCGGGCCGTCGCACGGGCCACCCTGGCGACGCTGACGGGCGGTGACCCGCAGGGCGGCTCCACCATCACCCAGCAGTACGTGAAGAACGCGCTGCTGAGCCCGGAGCGATCCCTGTCCCGCAAGGCGCGCGAGGCGCTCATCGCGATCAAGCTGGACCGTACCCGCAGCAAGGACGAGATCCTCGAGGGCTATCTCAACACCGTGTATTTCGGGCGTGGCGCCGCCGGTATCCAGTCCGCCGCGCGCAACTACTTCGGCGTGGACGCGAAGAGCCTGACGCTCGCCCAGGGCGCCGCGCTGGCGTCCATCATCAACATCCCGTCGTACTACGAGAAGGCGGGCTCCGATCCCAAGGTGACCGCCAAGCTGGAGAACCGCTGGGAGTGGGTGCTCGACGCGATGGTGGCGAGCGGGAGCATCACGGCCGGGCAGCGGGCGGCAGCGCGTTTCCCGGCGTTCCGGTTCTATCCGCCGGGCGAGACCGAGGGGCAGCGGCAGTATCTGATCGACATCGCGGCCAAGGAGGCCGCCGACCGGCTCGGCATCGCCGAGGACCAGCTCGCGAGCGGCGGTTACAGCGTGACGACCACCTTCGACCTGGCGGCGCAGGACCGTGCCACGCAACTGGCCGGGGAGAGTCCCGGGGGCAAGGGCGTCCGGGTGCACACGGCCGTCGTGGGGATGGTGCCCGGTGACGGAGCGGTACGGGTGCTGTACGGGGGCTCGGACTACGCGCGACAGCCGTTCAACGACGCGGTGAGCGGGGCGGTGGAAGCGGGGACGGCCCTCGAGCCGTTCGCCGGGGTGAGGCGGGCGGACGAGCCGCTGGGCACACTGCTGAAGACGGCGGCGCCGACTCCGCTGGACGTGGCGTCGGCGTACGCGATGGTGGCGGCGGACGGCAGGTACGCCACGCCTTACACCGTCGCGCGCATCACGCGGGAGGGCCGCACCGTCTACCGGGCGCGTCCCGGCGTGCGGCGGGTGCTGGACGAGAAGGAGGCGAGGGCGGCGGGCGCACGAACGGGGTCCGGGCCGACGCCCGTCGCCGCCGGCTCGCCGGGCGCGAGGGCGAAGGTGTTCATCACCGGCGGAGCGGGTGGCGGGGTCACCCGGCGGACCGTGTGGACCTCCGGGTACGACGGCCGACTCGCCCTGACGGTCGCGCTGTTCGCCGACCGGGCAGGCGGCAGAAAGGGAACGGCGGTGCCCGCGCGACTGCCGAACGAGCCGTCACCGGCCGAGTTCGCACAGCGGGTGGCGGCGGGGGTCTGGAAGGTTGCCGGATAGGGAAGCACCGTCCCCCCGTGCCGGGCCCCCGGGATTCAGTTCTCCGTCACGCGGTACCAGTAGGTGCCGCCGACCGGGTGCTCGTGGACGGGGCGGCCCCGGCTGCCGCTGGCGTGGAACGGCCTGCCGTGGCTGCGGGCGACGACCGAGGTGCCCGCCGCGACCAGGGCCCACCGCCGGGCGGCCCGCGGGCGGCCCGGTTCCCGGGCCCGGTCCGGCCGCTGACCGTTGCGGGCTCTTCGGGTGGGCGTGGGTGTGCGGTGGGTGGGGTCGGTCCGGCTGGTGGGGAGGGCGCCGGAGTTCGTGGCCGCGGGCCCGGTTTCCCGGGGTGCCTCCGGCTGAGGGCGTTCCGGGGGTTCCCGCGTGAGCTCAGGGTCTGGTCCGGGTTCCGGTGGTGGGGCGGACGTGGGGGCTCCGGACCGTTCCGCGGGGTCCGGTTCCGCGTCCGTGGCGGACCGCCGGGCGCTTTCCCGGACCGCGTCCGCCAGGGCCCAGCTTCGGTGCGGCTCGGCGAGTTCCTCGGCGGTCGCCCTGCACACCTGCCCGAAGCGGGAGACGACCGCGTTGTCGGCCGGGACGCCTTCCCCCTCGCAGTACCGGTGCAGCGTCGGGGTGCTCATGTGCGCCCGCTTCGCCGGAGCCTCGTGACTCAGCCCGGACCGCTGCTTCAACTCGCGCAGCAGCGCCGAGAAATCGGCGATCCCCTCAGCCGCCCCACCAGTCCTCCATCCCGTTCGCCATCCCAGGGAGGTCGCATTTCCCCAGGTCAGAGCCGGTGAAGGCATCCCAGCATCCCAGAATCGCCGACGGAACGGCCGATGGGACGCCGCATGGCACAGGCTTGGGTCATCCCAGCACGGCACCTCGCCGGCCAGGGTGCTCGGTCACGCCCGACTCGGCTTCCACGGCCCGCGCTTGCGGCGCGTGCGTCCGGGCCCGTCCGCGTCCCACGCGGCACGGCAGGGCATGACCGGCCGGCACAGACCACGTTCAGACATCCCTCTTTCCGGGATACAGAGAAAGCAGTTCATCCATGCGCATCACCAGTCGCTCCGCCTCCCGTACGGCCGCTTCCTCCATGGTCGTCGCCGCCGCCCTAGGCAGTGTCTTCAATTGATCTTGAGTCGTGGATCATGGTCGGGTGATACGTCGTCATGAACTGACCGACATGGAGTGGGAGTTCGTCCGGC
>NZ_JBEZWU010000033.1:0-74543 GCF_040637655.1 Streptomyces sp. NPDC028722
GATACGCGCCGACCTCCACCTCGGACTACTCCAACTCGCATGCAGCATCATCTGCTTGAGACGACTCAGAACCTCATTTTGAAACGATCAGTTAGTGCCCAGCCCGCCTCCCCGGCGGTGCTTCGCGAAGACGGCGACCAGGCCGCCTGGGGGCAACTGGTGCTCGCGGCACCCACCGGCAGCGGCACCAGCTGGCAGATCGGCCAGGACACCGTGGTGCGCACCGCCTCGGCGAGCGGCGGACGTCTCTCCGGCACCGTGGACAGTGCCCAGCCCAGGGCGATCAAGGACCGCTGGCCCGTGCTGGGTTTCAACCGGGACTTCGGCACCGTCAGTCCCGGTACCTCTTCCGCTGCCTTCACCCTCGTCCTCGGTCATGTCCGCACGCCCGCCGTGAGCTACCTCGGCACCCCACTCCAGCCCTGGTGGACCCACTACTGGAGCTCCTGGGCCGACATGGTGGTCTGGTTCAACGCCGACCACACGTCGGCGCTGACCGTCGCCGCCGCTCTCGACCAGCGCATCCATGACGACGCGGTCGCCGCCGCGGGCGGGGGCCCCACGGGTGAGCACTATGCCGCTGTCTGCGCTCTGGCGCTGCGGCAAGCTGTGGCCAGCGCGGAGCTGGTGGACCGGGGCGGCAGCCCGTGGGCGTTCCAGAAGGAGATCTCCTCCAGCGGCAACATGTCGACCGTGGACGTGGTGTACCCGACGTTCCCGGTGTACCTGTACCTCTCCCCCGCCTATCTGCGGATGCTGCTGGAGCCGCTGCTCGACTACCCCGAGCACGGAGCCTGGCCCAGCGCCTTCGCCGAGCATGACCTCGGGCGGCTCTACCCAAACGCGGACGGGCACGACGACGGCAACGAGGAATCCATGCCGGTCGAGGAGTCGGCCAACATGCTCATCATGGCCGCCGCCGTCGTCCAACGGCTGCCCGCCGCCGACGCCGCCGCTTTCGCCCGCACCCACTACGCGATCCTGCGCCAGTGGGCCGAGTACCTGGCCGCCAATGCCCTCGACCCCGGTTACCAGAACCAGACCGACGACTTCACCGGCTTCATCGCGCACAGCTCCAACCTGGCGCTGAAGGGCATCGTCGGGATCGGCGCGATGGGCGTCATCGCCGGCGCCACCGGCAACACCGCGGACGCCGCCCGCTACTCCGCACTCGCCCGTAGCTGCATCAGCCGCTGGACGACGCTCTCCGAGGACTCCTCCGGCAGCCACCTCAAGCTCGCCTACGACCAGGACGGCACCTGGAGCCTGAAGTACAACGGCTTCCCTGACCGGTTGCTCGGCCTCGACCTGGTGCCGACGGGCACCGCCGCACGCGAGGCCTCCTGGTACTCCGCGCACGCCGGGACGTACGGGGTGATCCTCGACCCGCGCAACGACTACACCAAGGTCGACTGGGAGCTGTGGACCGCGGCCTGGCTGGCCGATCACCCCGCCACCCGCGACACGCTGGTCAACGGCGTCTACCACTTCGCCCACACGACTGGGCAGCGGACCCCCCTCACCGACTGGTACGTGGTCGCCACCGCCGCCCAGCGGGGCTTCGCCGACCGGGCCGTGGTCGGCGGGGCGTTCGCGCTGCTGCTGCCCCCGGCCGTCTCAAGCACCCTCTGGCGCCGGATCCAGAACCGCAACTCGGGGAAGGTGCTGGCCGTCTCCGGGATGTCCTTGACCGACACGGCCGAGGTCACCCAGTACGCCGACAACGGCACCGCCGACCGCCTGTGGACACTGATCGACAACGGCGACGGCACCGTGCGGATCCTCAACCGCAACAGCGGCAAGGTGCTGGCGGTGCACGATCAGAGCCTGGACAACGGCGCCCATGTCCAGCAGTACCAGGACAACAACACCCCGGACCACGTCTGGCGGATCGTCGACAACGGCGACGGCTGGTCGAAGATCGTGAACGTCCGCTCGGGGAAGCTGCTCGCCGTCGACGGGATGTCCACCGCCGACGCCGCTCAAGTCACCCAGTGGGAGGACAACGGCACCACCGACCACCTGTGGCGCTTCATCTGACCCTTGGCGCGCACCGCGTGCGTTCCCCACCAATCAAATCGTCAGCCTGTGTCCGAACAGGTCTGCCGGGATGCAGACCGCAGGCCGGCTTGGCCCAGCGCGCCAGCGGACCTGTAGACCCATATCCCGCGAGGAGGAGCAGCCGTGCCAGTCCGTCCACTGCCGAGAAGTCCGCTGGTGCTTCTCGCGGCGGGCCAGCTTCGGTCGCAAGAGGCGACCCGAGCGCGTCCACCGGCATCAGCCGCGGTGTGGTTCACGTACGGCGACGCACTCGATGGGTCTGTCGACCATCGCGCGACAGGTGGTGTCCGCGTTGCGTGGCAGGCCGCTCACTGACAGGAGATCTTGCATGCGACAGAACTTCAGGAAGCGTAGAAAATCGCTCTTGACACTGCTGGGCGTCGGTGTCGCAGCAGCGGCCCTGGTGCCAACGGGACAGATGAACCAGCCGACTCTCACTCGGCAGGTGGCGTCCAGAACCGGCAACTCGGGATACGCAACACACTTCGACGGCCTGGGCAAACCGTTCGGTGCATGCGGAATACCGCAGTCGGCCCTCAGAACCAATGACTTCGCCGCGCTCAACACGGCAAACGGTTACGGCAGCAGAGCGAGGACCGGCCAGTACGACCGCGGCCACAACTGCGGACGCTGGGTGCGGGTGCAGCTCGGGCAGTTCTGCTCGGGCGGTACGAACGACGGTGCCCCGCACAAGCCCTTCTGCCGCGGCGGCACGCTGCGGCCCAATCATTACACCGGCGCAACGCTGACCCTGCTGGTCGCTGACCGCTGCTCCGACCCCAACGCCTGGTGCCGCGAGAGTCCAGGACACCTCGATCTCTCGACTGCTTCGCTGGGGCACTTCAGGAAGAACGGCGCCGTGGTTACCGGCCTCAAAGAACGCTGGACCAACCCGGTGGTCTCATGGTCCTTCGTGCATGCGCCGAACTACCACGGCGACATTACAATCGGTTTCCTCCAGGGCGCCAAAACCTCCTACCCCGCCATCGCGATCGCTCATCTGCCTGACGGGATCCACGGCGTTGATCACCTCACCGGTGGGGCGTGGCACAAAGCCAGCAACCGGGACACGGCGGGCCAGGCTTTCGTCATCGCCGCGACACACTCAGGCGGAACACATTTCCGGATCCGTGTGCACAGTGCGAACGATGCATTGATCCAGGGCGGCAGGAACTACTCCTTCGACCTCCCCAGTGGGTGCAGAGATGGCTGTCCCTCCGATTTCACCGAAGTTGCGTATCGTATCAATTGACGTCTCGACCGAGAGGCTGAACAGCATGAAGTACCGTATCGGTGCCCCTGCGGTCATCGCTACATCAGCAACCGCATGGTGTGTCACGTCGGCCGCGGCCGGGCCCCCGGTCCTGACTGAGGGGCCCTGCGCATCTCGGACAGTGATGTTGAGTGTTCCGCCGATGCCGCTGCCTGCAACACCTCGCACCCAGCGTGGACTTCTGCGGCAGCCGATGGTGATCGGGCCATAAAGGACTCGGCCCAGGTAGGAACCTAGGTGATATCGCCGACCAGTTTGCGCCCGAAAGCGTCAGCGGTGAAGTTACGAGCCGGCAGGTCGAACGTGACCGGCGCCGCGTCATCGGCGATGGTGGTCGCCCGCCAGGGCCGCAGCCGGCATGGCACCAGGCCGGCGTCCGCGACCCGACCCGGAGGGCCTCCCCCTGAGTGGTGGGCGCGCGGTTGTTGACCTAGAGCCCAGTCGAGGAGGCAAGGTAAGGACGTGGGCGACGTAGAGGAGTCATTGTCGATCGGCGAGATGGCGGCGCGAACTGGAGTGTCGGTTCACACCTTGCGTTATTACGAGCGGGTCGGGCTGCTGACTGGAGTCCCTCGCACGGCTGGCGGACGACGGGTCTACGGCACAAAGCAGTTGGCGTCCATCAAATTCATCTCCAGGCTACGCGAGACCGGGATGCCGATTGCTCAAGTACTGACGTACGCCGAACTCGTCCGGGCCGACGACGACACCAGGCAACGGCGCCTCGAAATCCTGATCGATCACCACCAGAGCGTGCTGATGGCCATCAATGAGCAGCGCCGACATCTCGACGCCATTCAGGCCAAGATCGATCTTTACCGGGAGGCTTTGCGCACAGACGGGTGACTTACCGTCAGCTCTAACACTGCGCGTGTCTCTCAGCGAAAAGATGGAGATCACTCGAATTTTTCCCTTCGGCTGGCAAGTTGTTCGTGCCGGGCCCGTGCTTCGATCACCGGCGCGTGGTCAGAAGCACGGGCCCGGCCTGGAGGCAGCGTCGTCGGAGATCGCCGTCCCTGGGATCGACCCGGGAGCGGTGGACAGCGAGTTCGTCGCCAATGCCGATACCGAGCTCTACCGCTATGTCCTCGACTGCTATCTCGCCTCCACCTTGGAACAACTGTGGACCGGTGGACCGGCCCTGGCCGAGGTCGCCAAGGTGTTGTCGATGCGGGCACCGGTGCTGAAAGTCAGCTCCTGGCCGGTACGGGCGGAGCAGGCGGCTGCGTCCGCGATGTCACGACGCCTGCTGACCCCCACTCCCAGCCCCCTCGAGGCCGCCCTCCGGGGTGCCGGTGATCCTGGTCGCGAGGCGGTAGGCGACGGTGACGTCGTCGTAGTCCCGGCCCGCCTCGACCGGGCGGGGCAGGCGCGACCGCTCGCTGCGGCTCATCGAGTCCCGCTGCCCGGCGCCGGGGAAGCGGACCTCTGTCGACGGTTCCTCCTCGAAGCGCAGCCGGCCGGCACGGACCGTCGACTCGAACACGATGTCCCAGGCCGCCGGCTCAGGCTCCGACTCCATGGCTGGTGCATCCGTCGTTCAGGGCGGCTCCTCGGCTTCCCCGGTGGCGCGGCGGCGGGGGCGCGGAGGGGGTTTGCCGTCCTCGGTGCGCTTGCGGCGCGGGCGCGTGCCCGTCTCCGCGGGCGGGGCCTCGTCCGGCTGCTCGTCCGCGGCCTTCGAGGCCGTCCTGCGACCGGCCAGTTCGGACCGACGGCGCGCGGGGCCGCCCGCCGTCTTGCGGGCCGCCTTCCCGGTGGCGCCGACGGTCTCCTCACCGACCGTCCCGGCAGCGGCCGTGGAAGCGTCGGCGACGCCTGCGGCCACGCGCCCGGCCGCACCGCCGACGTCCCCGACGGTCCGTTGCGCGGCACCGCCCACGCCTCCGACGGCGCGATCCGCGCCCCCGCCGACCTCCTCGGCGGTCCGCCCGACGCCGCTGCCGACGTCGCCGACGGCCCGTCCCGCGCTGCCGCCCACGTCCTGGACCGCACGGCCGGCGCCGCCGCCCACGTCCTCGACCGCGCGGCCCGCGCCCCGGCCGACGTCCACCGCCGCCGAGCCGACGCCCTGGCCGACGTCCTGCACGGCTGCTCCGGCACCCCGGCCGACGTCCTGGACGGCGGCCCCTGCGCCCCTGCCCACGTCCTGGACGGCCGCTCCCGCACCCGTGCCCAGTTCGCCGACGGCGACACGGGCTCCGCTGCCGACGTCCTGCACCGCCGAGCCCACCCCGCGGGCCAGTTCGTGCAGGATCTCGGGGTTGCGGTCGAGCGTGGTGAGCACCCGGTTGATGATCGTCGCGACGTTGTCGAGGCGGACCCTGAGCTGGGCCTGCGCCTCCACGCCCGAGATGCCGAGGTGGACGCGGCCGAGCGAGACGTCCGCGCCCACGTTGAGCTTGAGCAGGTCAAGCACCTCGGCCTGGAGCGAGACGTGGGCGCGCAGGTCCTCGACGTCCAGATCGATCTCGTCGACCTTCAGCAGGGGTACGTCGAGGAAGACGTCGGGGTCGGCCCGAACGGCTGCGGGGTCCGCCGCGTAGGCGTCCTCCTCGTAGGCGGCCTCGTCCTCGTCGTACCCGGGTTCGGCTTCCTCGTCGTACGGCTCGGGCTCCGTGGGCTCTTCCGCTGCGTTCTCGGCGTTGTCGTGCATCACCGTACCCTTGCGATCGAACCGGACCTTTCGGTTCATTCTGGTCCGGTTCGGGGATCGGTGCTCGCCCACTGGCCCGCCGCCAGCCGCGACCGGGCGGGAGAGCGCGGCCAGGTCGGTGAACGGGTCGCCGCTCACCAGCAGCAGGTGCGCGTCGAGACCCCGCCGCAGACGGCCCTTGCGGCCGGCGAGGCCGCAGGCGTCCGCCGCCAGGGATGTGGCCGTGGCGAGCGCCTCGTCCGCCGGGACGCCACCCCCGGCCGACTGGGTGACGGCGGCGGGCAGTACGCCGTGCGGCTTGCCGGAGTCGATGCCGCTGTCCGCGCCGGAGACCAGCGGAACGCCCGCTCGGTGCATCCGGGCGGCGTGCTGCTGCCGTTGCTCGATGCTGAAGCCGAAGCGTTCCATGACCGCCCGCACGTTCGGCGGCGGTACGGCCTGTGGGGTCGCCGAGCGTGGGGCAGCCCCGTACGCCCTGCCGTACGAGGCGCCGCACCAGGCCGTCGGTGATCACGACACCCTCTGCCGTCAGGCAGGTGCAGTGCTCGATGCCGTCGACGCCCGCGTCCAGGCCTGTTCGACGGCTGGGAGGGCGTGCGCGTGCACGGTGACCGGCAGGCCGGCGGCGTGCGCGGCGTCGACGACCACGCGCAGCTCGTCCAGGGTGAACTGGCAGCGTGCGACGTCGGTGCCGGGTCTGTTCGCGCCGCCGCTGCCCATCACCTTGACCACGTCGACGCCCCGCTCGGCCAGGGTGCGGGCCGCCGCACGCAGTTCCCGCTCCCCCCGCACCGTGCCGCCCATGAAGGCGCCATGCAGTAGAGCGAACCGACCCGTTCTTCCCGTACCGCCGACCACCAGACGTCACGGAGTACCCCGCATGCACCCCACGCGTCTCGCCCCGCCCGCCGAGCTCCTCACCGACCTGCGCGGCCCGCACCGACAGTGAGACCCGCCTCAAGGAAGTACTGGCCGGCCACGGGCTGCGCCCGCTCACCGGTGGCTTCCAGAACCACGTCTACGCCGGGGACGACCCCGAGGCCGGGGCCATCTGCGTCAAGCTCTACGCCAAGGGCAACCACCACCGGCGCGTGGACCGCGAGTGGACGGCCCTGACCCTGCTCGCCGAGCACCACGTCGACGACGTCCCCCGCCCGCTGTGGCTCGACAACCACGACGAGGTCCCCGCCATCGGCATGACGCTGCTGAAGGGCACGCCGCTGCTGGAGAGCCCCGACCGCGAAGCCGCCCTCAAGGGCCTGGCCCAGACCACCGAGCGCCTCCACGCCGTGCCCCTGTCCGGGCTGATGGCCGAACTGGAGCGCATCGACTCCGGCTTCCCTACATGCTGCGCCTGACCGGCAGCTGGCCCGAACTCGTCGCCGGCCACGAGAACGACCCGCTGACCGCCGACATGCGCGCCCCGCTCACCGCCTGGCACGCCAGCGGCGACGCCGAGCTCGTCGACGACACCTCCGCCACGGCCGTGCTCTCCCCCGGCCACTCCAACCTCAACAACTGGCTGCGTGACGGAGCCTCCAGCCCCTGCGTCGACTTCGAGTACAGCGGGCACAGCACCGTCCACTTCGACGCCGCCGACCTGATCGAACACATCAGCGCCCGCGAGATCCCCGACAGCACCTGGATCACGCTCCTGCCCGACCTCGGCATCACCCCCGCCAACCGCCACCTCTTCCTCGCCGCCCAGCGCACCTGCGCCCTGCGCTGACTCGCCGTGCTGTGGAAGCAGCGGCACACCCGCGCCGACGAATTCGCCACCCACCACGCCCGCGTACGGCAGCTTCAGAGCCCCGACAACCCCTGGCACGGCTAAGCACCCGTCAAACCAGCCGACTGAGCAGCGGCGGCCGCCCCCGCGCGGGCGCCCCGCTCCGACTACGTGAGGGAAGACCATGACCGCAACACCGAGGACCGCCAGCCTGCTGTGGGCGCTGCGCTCCTACTGCGGCTCGCACGCAACGAGTCCATTCACCCAGATCGCGAGGAACACAAGGGCCGCCACCAGGCAGCCGACGCCCGCCAGCACACCGCTGACCGTCCACGGCTCGTAGGGCGCCTCGTACTCCCCTTCCAGGTCGTCCCGGTAGGAGGCGGGGTCGTCCCAGTCGACGGGGTGCCCCAACTCCTCGGCGCAGGCGGTCCGCACTGCGACCAATTGCCCCTCCGCGAAAGCGGTGGCGGCCTTCGCCTCGGGACCCTGCCAGGCGAGGGACTTCATCCGCCACCCGGGAGACCCGTACCGCGCCTCGAAGGCAGCGGTCTCGTCGGCGTTCCGGTCCTCTTCGAGGTACATCCAGCGTCCAGCCTCGGCGGCGTCGCCGTGCAGTCGGCGCGGTTACCGGGCAGCGGCCGGCCGACCACAACGACCAGACGGCTGTCGGCGTCGATGACGACCTGGTGGTTAGTGGGGTATCGGTAGTTCTTGGACTGCTCGGCGACTGTGTGGTCGCGGGTGGGCACCAGGGTGCCGTCCACAATGAGCACGGCGTCCTTGCGGAACCGCTTGCGCGGGAGGAGCGCGAGCAGGGGACCGAGATGCCCGATGATGCGGTCGGCCGCGGACTTTGAGATCCCGAACAGCGGGGCGAGCTGCCGCAGCGTCAGGTTCGTGCGCCAGTACGCGACGACCAACAGTACCCGGTCCTCCAACTGCAGCCCCCAGGGCCGGCCCTTGCGGACCGAGTCCGCGCCCTCGCGCCGCAGCGCGGTGATCAGCTCGCGGAACTGCCGCGGGCTCAGCCCGGTGAATGGGCTATCCAGGATTGGTCCGACGCCGCAATCACTCCTGCCACAACTAGATCATGGCATCGTGTCCAGCGAGACATGGGGCGGCTGGCATACGGCCGGACCAGGGATACCCTCGGACGATGGCGAATCGGGCGGTAGCAGCTGGAGTAGGTCTCGCGCGGGTGATGGCGCACTGTGGGGGCAGCCCAGCGGCAGCCGTGCACTATCTGGCGGGTGCCATCGCCTCCGCGCCTGAGAACCCCGAGCCCTATACGGTTCTTGCTGAGTTGTGGAGCGACAAGCCGTCGGAGCTGGCCGAGGTCGTTCGGGGTGCCGACTCCTTGAGGACGGTACTGGCGCAGTCGTACATCAGCTTCCTTCAGGACGACATGGACGGTGCGGCGCTGGCGATCGGATCGGTCACGGGTGTGCGACCCGACATCGCCTGGGCCGCATCCCCCTGGTTCAGCGATGAACGGTTTCGCGGTGAGGTGAGTGCCGATGCCTTGGCTGAGGCCGCAATGCGGACGATGGACTACGGCCGTGATCTGGACACCGAAAGCATGCGGGAACGATTTCGGCCCTGGTTCGAAGCCATCGATGTTGTCGCTGCCCGCCAGCCGTTGCCAGAGGCGTTGGCCAAGATGGCGATCTTGCTGCGGGCATGCGGTCTCACCGATGCATCGTTTGCCCTCTGCGACCAGGCGGACTCCGTTGAGCCGATCATGCTGACGGAAGTTGTGCGAGCGGGTACGTGGCGCAAGCTGGGTGATCTTGAGCAGACAGTGACGGCGTTCGAGCGCGCTCTTGCCCTGGACCCGGCCAACTGGTCGCTTTATCTCGACCTGGCCGATGTGCGTGCTGAGCAGGGCGACTTCACCTCTGCGGTCCAGCTGATCGATCAGGCGATGGGGTACGAGCCGGCTGAGTTCTCACTTCGCGCGGCCGGGGCTGCCTACCGGGCACGGCTGACCGGCTCGCCTGCCGATCTGAGCGAACTCATCGAACTGGCGCCGAATCTGCCGAACGACTCGTACCGGGATTTGCTGATTGATCACGCGTGTGCTGGTCCCGCGCTGCCTGCCGAACTCGTGGCTGCAGCCCGGCGCATCCAGAACAGCTGAGGCTCTGCTCCTCCATGAGCAGCAGCTCCGGCCAGCAAGTGCCCGGCAGCGCGGCCCAAGCCCAAGTTCCCGCGCGACTGCCGCGTAAAGTGCGACGGCGTCCACGCCATGCTTGGTGCCGCCCGCTTACACAACCGGCTTTCGACCGCATGGCTCAGAGCTCCCCAGTGCAGCAGGATCCACCTGCTGCAGTCGAAGATCAGTTACGGGACAAGTCTTAGGTGAGAAGCGTCTCGGACGGCGCGGCAGGAGGGAAGCCTGCCGCGCCCTTTCGGTCAGACAGCCGGCACGTTGATCCAGAAGCGTTTGTTGCTGCGCTTGAGGTTGCGGTAGTCGTTCGGGCCGAATTGTCGGTCACTTGCGGCGATCTTCTCCGTGAGGATGTCCACCGCACCTATGTACTGTTTGACTGCCCTGAGGTTGGGGTTGGTGAGTCCTGTGGCCCCGCAGCGGTGAGCCGCCATCCAGCGTTTCAGTCCGTATCGTTGAATGCTTTGCTTGAGCACGGTCACGTCGAGGCTGACGTTGCTGTTCAGCTCGCGGCCTCGTGCATAGTCCGCGGCTTTGAGGCGGTGATACCGGGGTGAGGTCGAGCGGATGACCCCCCAGTTTTGCTTGAAGACACCGAAGTTGGCGGCGTCGCCGGACTTGTTGTCGTACAGCGGGTACGACGTGTCCATCTTCTCGTTCTCGAGCATGGCGATGGCGATGTGCCGGCTGGTGGCACCGGCGCGGATCAGCGCTCTTTTACGCTGAGCGGTCATGGATACGGTCTGCACGCCATACAGTTGGCCTTGCGGCTCCCTGTAGCGGCACTGCGGTGAGTCCGCCCCCTGGACGTGGGTGATGGCACGGCGGATGGCGGCGCCGCTCGTGTCGATGGCTGCTGCACTGGGTGCGGTGGACGCGGCGGTTAGCGCCACCCCGATGACCACACTGCCTATTACGGACGGATACACTCGCACAGAGGCTCCTTCACTACGCTGCGTTCCGTTTATCGGGTGTACACGTGGAATGAGTTGGTGCGCAGGCCTTTACCGCCCTGCCAGACCTCAAAGCCAGCCTGCACGCTGTTCAAGTACCACCCGTTTTTGATGTAGTTGCGTCGTGTCGCATCCCGAGTGATGTTGCGCAGGTCGAGTTGTGCCACTGCGGTGACCTGTGTCTTGCGGACGTAGGTCACCACTACCCAGCTGATGTTTCGGCTGCTGTCGCGCAGCACGCCTTTCCACAGGTCGTACGCCGTGCCGTCAATCCTCACCTGGCCCATCCGGGAGCCGGCAGGCTGGGGGCCGCCTCGGTGGTTGAGCCACACCATGATTTCTCCGGCGTTGATGCTCGCGAAGTTCGGACGGGGATCGAACCAGAGGTCCAGGGAGGTGTTGTATGCCCCGGAGGTGACGTTCGACGAGTTCCAATCCGTGCGAACGCGTTGCATGCGGTCAACTCGCTGTGGCAGCCCGCTGGCCGCGCTGCACGCGCGGTAGTGACACCCCTTGTAGAGGGAGGCGTAGCTCGCAGGCGGCCCGTTCACCGGCTTGCGATGGTTGGATCGGGTGAGTTCGAAGCGGGCACCGGTTGCGCGCAGGCACTGCGTTCCGCCGACGTCGTTCCATACGTTGTTCTGGATCCGGTACCGGCCGTCGGAGACAGCTGCGTTGTAGAAGTTGTCACATGACGTCATGACGGGGGCCGCCGCAGCCGCTTCTGCGGGCGGAATACTGAAGGTGATGGCCAGCGCAAGCAACGCGGGTAGGCCACGGATCACCTTCGCCATCCATGACATTCGACGGGAATCGGGCATGGCAGATAGACCTTCCGGCTTGAAGGAACGTGCCGTCCCTTGGGAGCGCTCCCAAGTTTGGAGAGTGGACATGACATCGCGGTAACTATTGACAAGCATCCATGAGACGCGCGTGCGGCTAGTTCAAGCAAGCCATGGCGAACGCGAGGTCAATTCGGGTCCGCCGCGGCAGCAACCCGGTCCTGGGACGCCTCAGGCGTCGGCGAGCCACCCCGAGGTCAGACTCATGACTGCTGCACCGTCTGCGTCAGCAAGCTTGTGACCGACAAACTGTTCGGACCACGCTGAAGTCTGCACCCGCAATGGCGGGTTCCTCATACCCAGCACATCAACGATCACCTTGGCAACCTCAGCCGCCGGCTGGGCATTGCTCCCGAACTTTTCCATCGTTCGAGCGACGTATCGGCTCAGGATGTCCCGATACGGTCCGGCATCCGCCATAAGGCGGCTCGGCTCGAGGCCGGCGTTGGCGACGAACTCGCTGTTCACTGCGCCCGGTTCCACCAGCGTGACACTGACGTCTACGGCAGCGGCAACCGGTGCGAGTGCTTCTGTGAAACCCTCGACGGCGAACTTTGCTGCACAGTACGCCTCATTGAAGGGCTGGCCGACTACGCCGCCGACGCTGCTGAGAGTGACGATTCGTCCGTGGGAGGCGCGCAGGTGCGGCAACGCTTCCCGGGTGGTGCGTACCACGCCGTAGAAATTGACCTCGACGGTGGCACGGAAGGCCTGCATGTCGTCAGTCTCAACGGTGCCGACATGTCCGGCCCCGGCATTGTTGACCAGAGCGTCCAAGCGGCCGTAATCGTCGATAACACTTTGAATGCACCGTGACACCGACCTCTCGTCCGTAACGTCGAGTTGCCGGACGTCCAGCGAGACTTCCGCTTCCGCTGCTGCCTGCAGGAGCTTTGCAGTGCGCAGGGGATCCCGCAGGGTCGCCACCGTCGTCCAACCGGCCTGCGCCGCCGCAATTGCTGAAGCCAGGCCGATTCCCGATGATGTACCAGTGATCACGACGACAGGACCAGCTTCAGGAGCCCGGCCTGTCGGCAATGCTTGCGTCATGACGTTGTCCTTCATGAGAGGGGAAGCGCAGATGAGGGACGCAGCGGAAGAGTCATTCGTCAGTGCGGGCCAGATCCCGCCGATAGAGATCGATCTTGGTCTGGATGACCTTTAGGTGCCGGTGCTGCTCCTCGATCGCGGTAAGCACTCTGCGGTGATGGTCGACAAGGATGTCGAGGCGCTGTTGCCTTGTGTCGTGCTCAGCCCGGACCAGATCGGCGTACTTCAAGATCTGGGCGATGGGCATCCCGGTCTCGCGCAACCGAGATATGAACTCGATGGACGCCAACTGCTTCGTGCCGTAGACCCGCCGACCTCCGGCCGTGCGCGGCACACCGGCCAACAGCCCAATCCGCTCGTAATACCGCAACGTGTGAACCGACACACCAGTTCGCGTCGCCATCTCGCCGACCGATAATGACTCTTCCGTGTCGCCCATGGCCCTACCCTGCCTCCTCGACTGAGCTCTAGGTCAACCCCGCGCGCATGGAGACGCTGTGCCGCGAGCGAAGGCCCGCAGCCGCTGGATGAGAAGCTGACAGTCGTCATCGTTCTGGCGCTGGGGGTTTTGATCGCCCCCACCCCGGCGGGTCACGGAATCCTGAACATCCTGGGACAGCTTGCGAGCGACGTCACGCAGGCCAGCCGGTGAGCCCCCAAGCGCGTAAAGGCCGGGCGGCCACGACCATGCGCCCGTCGGCACGGCGGCGCAGGCCGGGCAGGCGGCGGCGCGCAGACGACCGGCTTCCCGGCCTCCTGGTGGCCGCCAGCTTCGCCGTCGCCCTAGGGCCTGTAGGGAGTCGCGATCACGGGGCCGGGGGAAGGCCGCAGTGGCGGGAACGTTCCGGCGAGGCGTTTCGTTGCCCCTGGGCCCATCCAAATTGCTGCCCCTGGGAGTATCGTGCCCGAAACCACGCACGCCACCTCCACTGTTCTCCCCGCACTCCCGGCCCTGAGCGCGCAGGCCGAGCGGCTCATCGAGCTGGGGGTGCACGAGTTAGCAGGGCTGCCTGCCGTCGAGCTTCGTACCTTCGCCGCAGCCGTCGATGCCCCTGCGAGCGGCGATAGCGCCCTGCTCGCTGTTCACCCGGACCAAGCCCCTGCCTCCGCCCTGGCGCCGCTGCTCCGCCGTGACGGCAAAGCGGGCTTCGTTGTCACAGACATGCCGGATGTCGACCTCTTCGCCCCGCTCGACACGGTCGTGCTGCCCGACGCTCCGCTCTACCTCCTCACCGGCCTCAACCGTGGCGACCAGATGGGCAACTGGAGCCCGAACGAGGCGCTGCCTGCCCTCACCGCGAAGGCCCGGACCCCATTGCTGCTCACTGAGGGCATCCACTGGGTGATGCAGCAGCCCGCCGTCCTGGAGCGCAACCACTGCTTCATGACCATCGGCTCTCGGCTGCGCAAAGCCAACGGCGCTCTGGACGCCCGCACGCCGGCACTCTGGATCAGCAACGGCACCGGGCGCGATGGCCGCGAGCGCCGCAATGCCCCCAAGGTCGGCTGGTGCTGGGCGGGCAACCGTCACACCTGGCTGGGCTTCGCCTCCGCAACGGGCCGTCGGGTCCAGAACCTGTAAGGAGCCGTGATCATGCGGGGCGGAGGCTGCGCAGCCAGATGACCGTGCCGCGCAGCTGAAGCCCCGCTTCGAAGCTCTCCGGCTTCTTGTCGTAGCGGGTGGCCAGCCCTCTCCAGTCCTTGATCTTGTTGATGCACCGCTCCACGGTGTTGCGTTCCTTGTACAGCTCGGCGTCGTGCGTGATCGGGCGCCCGCCCTTCGATCCCTTCTTCTTCCGGTTCGCTGCCTGGTCCGCCTTCTCCGGGATCACTGCCTTGATCTTCCGCTGCCGCAGGTGGGCGCGGTTGGCGCGGCAGGAGTATGCCTTGTCGCCGGCCACGGCGGCCGGCCGGGTGCGTGGGCGCCCGACCGGCCCGCGCACCTTGATCTTGGCCAGCACCGCCGTGAACTGCGGGCTGTCGGCGGCCTGCCCGGGGGTGACCACGAACGACAGCGGACGGCACCGCCGCTCGGCCGACAGGTGGACCTTGCAGGTCAGACCACCCCGGGAGCGCCCCAGGGCTGCCGCCTTCAACCGAGCGCGCTGCCGGCGCGGCATCCGGCGGCGTTCCTCGCGCTCCGGGTCGGACTCTGCCTCCCCGGCCGGGGTCACCGCCTCGGCCACGGCCTGCCGCTTGCGTTGCTTTCGCGCCTTTCGCGTGCCCCCTTTTCGGCAGCCTTCTCCAGGGCGGACAGGACCTCCTCGCCCACGACCATGCCGGCCGCGGCGTGGTGGGCGCGGGCGGTGGTGGAGTCCACGCTGACCAGGGACAAGTCCGCCTGCCCGCGGCGAGCGGCCTCGGCGATCACGGCCTCCATCGCGGCGGCGAACACCCCGGCATCGCGCCACTGCGAGAACCGGCCGTAGACGGTGGACCAGGGCCCGAACGCCTCCGGCACGTCTCGCCACGGGCTGCCGGTACGGAACCGCCAGATGATCCCCTCCAGTTGGTCGCGCAGGTTCTCCGGATAGGGGCCGCACTGCCCGATCGGCAGGTGAGGGCTGATCAACTCCCATTGATTATCGGTCAGTTCGCGTCGAGGCACAGGCGCGTTCTATCAGTTCGATCACCGTCGCCGGAAGCGACGGCCAGGATCGAGATCACAACTCCGTACGCGCCCTAGTGGTGACCGTCATCAACTGGCTGCTGACCCACTAGTGGATCCTGGCCGGTGCCGGCTTGCTCGCGGTGCTGGCCAGCAGAGGCTGGCTGTACCACCGGCAGCAGGAGGCAAGGTGGGAAGCGGTCCGCGCGCAGGGCCTACGCTAACGAGCTCGTGCACGGTAAGCGGTGAGACGCCGAGCTTCAGATCATCGATCATGGGCGTGTAGTAGGGGACGCGTCTCGTGCAGCGATCATCAGCGACCGGAGGATCACGGGCCTGCCGGCCGACGTGATTGCTGAACTCGTGCCTGAACTTGGTCCATTGTGGCACGAACGGCACCAGACAAGGCTTGCCTCCAGGCCGCGGAAGCGGGCGCTGGGCGCGGGTGCGAAGCACCGGCTGGTGTTCGTCGACCGGCTCCTGGCTACCCTCGTGCACCTCCGGCACGCAACCACGCACGACGTGCTCGCCTGCTGGTTCGCAGTGGACCGCTCCACCATCACCCGCGCAATCGACGAGGTGTGACCGCTGCTCGCCGAGCGAGGATGCACGGTGAGCCCTGGCCTTCGACTACGGACTCTGGCCGAGGTCCAAGGCGACGTATCACCCGATCATGATCAACCACCGAAGATCATTCAACGACAGACCCTAGAGGTTGTCCCGTAACCGGTGGGGCGGTTGGTGCGTTGGCTGGGTATGGGTGGGGTGATCTCAGCAGATGATCCGAAGTGGATCGAGCCGTTGCCGGGGCTGACCGAGGTGCAGTTCGCCAGGCTGGTGGAGCTGGTCCGGCGCCGGGGTGGTGGTGTCCAGCAAGGCCGGTCGTGGCGGCTGCCGCTGGAGGACCGGGTGTTGCTGGTGGCGACGTACTGACGCACGAACCTCACGTTGCGGCAGGTGGCGCCGTTGTTCGGAGTCTCGAAGTCGGCGGCCGCCCACCCGCTACCGCAGCATCGCTGCTTCGAGCAAGAACTATCGGTACTCGACCCTGCAGGTCGTGATCGATGCGAACAGCCGCCTGGTGGTGGCGATCGCCTTGCCGTTGCCCGGCAGCCGCAACGACTGCCGGGGGGCAACAGAGTCCGGCGTCGACCAGGCCTGCCGCGGCGCACCGACCATCGCCGACGGCGGCCACCAGGGCACCGGCCTGCTCATCCCGCACCGCAGACGGCGAGGCCACAGGCACCTCAGCCCACAACAGGAAGCGGAGAACACCGTCCACCGCCGGGCGCGAGTACGCGTCGCCCTGTCACGGCTGAAGACCTGGAAGATCCCGCGGGACTGCCGGCTCAAGGGCAACGGCGTGCACCAGGCCATGCTCGGCATGGCCCGACTCCACAACCTGGCCCTCACCGGATGACCCACACCCCCCTACGGGACAACCTCTAGGCCCTCAATTCCCTGCGTACGGCGCGGCTTCCTCAGGTATTGCGCACGGATGCTGAGGGTTCCTGGCCGTTCTGAGCCTGCTGCGCTCGCTCCGCCATCATGGTGGCGAGGCCCTTGAGCCAAGTTCCGTTGAACGGCCGTCCGTCAGTGTCCTCACCTTGAACGAGGATGAGGACGGTGCCCACGCGGAAAGACACGGCGGAACCGGCCGCCTCCCCGTTCGCGCTGGGAAACGACCCGGCGAAGCTTTCGTCTCCGACACGGGGCAGCGATCCTGCGGACCCACCACCGCCTTTGCCTTCGGCCTCCTCGGTTTTGCGGTGGAAGAGGTGGGCCTTCTGCGCGCTGGTGAATGCTGCGACGCGTATGTGAAGGTCGGCGTCGGGATCGCCCATGAGGAAATCGACGGAGGCGAAGTAGGAAAGCCCCGCGCTTTCCGGCACCTGCGCTCCCCCGATGTCGGGCGCCTTGGGCTGGGTCCAACCCGCCGGCAGGCTGGCCAGGTCCGGAAGCACGTGTAGGGCGACGGCATCGCTCAGCGGGGTCACGGACTTCCGCTGCCCGGCATCGTCACCCGTGATGAGCCGAGTTCCGCCGTAGAGGCCCAAGGCCAGCAGGGTGGCCAGCATCAGCGCTGCGGCGAGCAGGGAGTAGCGGTTGTTGCGGGTGTTATTGATGGTGACGGGCCCCACAGAGATGGTGTTGCGGCCCCTGACCGTTGAGCCGTCAATGGTGATGCTGCCGGACGTCACCTTCGGGAGCTCGGCCGGCGGGGGCCCGGCGGCCAGCGTCGCGGCGATCCGCCGCGAGAATTCCGGGTCGGCGTCCATCTCCGCCTGGAGGGAGGCCCTGAGCCTTGCCGCGGCCCCCGGGTCCGTCGGCCGGGCTTCGACAGCCTGAATCGCCGAGCGGCCACCCTCACTACCACCGAGCCGTTCACGCACCAGATCCGACACCGCTTGCCCCACCCCGGTCCCCGCTGCGGTCAGCGTCCCCCCAGCGACCTGAGTGACTATCTGAATAACCGTCTCAATCACGCGCCATCTCCCCAACTGCCAGCGGAAGCAACCCTGTTGAGATACTGCCACTCCGCGCAGCATGCGGTTGGCCTGCTGGTCGGCCCGTTCCGGGATCACCGTGCGGATGCTGCGTCTGCGCAGATGGTCGCGAATCGCGCGGGCGGGGACCACCTCGGCCGTGGCTGCGCCCGTCCGACCTCGACATCGGCTGCGGCGACGGCGCTCTTGCCCGACGCCTCGCCCAGCTCGGCTACCGCACGACCGGCATCGACTGTTCCCCCAGCGCCATCACGCTCGCCGCCGCCCAGGACACCGCGCCCGCCCGGCCTGGCGGTGCGTGGACATCACCGCCGACGACTTCGGCGCCCTGCCGGAGCCGGCTTACGCGGTCATCACCTGCCGACTCGTCTACCGGTGGATCGACGACAAGGCCGACTTCCTTGACCGAGTCCGCTACCTCCTCGCCCCGGGCGAACCTTCTGGGTCGTCACCGAGATCACCGGCCGCCGCGGCGCCACCGACCCCTTGCAGAACCTCGGCATCACCCCGGCCCAGGCCGAACTTCTCACCGCAGGCTGGTCCGCCGTCCACACCGCCGACCTTGACGTCCTGCGCTGCTACGCCCTGCGCCCCTGACCCCGCCCGCAGTCGGATGGAGGACCGGTGACCATCGAACAGGACACCGTCGCGACCTGGAACACCTACGGGAACCACCAACTCGCGCGAGGACTCGAGCTGCCCGAGCTGGACCGGTGGGACTGGGGCATCCCCGGCACCGGCCCCGGCGCCGAGGTCTTCGGCGACGTGGCCGGACTGCGCGTCCTCGACCTCGGCAGTGGGCTCGGCCGGCACGCCGCCCACCTTGCCGCCCGCGGCGCCGACGTCACCGCCGTCGACGCCTCCCCCGCACAGCACCAGCGCGCCGCCACTCGCTACCCCGACACCCCGGGCCTGCGCCTGATGTGCGCCGACGCCGTGGCCCACCTACGGGACGCCGACCCGTACGACCTGATCTACTCCGTCTGCTCCGTCCCCTACCTGGACCCCGACCGGTTACTGCCCGTCCTGGCCAACAGCCTCAAGCCGGGCGGCCGCCTCCTCTTCTCCGCGCTGCACACCAACTCGGGCGGCACCGGACCGTCGAACGAGGTCGCCCCGCGACCCGAGATCCTGCGGCTGCCCGGCACCACCGACGATCACCCCGTCGACATGTGGGTCCGTCCTTACCGCGCAGCTGTGGGAGGACCTCCTGGTCCAACACGGTCTCACCACGGAGGCGGTCACCGCGATCGACTCCGACAAGCCGGACAACCATGTCTCCTACCGGCTGTACGCCGCCCGCCGCCCGCGGCGCGTACCGAGCCGCCCCCGCACCAGCGCACCGCCACCGCCGAATGCCGCGCTGGGCGTCGGCGTGATCGTGCACGGCCCGGACGGAGTCCTGCTCGGGCGGCACCGGCGCCGTACGTGGGAACTCGCCGGCGGAACCGTCGAACCGGGAGAGACCCTCGCGCAGGCCGCCGTCCGCGAACTCCGCGAGAAGACCGGCCTCGTGGCGGATCCCGGCGACGTAAGGGTGCTGGGCACGCTCCTGGACCGGGTCGGCGACGTCGTCCGGGTGACAGTGCCCGTCGTCGTCACGCAGTGGTCCGGCGTCCCGGAGCAGCGCGAGGAGGCCATCGAATTTTGGCGGTTCTGGCCCCTGGACGCGCTGCCCGGCCCGCTGTTCGCACCGAGCGCCCAGTGCCTGACCGCCTGGAACCCGAATCTGCCGCTCGACCACCCGCTCGCCCACTTCCAGGCCTACCGCTCCCCCGGCCGTGCCTAGCGCGGCGCCCACGCCCACCGTGTTCGACAGGAAGGCACCATCGTGACCCCGCCCCCTACAGATGCTCCCCGCCCGTCCCTTCTGGGCGTCTTCGCAAGGCGTTCGACCGCGCCGGTCAATATCGCCTGGCAACCGACCAAGATCACCTGTCAGAGGGCAGCGGCATGAGGCGTTGCCCGCCCGGGGAGAGCCAGGATCCGGGCGACGTAGCTGGGGGCCGGCCTGTGCTCGACGGAGGGTCTGCCCGGCCCGGAGACAGGGCGGATCGCCGGATGCGCAGCAGAGGCGGTGACGCGCCGCCGCATCGGTCACGCAGCGAGATGAGGCCCTGTTCCTGACGGATGTCGTCACAACGATCCCTCCCGCTTCTGCCGACTGTGCTCCTCGACCAGCACACCGCAGGTGGGTAGAAGACCACAGGGATCAAGGCCGTGAACGCCGTGAACGCTGGACCGCTTGTGTGAATCCGTGTGAAATCAGAGCCGTCCCAGATGGGGCTGGATCACCACCGACTGGCCGTGTCCACTCGGGCTTGTAGCACGCTGACCTACCACGACTGCGTTGCGGCCGGGCTGCGCCCGGGTGGGTGAGGGCGGTGGAACGGAGCTGCACTGCGCAGCGGCCCGCAGATCTCGCAGCGGGCGGCCCGGCGTGTTCTTCCGCGGGGATGTTCGTCGGCATCGAAGAGTGCGTCGTGACGGTCAGGCGGAACGGGGCGCCCGGCGGTCCTTGCGCTGCTCGAGTTCCTCGTCGTCCACCAGGGTCAGCATGGGTCGCCCCGGCTCGCAGACCATCGTGACCAGGAACCGGCACCAGGCGTCGATCCGGTTGTTTCCGTCCTGGTAATGGATGACATCACCGCCCGGCTCCCAGAAGGTGTCTCCGGCGGAGAGGATGCGCACGCCCTCGCCTTCGAGTTCGAAACGCATCTCCCCCTCCAGTACGTAGCCGAAGGCCGGCCCGAAGTGCCGGTGCGGCGGGGTGCCCGGAGCCCCCGGGGGGTGGGCGATGAGAACGGTCATCACCTCTGCCCTCTCAGGAATGTGCGGTGGCCGTACCGTCTGCAGGACGGTCAGGGCGTCCTTCCACGCATCGGACGCCGTCTGCGGCTCAGGACCTTCCGAGGTGTCGTTCGGCATCATGCAGACCTCTCTGCTCTCATCGGCGGACATCACGATGTCCCGGGTGCGTTCCCGCCACGGCATGGCGTGGCACTGTCCCCCGCCGGCGGAAACGTCAGGCGAGCCAGTCCCGGTAGTGGATGCGCCCCAGGCGTGCGCCTTCGGGAGCGGTGAGGGCGTCCGCGTGCACCGCCGCGAAGAGTCCTGCGGATTCGTCGGTGACCACGGTACGGTCGTCACCCGGCCGCGCCTGCAGGGTCATGCGGCCGAGGTCGTCGAGGGGGAAGACGTCTGGGCCGGCGACGTTCAGGATCCCGCCCAGCGGCTCTCCCGTTGCGACGTCGGCGAGTGCCTGGACGGCCTCGTCGGCCGCGACCGGCTGGATCGGGGTGGGCGGGAGGCGCACCACGTCTCCTTCCGTCGTCCAGGACATGATCTTGTCGACGAACTCCATGAACTGGGTCGCCCTGACGATCGAATAGGGGATCGGACCTGCCGCCAACCGGGCTTCTTGCAGGACCTTGGCCTGGTAGTAGTCGACCTCGGGGATGCGGTCGATGCCCACGATCGACAACACGACCGCGTGCTGGACACCCGCCTGCCCGGCAGCGGCCAGGAGGTTGTCCGTGGTCGTGCGGAAGAAGGGCGAGGCACTGGCGTCGAAGTCCGGGGCGTCGATCGTGTCGACCACGACGTCGGCCGATGCCACCGCCCGCGCCACCCCCTCCCCGGTGAGCAGGTCGCAACCGGTAGATCTGTCGTGGGCGGCGACCTGATGACCGAGGGTCTCAAGTGCTTTCACCAGCCGGGACCCCATGAAGCCCGTGCCTCCGACAACGGAGATCTTCACCCCTCACCACCTCCAGAAGACGCATATCCGGATGACATGGTCAAAATATCTGGCACTTTCTTCCTCATCGAGCGGAGCGGTGCAGCTTCCGCGTGTCGCAGCCCGGACGACACGGAACTCACCTCAAGACCATGGTCCTCCTCGCCGGGTCTTCCCACACCTCAACTCTCACCCGCTTCCCTCCAGACTCCCCGGAGGCGCCCGCGCGCCTCACCTTCCCTGCTGTCGTCAAACGAAGGAGGTCGACGTAGACCTCTGCCGGAGTGCGGTAGCCATGGGTCCTGCGTGGGCGGTGGTTGAGTTCGTGGGCGATGGCGTCCAGGTCGACCCGGTCGAATGTGCGGAGGTCGGCGCCCTTGGGGAGGTATTGCCGAATCCGTCCCGATCCCCGCAGGACGGGTTCATCCTCGCCGATGAGGACGCCGGGGTAGTGCTAGCCAGCTGGTAGTGCGCCAGGAGGCCGCCGTGATGCAGCGAATGATCTGCTGCGTCTCCCAGGTCTCAAGTGGCGACCTGTGGGTGCTCGGCATGGACCCCACGTCCGACGGCTCGCGTATCCGCGCCCGGATCGGCGTCGTGCCGAAGGACGATGCGCTGGACCGCGAGCTGACGGTCCGTGAGAACCTACTGGTGTACGGCCGGTACTTCGGCCTGCCCCGGCAGGTCAAGCGCGAGCGCGCGAACCGGCTGCTGGCCTTCGCGCAGCGGAGGACCTGCCGACACCCGGGTGGACGCCCTGTCCGGCGGTATGCGGCGCCACCTGACCATCGCCCGCTCGATGATCAACGAACCGGACGTCCTCATCCTCGACGAGCCCACCACCGGGCTCGATCCGCAGGCCAGGCACATGCTCTGGGAGCGGCTTCACGAACTGAAGGAGCGCGGCGTCACCGCTCGAGGCGGTTGGTGCCCCGCTCGACGGTGTTCCGCTTCTTGTGTGCCTCGCTTCCGAAACAGAGCGGACGGCCATCGCGGCGGCTTCCTGGTAGGCCGTGGCCGGCCGTAGTCGGTCAGCACCGCGAATGGGACGGGGACATGGTGAAAGGCCGACCCCGTGACGGCGAGGCCGGCCCCTCCACATGAACCGGATGTTCAGGCTCTTCGGTGTTCAACCGCTCCCATCAGGACGTGTACGCCTCGACCTCACTGAACTGGGCCGCGGGCCAGCCGGTATTGGCCGTCACCCGGATCCGCAGGTAGCGCGTGCCGGTGCCGGCGGGCAGGGTCACCGTCGCCGTGTTGCCGGTCGCGGGGTCGAAGCGGTAGCTCTTCGACGCGAGGAGTTCACCGAAGGACGAACCGTCTGTGCTGCCGAGCACCGACAGGGTCTGAGTCCGGGCCCCCCACGCGGTGGCGGGCGGGAGCTTGAGGACGACGCGGCCCACGCTCCGGGTGGCGCCGAGGTCGACGGTCAACCATTGCGGGAAGGCGTTGTTCGTGCTCTCCCAGTACGAAGTGGCATCACCGTCAACTGCCTTCTCCGGCACGTACTGGTCCACGCTGCCGCTGGCCGTGACGGGGCGGCCCTTGGCCAGGTTCTCCGTCGGAGAGGGCGGCGGAGAGGTGGGCGGCGGGGTGGGGTCCGTACCGTTGTGGTCGTAGTTCGGCTTGGGCCATTCACCGCAGTAGGTGGCCGGAAGCTTGCTGTTCCAGCCGGAGTTGCCCGCGCCCTGGGTGAGGGACAGCTGGCTGCCCAGGCAGCTGTAGACCGGCTCGGTGAAACCGAGGTGCTTGGCCGTGACGTTGGTGAAGGAGGCCGACGCCGGGTCGTTGAACTGCATGGCGAAGGTGCCGGTGCCGTCGATGTTGACGTTGTTGAACTCGACACCCTTCGTGGTGCCCGAGACGAACATGATGGCCGAGTAGGAGCTGTCCAGGATGTCGGTGTCGGTGACCTTGATGGTCGCCTTGTCGATGGCGCTGGCCCGGGCGTCGAACCAGATGGCGCCGATCGGGAACGGCCAGCCGATGTCCGTGTTGCCCGCCCGGATGGTGGTGTTCCGGGCCAGCGTGAAGGTGCCGGAGACATCGGTGCCGTTGCCGGGGCCGACGCCCGAGAAGCGGTTGCCGACGTGGATGCCGCCGCCGTTGGTGAGTGTGTCGGCGACGACGTTGTCCGTGACGGAGATGTCCTTGCCGCCGTAGATCGCGATGTTGTTCGCGAGGATCGGCGCCACCACGGTGTTGTTCTTGAAGGTGTCGCCGGCGTTGGTCTTGGTGTCCGCCCACATGGCGAGGCCGTCGTCACCGGTGTTGCGCAGGAAGGTGTTCTCCACCGACGAATTCGTGACGCCCCAGTGGAAGTTCACGCCGTCGGCCGTCTGGTCGAGGATCCGGCTGTTCTTGATGTGGAAGTTGTCCATGGGGCCGTCCATCCAGGCCCCGACCTTGGTGTGCTGAATCCACAGATTGTCGACCGTCGAGTCGCTCATCGCGCCGCCGAGCCCGTTGACCTGGTCCTCGTCGATTCGCTCGGTGATCTCGCCGAGGATGGCGAAGTCCTTGAGCGTGACGTTGCGGCTAGGGCCGCCTGCCTCCTGCGGACGGATCTGCCCGCTGTAACCGCCGCCGCTGACGTATTTGCCGTAGATGCCCGCCGCCCGGGTGCGGTCGGTGGAGCTGCGGCCGGTGAGCACGGAGTACCAGGGGCCGGCCCCGCGCAGAGTCACCTGGTCGACCACCACATGGTCGGTAAGCCGGAAGGTGCCCTGCGGTATCCAGACGGTTTTGCCCTGCGCCTTGCCCGCGTCCACCGCCTTCTGGAACGCGGACGTCGAGTCCGCGGCGCCGGAGGGGTCGGCGCCGTAGTCCGTCACGGCCAGCGAATCGGCGGGCTGTGTCACGGGCGCGGCGACCTGCTCGAAGTCGGCGACGTCCACGGTGGCCGACGGGGTAGCGGCGGTCGAGGGCAAGGTGATGCGGACCTTCGCACCGGCCGGCAGGGTCTTGCCGAACAGCGCGCGGGTCTCGTCGTAGAAGTGGTGCGGCTTGTCGCCGGGGGAGTTGGTGAACGGGTAACTTCCGTAGAACCAACCGTACTTGGAGGTGAAGGACAGGTCCTTCAGCCGGGTTCCGTCCGCGCTCAGCTCCATGGGCGCGGTGATGCCCGTACCGGCCGCGTTGTCCGGCAGGCTGTAGCGCACCGTCACCGCGTTCGCGGGCTGGGTGAGAGTGAATTCCACGTACTGGCCTGCCGCGTCCAGTTTGACAGCGCTGCGGCCCGACGCCTCGGACGGCAACGAGGTGTAGGTGCGGTCGGGGCCGATGACGGTGCCGTTGGTGCGCGCAGCCTCCGCCTCGAGCTCCGTGAACGGGACGATGGCGCCACGGCCCGCGACGGCCAGCGGGGAGCGGGCGGCCAACGGGGAGTGGGCGGCCGTCGCGGCGTGGGCGATGCCGGCCGTCCGGGCGACGGCTGTGGCGGCCCCTGTGCATGCCAGCGCGGCTCCCAGGACGGCGGCGAGCCACCGTCGTGGGATCGGTCTGGTGGTTGTCTCCATGTGGTTCTGCACCTTCTTGGTGGGGAGGGAAGTGGCGTGTGCAGTACTGCCGGGACCGGTGGTTCGGCAGCGGGGGTCAGGTCCGCAGCCAAGCCGCCGTGTCCTGCGGCAGCCGGCCCTCGTCGTCCAGGGGGCCGCTGGTGAGCAGGAGGGCCTTGTGGCCGGGGAGCGCGATGGGTTCCGCGGCCATGTTGACGACGCAGACGAGGCCGTCCTCCCGGGCGAAGGCCAGCACGTCGTCCCGGGAGTCGAGCCAGCTGAGCTGTCCGTCGCCGAAGCCGGGCTCGCAGCGGCGGATGCGCAGCGCTGTGCGGTAGAGGGCGAGCGTCGACCCGGGATCGGCGGCCTGCCGGTCAGCGGCGTACGAGGCCCAGTCCGCGGGCTGCGGCAGCCACGGCTCGGTCACCGAGCCGAACCCGTGATGCGGCTCATCGGCGGCCCAGGGCAGCGGTACCCGGCAGCCGTCCCGGCCCGGGTCGAGACCGCCGGAGCGGAAGTGCATCGGGTCCTGGATGCGCTCCGGCGGCAGCTCAACCTCCGGCAGCCCGAGTTCCTCGCCCTGGTACAGATAGACGGCACCGGGAAGCGCGAGCGACAGCAGCGCCGCGGCGCGCGCCCTGCGGGTGCCCAGCACGAGGTCGGTCGGCGTGCCGAACCGCTTGGTGGCGAACGAGAAACTCGACTCCGCCCGCCCGTACCGGGTGACGGTCCTCGTCACGTCATGGTTGCACAGGACCCAGGTCGCCGGCGCCCCGATCATGGCGTGCTCGGTGAGGGTACCGTCGATGGACTCGCGCAGCTCGGCCGCGTACCAGGGACGGGTCATGAAATCGAAGTTGAAGGCGGTGTGCAGCTCGTCGGGGCGCAGGTAACGGGTGAAGCGCTCGGTGTCCGGCAGCCACACCTCACCCACGAAGACGGCGCCGTACTCGTCGGCGACGGCCCGCCAGGAGCGGTAGATGTCGTGCAGCTCGTCGCGGTCGACGTACGGGTGCGGATCGCGGCCCTTGACGAAGTCCGGCAGCTCGGGGTCTTTCGCGAGGAGCGCCGCGGAGTCGATGCGCACCCCGGCCACGCCCCGCTCGAACCAGAAGCGCAGGACGTCCTCGTGCTCTCGGTGGACGGCCGGGTGCGCCCAGTTCAGGTCGGGCTGCTGGGGCGTGAACAGATGCAGATACCACTCCCCGTCCGGAACCCGGGTCCAGGTTGCGGCGCCGGGAAACTCCGACGGCCAGCCGTTCGGCGGCAGTTCGCCGTGCTCACCGCGGCCGGGCCGGAAGTGGAACAGCTCCCGCTCCGGGCTGCCGGGTCCGGCGGCGAGTGCCGCCCGGAACCACGGATGCCGGTCGGAGACGTGGTTGGGCACGATGTCGACGATGGTGCGCAGCCCCAGCTCGCGCGCCTCGCTGATCAGCTTCTCCGCCTCGCCGAGGGTGCCGAAGGCCGGATCGATGGCACGGTAGTCGGCGACGTCGTAGCCCCCGTCGGCCAGGGGCGAGAGGTACCAGGGGGTGAACCACAGCGCGTCGACGCCGAGATCGGCCAGGTACGGCAGCCTGGCGCGTACTCCCGCGAGATCACCGGTGCCGTCCCCGTCTCCGTCCGCGAAACTGCGCACGTAGATCTGGTAGATGGCGGCGCCACGCCACCACTGCTCGTCGGCCGGGTCCATGAGGGTTCCTTTCGGGCATGCGTGGTCTCGCCCACGGCCGTAGGACCGTGGGCGGCGGGCTACGGGCTCGGCGCGGCGGGCTGCGCGCCGCCGCTCCCCGGCAGCGGGGGCAGGGAGGGCCGGGAGGCGGCGACGCGCAGGATCGGTGGTGCCACGGTGCCGGGTTCGCGGGCCGGCTCAGCCCTTGGTGCTGCCGGCGCTGATCCCGGCGATGATGTGCCTCTGGAATACGAGGAACATGGCGACCATCGGGATGCTGGCGATCACCATCGCGGCGATCAGGACGGTCAGCTGGATGTTCTGTGAGAGCTGCACCAGCGCTACGCTGATCGGTTGTTTGTCTGGGTCGGAGAAGACCATCAGCGGCCACAGGAAGTCCTGCCACACGGCGACGAGGGCGAAGATGGAGACCACCCCCAGCACCGGCCGGGACATCGGCAGCACCACCGACCACAGCGTGCGCAGGCGGCCGGCGCCGTCGAGTTCGGCGGCTTCCAGGACGTCGCTCGGTATCTGGTCGAAGAAGCGCTTGAGCAGGTACAGGTTGAAGGCGTTGGCCACGGCGGGCAGCCAGATGGCCAGCGGGTCGTTGAGCAGACTGGTGTGGATCAGCGGTAGGTCGGCGACGGTGAGGTACTTGGGTACGACCAGCGCCTGCGCGGGCACCATCAGCGTCGCCAGGATGCCGCCGAGGATCACCTTGCCGAAGGCGGGCCTCAGTTTTGACAGGGCGTACGCCGCGGCTGTGCAGAGGACGATCTGCAGCAACCAGGCCCCGGCCGCCTGGACGACTGTGTTCCACAGGTGCTGGGGCAGCTGCATCAGGTCCCAGGCATCGGTGTACGCGCTGATGTGCCACTGGTCCGGCACCAGGGTCGGCGGGGTGCGCGTGATCTCGTCCGGCGTCTTGAGGGCGCCGGTCGCCATCCAGTAGACCGGGAAGAGGAAGGCCAGGGCGAAGGCGACGACGACCGTGCCGAACACGGTCCAGTAGACGGCTTTGCCGCGGGTCCTGGACAGCGTGAGCGGGGAGACCAGGGTGCGCACCGCGTACCCGTTCTGCTTGGTGGACATGATCGCTGTTCCTCCTCTCAGTCGTCGGTGCGGGTGAAGCGCAGGTACAGGGCTGAGAACGCGCTCAACAGAACCAGGAGCATGACGCTCAGGGCACAGGCCCCGCCGAAGTCCTGATAGAGAAACGCGTACTTGTAGATGAGGTAGAGCACCGTGACGGTGGAACTCTCCGGTCCCCCACCGGTGATGACGAACGGCTCGGTGAACACCTGCATGGTGGCTATGATCTGCAGGAGCATCAACATCAGCACGATGAACCGGGTCTGAGGGACGGTGACGTGCCGCACCCGCTGCCAGATGTTGGCGCCGTCCAGCTCGGCCGCCTCGTACAGCTCGCCCGGGATGCCCTGGAGGGCGGCGAGGTAGATCAGGACGGTGCCGCCCATGTTGGCCCAGGTCGCCACGATGACCAGCGAGACGAGCGCGGTGTCGGCGCCGTTGGTCCAGTTCGAGGTCGGCAGGTGCAGGAAGCGCAGCGCCTCGTTGGCGAGGCCGGCGCCGGGGTCGTAGAACCACTTCCACAGCAGCGAGCTGACCACCGGCGGGATCATCACCGGCAGGTAGACCACGACGCGGAAGAAGGCCCGGGCGTGTCTCAGTTCGTTGAGCACGAGCGCCATGACGAAGGGGACGGCGAAGCCGATAAGCAGGGCCAGCGCGGTGAAGACGAGGGTGTTCTGCCACGCGGTCGTGAACTCGGGGTCGTGAAGAACATGGGTGAAGTTGTCCGTGCCCACCCACTGGGGCGCCGATCCCGGTGTGTACTTCTGGAAGGCGATGACCACCGCGCGGATCGCGGGGTACCAGGAGAACACGGCGAAGCAGAGCAGGCCGCCGACCAGGAACGCGTAGGCCCGGACCTGATCGAGGATGGCGCGCCGCCACGGCGGGCCGCCCTGGCGGCCCGTCGTGCCCGCCTTCGGGGAGGAGGGCGGCACTACGGGGGCCGGGGCGGCGGCCGCGCGTTCAGCTGCGGTCTTCATGGTTGCTTCAGCCTCGTGCGAGGATGCCGTCGATCTTGCCGGAGGCTTCCCTCAGCAGACCGTCGATGTCAGCATCCTTGTTGGTCAGGACGGCGGAGACGACGCCGTCGAGCACCGAATAGATCTGCTGGGCCTTGGGCGGCTCGATCTTCATATCGAGGTTGTGGTTGCCGTCCAGGAAGGCCTGGTAGTTCTGCACCGGCACGTTGGCGTTGGCCTTCTTGACCTGCTGATCCTTGGCGTCGGCCGCGCCGGTGAACAGGCGCGGCTCGGGCAGGCCGACGGGCGCGGCGTTCTTCTTGGCACGGGCGTAGTCACCGAGGAAGCCCTTGCCGGGGGTGAGGAACATGTGGTCGAGCCACTTGAGGCCGGCGCGGATCTGGGCGGGGGTGTCGTGCTTGTTGAACATGTAGCCGTCGCCGCCGATGAGGGTGCCTTTGCCGCCGGGCATGGGGGCGAGAGCGAGGTCCTTGTAGTTGCCGCCCTTCTCCTTGACCAGGATCGGGATGTTGTCGGGGGCGGCGAGGTACATGCCGAGCTTGCCTGAACCCATCATCTGCTGCACGTCGTTGATGACGAGGAGCTGCTTGCTGCCCATGGAGTCGTCGTTCCAGCGCATGTCGTGCAGGTTCTGCAGGACGGCGTGGCCGGCCGGGGAATCGACGGCTGCCTTCCTGCCGTCGGCGGTGACGACGTCGCCGCCCTGGGAGTACATCTCGGCGGTGAAGTGCCAGCCGCCCTGATTCTGGGCGCTGTAGTCGGCGTAACCGACGGTGCTGTCGCCGAGGGCGGCGATCTTCTTGGCGTCGGCACGAACCTCTTCCCAGGTCGTGGGAGGCTTGTCGGGGTCCAGGCCCGCCTTCTGGAACAGACTGCGGTTGTAGATCAGGCCCATGGAGTAGCCGGTGCGCGGGATGCCGTAGACATGGCCGTCGACGGTGTAGATGTCGCGCAGCTGCTTCTGGATGGTCTGGTAACTCTTGAGTTCCTTGACGTACGGGGTGATGTCGGCAGCCTGGTTGACGTCCACGACGTGTCCGGCGTC
This sequence comes from Streptomyces sp. NPDC028722, assembly GCF_040637655.1. NCBI lineage: Bacteria > Bacillati > Actinomycetota > Actinomycetes > Kitasatosporales > Streptomycetaceae > Streptomyces > Streptomyces sp. NPDC028722. Next base: position 29,884 of record NZ_JBEZWU010000033.1, read on the forward strand.
GGTGAAGTAGGTGTAGAAGACGTCTTCCATCTGCCCGCCGGCGAGCTTGGCGTCGAAGGTCTTGGGGTCCTGGCAGGGGAACGCGTCATGGGTGACGACTTCGATGTCCCGGTTGTGGTCCTCGAAGGCCGCGACGTCCGCGTCGAAGAACCGCCGGTCGACCTTGGCGCTCTTGGGCGGCTCGCAGTTGACCGTGATACGGGTTCTGCCGTCACCCCTGCTCGATTCGCCGCCGGAACCGCAGGCCGTGAGGCTGACGAGGGTGAGAGTGCCGGCTATCGCGGCGACGGTGGTGCGACGGTACCCGGAACTTCTCATCGGTGGACCCCTTTGACCATGAGCGTGGAATGCCCACAACGGTTGCTCGCTGTGTGGCGGCCCACACTCAACCACCAACGACAATAGTCCGCAAGATCTCGCGCTGAATCCGTAAGAATTCGACAGTCCGCAGATTGTGGAGCTGGAAGCGCGAGCCGCTCAGTCCGCGCGGACCAGTGCGGTGGAACCACGCGCCACAGGCTCCGGCTTGCGGAGCGCGACGGCGCTGCCCGCGATCTGTGCGGTGAGCAGTTCCGCAGCCCGGCACATGGCAGATGCTTGCGGTGACACCACGGTCGAGTGGCCGTGCGGTGGTCGCCTGACCGCCTGGCCGCCTGGCCGCCTTCCAGGGAGACGGCTTTGATCGAGGGCTTCCGCGAAGGCAGAAAAGATCGGGGTCACAAGCTCCGGCAGTACCAGGCCGACCATGCAGGAGCGTTCGCCCTGCAGCTTGGGGCGGGTGTTCGCAGCCCGGTACGCCGAGTGCGGTGAGCACCGATCGACGGATGGCCCTGGCAAGTTGTCGCGACAACAACGTAGGAATAATGCAAGTGTCTACGCAAGTTTGCGCAGAGCGGTGGGGAGTGACGCGCGGTCGCACGACGCCCGACCCACCCGATGAAAGCCGGCCGGGAGATTGGGGGGCTGGGCGGTCAGCTGTTACCGGTGAGCTGTCGGGTGCGGCGGCAGCACAGGACCGATGCGGACCAGGGCCCGCCCCTGCGATGCCAGCATGCCCGGTGTCAATCGGTGGCCCGCGCCCGGAGGCCGCCCGGCCCGCTGCCCGCCCCGGGCGCGGGCATTTCCAGTGGCAACAGCCGACACTGCAGCCTCGAGGCGGCCGCTGGCGCTGGCGGGAGGAGCGTGCCATGCCGCCGACCGACGAGCCAGACGTCGCTCACACTGGCCGCTCTTCGCCGCGGTTGGCCTCCTCCTGTACCGGCAGCGTGCTGGTCTCAGCGTCGGGTGGAGGCCGTCGGGCAGGGTGGGGAGGGACTTCTCGGCGCTCACCGGTGCGAGCGTTGTTCTCCGTTCACAGGGAGGACGGCAGCACGGCGGAACGAGCAAGCTGCAACGGTCGGGCAGCTGCCGGTCTGCCGGCTGCCGGTCCTCCTTCCTCTCATGCCAGGGCGAACTTCTGCGCGTCTGCGCCGTTACAGTCCCAGATCTGCAGGCGGGTGCCGTTCGCGGTGGCGCCCGACGGTGAGTCGATGCACCGGCCGCTGGCCGGGTTGGACATCGAGCCATTGGCGTTGGCTATCCAGTTCTGGTAGGCACCGCCGTTGCATGTTGCCAACTGGAGCTTCGTGCCGGCCGCGTTGAGACCGCCTGCGATGTCCAGGCACTTGCCCAGCGTCCGTAGTGTCTGGCCGTTCCAGGTCCACTTCTGGTCGAGGGAGGTCGCCTGCTGGCAGTCCCACAGTTGGACCGCGGTGCCGTCACCGCCGGTGTCGTCACCTGCGACGTCCACGCACTTGCCGCCCGGTCCGTAGATCGGGGTTCCGATGGCGAACTTCTGGGCGTCTGCACCGTTGCAGTCCCAGATCTGCAGGCGGGTGCCGTTCGCGGTGGCTCCCGACGGTGAGTCGATGCACCGGCCGCTGGCCGGGTTCCGCAGTGAGCCGTCGGTCTGTCGCACCCAGGACTGGTAGCCGCCGTTGTTGCAGGTGGCGAGCTGCAACTTCGTGCCCGCGGCGCTGTTGCCGCCGGAGATGTCCAGGCACTTGCCGAGAGTCTGCAGGGTCTGGCCGCTCCAGGTCCAGTGTTGGTCCTTGGCCGCCGATTGGCAGTCCCACAGTTGCACGGCGGTGCCGTCGCCGCCGGTGTCGTCCCCTGCAACGTCCACGCACTTGCCGCCCGGACCGGTGATCGTCTGGCCGGTCACCGAACCGCCGCCACCGCCACCGCCACCGGAGCCCGGCCCCTTGTTGTAGACGGCCACGGAGTCGATGACCAGCTTGCCGCCGGAGACCGTGGAGGCGTTCGGGCCCCCGCCGAAGGCGTCGGGGAAGCCGCCGCCGATCGCCAAATCGTAGATGATGAAGAAGGGGTGGTCGACCGCGTCGGCCCAGGTCGACGGGTCCACCTGGTTGGCGTTGACGGTGAAGAAGTTGTTTCCGTCTAGGTAGAACCGGATCTGTTCCGGTGACACCGAGCGGTCGATCTCCGCCGCGTAGTCGTGGAAGCCGGTCTGGCAGCCCGAACAGGCGCGCTCGCCCGAGCCGATGCCGGTCGACTCGTTGCACGGCCCACCCGGGTTCACGCCGCAGTGGAGGGTGCTGAAGTCGGAACTGCGGCCGTTGATGTCCTCCATGATGTCGACCTCGCCGGACTTCGGCCAGGTCACGCCGTCGCGCAGCGGCGCGCCGAGCATCCAGAACGCCGGCCAGTAGCCCGCGCCGTTGGCGGTGGTGACGTTGGGCTGCTGGAGCACGGACTCGATGCGTACGACACCGCCGGCCGCGGCGCCGAAGCCCGCCGACTGGGTCTCGACGCGCCCCGAGGTCCATCCGGCCCGCGGGTCGGAACCGGAGTGCAGCGCCTGGAGCACCAGATGCCCCTGACCGTCGTAGTAGACGTTCGAGGTGCTGTTGGTCATGGTCTCGATCTCACCGGTGCCGAAATTGCTGCCCGGACCGGTGTCGTACTTCCACAGGCCCTGGTCGATGCCGGTGCCGGAAGCGCCGTTGAAGTCGTCGCTCCAGGTGAGCGAGAAGCCCGACGGCGCCGGGGGCACCGCCGCCTCGGCGTTCAGCGTCGTGGTGACGGTGGCGGCCACCGTCACCACGACCACGGGAACCAGGCGGAGTGCTCTGATCCACCCAGCGCGCCGTGGCAGTGGTGGGGTTATTCGCATCTGTCGACCTCCGAGGGGAAGGTATAGCTGTGTTGGCCGCTAGGGTGTCTGTCGACCATCCCCGCGCCTCGCCGAGCTGCGGAATTATGTGTCCGAGCAGATCCAGACAGCGAAGCGCGGGGCGGGCGGGTCCGGGACAGCGGAGGTCAGGACGTCAAATACGCCTCCACCTCGCTCAACTGCCCGGCGGGCCATCCCGTGTTGGCGTTGACGGTAAGCCTGAGGTACCGCAGGCTCGTGCCGCTGGGCAAGGACACGGTTGCGCTGTTACCGGTGGCCGGGTCGAAGCGGTAGCCCTGCGATCCCGCCACGGCGGAGTAGTTCGAGCCGTCGGTGCTGCCGAGCACGGTGATGGTCTGAGTGCGGGCGCTCCAGGCCGAGGACGGTGGCAGTTTCAGCACCAGGCGCCGCACGGCGTACGACGAGCCGAGGTCGACCGTCCAGGACTGCGGAAAGGCGTTATTGGCGGACTCCCAGTAGCTGTTCGCGTCGCCGTCGACGGCCTTGCCGGGTGTGTACACGTCCTGGGAACCGGTCGCGGTGGCGGGGCGGTTCTTGGTCAGGTTGCGGTTGGGGTCCGGGTCGGGGTTGCTCTGCCCGGGCTGGGGCCAGTTGGAACAGTCCGACCAGGTGCTGGACCAGCCGGAATTGCCGCCACCGTCGGTCAGGGCGAAGCCGCCCGAATTGGCCGGGTAGGGGCAGTTGTAGATGCCGGCGGCTCCCACTCCGGTGGCGTTGACGTCGCGGAAGGTGGCCGCGCCCTGCGCCTCGGCCTGGACCACGACCGTTCCGGTGTTCTTCACGGTCGCGCCGGTCACGTTGACGTGACTCACCGGGTAGCCGTGCCCGCCGCCGGAGACGAACTCGAAGGCGCTGTAGGGGCTGTCGGTGATCGTCGTGTTGGTGATGTCGACCGTGGCGTTGATGGCGCTGTCGTAGGAGTCGACGCGCAAGGCGCCCATGGGGTGCTGCCAGTTGGGGTTCATGGCACCGGTGCGCACGAGTGTGTTGCCGTCGACCGTGATGGTGCCGGACAGCGGAGAGAAGGGGTCGAGGAACTTCTGGTTGGAGATCGCGATGCCGCTGCCGAGGGCGTTGGTGTCCGAGATGAAATTGTTTCTCACCGCGATGTCGGTGCCGCCGTAGATGGCGATGCCGTTGGCGAGGTTGGGCTGCGAAATCGTGTTGTTCTCGAAGCTGGAGTTCGTGTCCGGGGAGTTAAGCGACCACATGGCGAGGGCGTCGTCGCCCTGGTTGCGCAGGAAGTTGTTGCGGACGTGGACCCCCTTGGCGCTGCCGTTGAGGTTGAGGCCGTCGGCGGTGGTGTCGAGGATCCGGTTGTTCTCCACGACCAGGTTGTCGTTATTGCCCGTGAGCCACAGGCCGACCTTGAGGTGCTGCAGCCACATGCCGGATACGGAGGAGCCCGGTCCGAGGGAGCCGTTGACGAAGTTGTCCGGGCTGGAGTCGACGCGTTCGGTTACCTCCCCGATGACGGCGAAGTCCTTGAGGTGGACGCCTCCGGATGAGCTGGACTGATCGATGAACCGGGAGGTGCGCACGACGGAGTGCCAGCTGCCGGCGCCCTGGAGGGTCACGTTCTGGACGCCGCTGAGCGACGACGTGATCCGGTAGTCCCCGGGCGGGATCCAGACCGTTCCGCCCTGGGCGGCGGCGATGGCGTCCCGGAAGGCCTGCGTGGAGTCGCCGGTGCCGGTGGGGTCGGCGCCCTTGGAGACGACTGAGACCGAGCCAGCGGGCTGGGATGCGGCCGGGGCGACCTGCTCGAAGTCGGCGACGTCCACGGTGACCTGGGTACCGGTCGACTCGAAGGCGATCTTGTCTCCGGCCTGCACGTTGCTCCCGAGCAGGAGCCGGGTGTCGTCGAAGAAGTGGTGTGTCTTGGAGCCCGTGATCCAGGGGGTGTCGACGTACGAGTATTTGGAGGTCACCGGGAGCGTCTTGGCGAGCCTGGTGCCGTTGACATAGACGTTCAGCGAACCGGACTGACCGTCCGGGACGCTGTATGAAATGTTCACGGCGTTGGAGGCGCGCGGCACGCTGAACTCCACCCGCTGCCCGGACGTCAGCCGGACGGCCTGCCGTCCCGAGGCCTCGGATGCGAGCGTGCCCTGCGCGTAGTCCGGTCCGGTCTTCGTGCCAGTGGTGCTCGCCGACTCCGCTTCCACGGAGGTGAAGGGGAGTGTGGCGCCCGCCGCCGCGTGGGCGGACGGGGCGAGGGTGACGAGCATGCCGGCGGCGAGGGCGACGACCGCCCCTGTTGCTGACATGCTCCTGACATATCTGGCGCTGTGCATGTGCTGATCCCTCCGTGTGGGGTGCGTGGGGACGACGGTGCCGCTGGGGCGGCACCGGCCTGGAGCCAGGCCGCCATGTCCCGCGACAGCCAGCCGCGCCGTCCAGCGGGCTGCTGAGCAGGAGTCGGGGGTGTGCGGGCGGGTCGGTGGGCGTGGCCGCGAGGTTGACCACATAGCCCGCCGTCCACGCGCGATGAGGCGAGGACGCCGTCGGGGGCGGCGATCCAGTCAAGGAGCCTTCACCGAGGACCGGGCGGATGGCGACGGCTCGGTGGGTGAGCATGGAGTGCGGGTCCTGCTGCTGATGGCCGACCGCGAAGGCCAGTCGGTCGGCTGCGGCAGCCACGGCTCCTCCCGTGAGCCGAATCCGGTGTACGGCATACCGGCCGCTCGGGGCAGCGGCATCCGGCAGCTGTCACGGCCCGGACTGGCACCACCCGATCGGAGATACGGCGGATGCTGTACCTAGTCGACCGGGACGCGGGCCTCAGGCAGGCCCAGGCCCTCCCCCTGGTAACCGTGCCGGGCAGCGCCGGGGACAGCAGGGTGGCAGCGCGGCCCCAGTAGGTGCCGAGCGCCAGGTCCGTCTGGGCGCCGAGGGCCTTGGTCGCGAAGCCGAAGGCGGCCTCGACCCGCAGGCGGTAGCGGTGAGGGCCGAGAAAGGAACAGACGGCGATCACGGCGAAGGTGCTGCGAAAACCGGTGCTTGTCATCGGTGGACCCATCGTGGCAGGAGTGGCGCCGCACACTCAAGCACCGCCGACACCGCACCGCAAGATGTCGCACAGAATCTTAAATTATTTAACAACCGGTTGCATATTCCGGATCAACCTCGTGGGGCTTGCGCGGTGGAGGCCCGCACCACCAGCTCCGGCTCGAACAGCAGCTCCTCGGCAGGGACGGCAGTACCGCCGATCCGCACGTTGAGCAGCTCGACGGCCGCACGGCCCATGGCCTCGATGGGCTGGCGGACGGTGGTCAGCGGGGGCTCCATGCAGTTCATGAACGCCGAGTCGTCGTAGCCGACGATGGACACGCGCCCGGGAACGTCATACCCCTTGCGACGGGCGGCCCTGATCGCGCCGAGCGCCAAGGGGTCGCTGGCGCAGATGATTCCGGTGACGCCCCGGTCGATCAGCCGGGAGGCAGCCGCGTGACCGCCCTCGATGGAGAATATGGCGCGGGCGACGAACTCCTCCGGCACGTCGCCGGCGATCGCCCGGGCGGCAGCCAGTTTGCGGGCGGAGGGCACGTGGTCGACGGGGCCCAGGACCAGGCCGATCCGCTCATGCCCGAGGGAGGCCAGGTGCCGCCACGCCTGCTCGACCGCCACCGCGTCGTCACAGGACACGGCCGGGAAACCGAGGTCCTCGATGGCGGCGTTGACCAGCACGACCGGGATGTTGCGCTCGGCCAGGAGCCGGTAGTGGTCGTGGGGGGCGTCGGCCTGGGCGTACAGGCCGCCTGCGAACACCACACCGGAGACCTGCTGGTGGAGCAGCAGTTCGACGTAGTCCGCCTCCGACACCCCGCCCTTGGTCTGCGTGCACAGCACCGGGGTCAGCCCCAGCTGGGCCAGGGCGCCGCCGATGACCTCGGCGAACGCCGGGAAGATGGGATTCTGCAACTCCGGCAGCACCAGCCCGACGAGCCGGGCCCGCTCACCGCGCAGCTGAGTGGGCCGCTCGTAGCCGAGGACGTCCAGGGCTGTCAGCACCGCCTGCCGGGTGGCATCGGAGACTCCCGGCTTACCATTGAGCACCCGGCTGACGGTGGCCTCACTGACCCCGACCTTTTTCGCCACTTCCGCAAGTCGTCGCACCATAGCGCAAGAATAGCGCAAGTGACGCAACTGTTTGCGTTCAGGTGAAGCAATGGAATGCGGCGGAGACCTTCCACGACCATTCACTCCAGTCAGGGGCCGCCTGCTCGACCACCACGTGGCGGGTGTAGTGGAGCGAACGTCTCATGGCACCCGACTGCGCGACGCTACGCCGCTCACAGGTGCGGCTCACCATCTCGCGGGATCGGGCCGCTCCTCACCACAAGTTGCAAGGCGAGGACGAGAAGCGGTTCGCCGCAGCTGACCTGGGCTGCCGGCCAGGACCGCTGCCGTACAGGGCGGGCGTCCTGGGCGAGGGCCATGACGATCTCCAGGCCGTGCCGACCCACCCGCCCGGCGTCGGCGGCGCGGGCCACCGCAGCACGGCTTTTGAGCGGTCGTCCCGGCCCCGAGAGTCGTACTGCCGCCGGCCGTCGGCGTCCGGTCGAGACAGGTGCGGGTGCTGGACGTCCCCGGGTTCGGGGACCCGGCGAGTGCGGCGTGTGCCCCGGCACCGGGAGCGCTCACCGATACGGTGACGCTTGGCTGACATGGGTCGCCCCGGCCCCGGCGGTGCCGGCCGCGCACTCCACCGGCGCCCAGGTCCCGTTGCACGCGGCCGTGCGCGCGCCCGGCCGGGCGGCGGCGTTCGTGCTGCTGGGGCCCACGTTCCCGCCCCATCTGCGACGGCCCGCACCGCTCGTGCGCGCCTTCGCCCGCACGGCACTGCACGAGTCGCCCGGCGTCCTGCCGACCGTGCCCCCCTTACCACCGGCAACTATCGAACAGACGGTCCCGCAAGGCGCCCGCAGCGGCGGTGCCGCTTCTGACCCGTCACCGCGGGCGCCGTCCTTGGTGAGTCGCTCCTCGCTCGCAGATCGACCCACTCGGAGACCGTAACGTAATCGATTCCGCATGGCGAGGCTCTTCGCGGTTTCAGGCGGGCAACTTCGTAACTGTGCAGGTCATCGCGATCTTCAACCTGTGATGCAGGGCTTCGAACAGGTTGCAAAGAGAGCTCGGAACACAAAAACCCTCCTCCAGCTGTTGACTTATGTGGATTCCTGTTGTGATGGTTGCGCCCACCGCTTCGTCGGAGCGGTTCTCGGTGCAAGGAGCAACCTCATGGCGATGCGCGAGCACACTTCACTGGCCACGCGCTGCATGGTCGGATCGGCGGTCCTGGCCCTCATGGTGGTGACGGGCTCCGACGGAGGCGGTGGTGGCGTCAAGGACGGGGCCGGCTCGACGTCCTGTAAGCCTGCCTCCGGCAAGGTCGCACTGGACTACTGGTCCTGGGTCCCCGGCATGCAGAAGGCGGTCGACCTGTGGAACCAGCAGAACCCTGAGATCCAGGTCAAGTTGAAGACGACGCCGGCGGGCAACGCCGGCACCTACCAGAACCTCTCCAATGCCCTGAAGGCCGGGAAAGCCCCGGACCTCGGTCAGATCGAGTACGACTCCCTGGCCAGCTTCCGGCTGAAGGACGGGCTGCGGGACATCGCCTCCTGCCCCGGGGTCAAGGACTCGGGGCAGAAGTTCGCCGATTGGACCTGGTCGCAGGTGCAGTTCGGAGCCGGTGGCAGGGACGGCGTCTGGGCCGTACCGCAGGACACCGGTCCCATGGCTCTCTTCTACCGCAAGGACGTCTTCGACAAGCTCGGCCTGAAGGCCCCCACCACGTGGGACGAGTACGCGAAGGACGCCCGCCGTCTCAAGAAGGCGGGCAAGTACATCACCCACTTCTCGCAGACCGACCCGAACTGGTTCACCGGTCTGCTGTGGCAGAACAAGGCCACTATGTTCGAGCGCAAGGGTGACTCCTGGAAGGTCACGGTAGACCGCCCCGAGAGCCGGCAGGTCGCCGAGTACTGGCAGAAGCTGATCGACGACAAGCTCGTCGCGACGGACCTCCAAGGGTTCTCGCCGGCGCTGTACAAGGCGTGGAACGACGGCGAGGTGGTGACCTGGATCAGTGCCGCCTGGGGCTACAGCACCATCCGCGACAACGCCAAGTCCACATCCGGTAAGTGGGCGGTGGCCCCGATGCCGCAGTGGCAGCCGGGCGAACAGCAGGCGGGTAACTGGGGCGGCTCCACCACGGCGGTGCTCGGCGGAAGCAAGCACCCTGCCGAGGCGGCCAAGTTCGCGCTGTGGCTGAACACCGACCCGAAGGCACTGGAGATCCTCAACCGCGAGGGCGGCCTCTACCCGGCAGCCAAAGCCGGCGCGAGCCTCCCGGCGCTCAAGCAGCCGGTCGACTTCTACGGCAAACAGAAGATCTTCGACGTCTTCGCCCAGGCCTCCGGAAACGTGGACACCAACTTCACCTGGGGCCCCACCATGACGGACACCTACCGCTATCTCAGCGACGGCACCGCCGGCGTGATCGGGGGCAGGACCACTCTCCGTGACGTGCTCAAGGAGACCGGCTCGCAGAGTACGGAGTCCCTTCGCAAGCAGTCACTCGACGTGACCGGCTGACCGATCACCCTTCCTGCCACTCCCCGCCGTCCGCACGGGCGGCGGGGAACAGCACCCGCAAAGGCTGCCACCCGTGACACCCACCACCGCACCACCAGGGGCGCGCCGCCGCCCGCGCCGCACCCTCGCCCCCTACGCCTTCCTCGCCCCTTTTCTGATTCCGTTCGTCCTGTTCACCCTCGTCCCGGTCGGCTACGCGTTCTGGCAGAGCCTGCACAAGTCCGTGCGCACAGGCGGCACCTTCGGCCGGACCCATTCGGTGTTCGCCGGATTCGAGCAGTACACCACCGTGGTCAGGGAACCCTTCTTCGCCGACGGCGTGCTCCGCGTGACGGGCTTCGCGCTCGCGCAGATCCCGGTCATGCTGCTGCTGGCCCTGGTCCTCGCCCTGCTGCTGGACTCGGCGGTGGCACGCGCCAAGCGGTTCTTCCGGCTGGTGTATTTCGTGCCGTACGGCATCCCCGGCGTCGTCGCCGCCCTGATGTGGGCGTTCCTCTACGACCCGCGCCTGTCGCCCGTTGTGGACCTTGTGCGCTCCGCCGGGGCGCACGTGGACCTGCTAGGGCCCGACGCCATCCTGTGGTCCATCGGCAACGTCGTGACCTGGACGTACACCGGTTACAACATGTTGATCCTCTACGCCGCCCTCCAAGCCGTACCGGCCGACATCGGTGAGGCGGCCCGGATGGACGGGGCGAGCGGCTGGACCATCGCCCTGCGCATCAAGATCCCGATCATCCGGCCGGCCCTCGTTCTCACCGGGGTGTTCTCCATCATCGGCACCTTCCAGCTCTTCACCGAGCCGCAGGTCTTCCGTTCCGTCTCCACGAGCGTGACCAGCACCTACACACCCAACCTCGCGGCCTACGCGCTCACCGCCGGCGACGACTACAGCGAAGCGGCCGCCCTGTCGGTCCTGCTCGCCGCGGTGACGTTCCTGCTGTCCTTCGCGTTCCTGCGCTTCACCTCCCGGAGGCAGGCATGAGCGTCCTCACCCGTACCGAGGGAGCCCACGCGGCCCCGGCCGGGCGCCGTCCCCGTAACGACGCCTCGTCCGTGGTCACGATGGTCTTCATGATCCTCGTGGCCTGCTACATGCTGCTTCCGGTCTACTGGCTGCTCGTGTCGTCGACCAAGAGCCAGAGCGACCTCGTCACCACGCCGGGACTGCTGCCGTCCCACTGGCACTTCGGCGACAACCTGGCCGCCCTTTTCGACCAACAGGACGGCGTGTACGCCCGCTGGCTGCTCAACAGCCTCCTGTACGCCGGAGCGGGCGCGGCCGTCGCCACCGTACTGGCCGCCGCCGCCGGTTACGCGCTGGCGAAGTACGCCTTCCGGGGCCGCGAGGCCGTGTTCTCCGTCGTTCTGGGAGGGGTGCTCGTACCGGCGACCGCGCTGGCGCTGCCTCTGTTCCTGCTGTTCGCCCAGGCGGACGCCACCAACACCGTCTGGTCGGTGTTCCTGCCGAGTGTCGTCAGCCCGTTCGGTGTCTACCTCTCCCGTATCTTCGCCGCCGCGTCCGTCCCCGACGAGGTGCTGGAGGCCGCCAGGATGGACGGTGCCGGCGAGTTCCGCATCTTCCGTACCCTCGCGCTGCGCCTGATGGCCCCGGCGCTGGTCACCATCTTCCTGTTCCAGTTCGTCGTCATCTGGAACAACTTCCTGCTGCCCCTGGTGATGTTGCAGGACGACCGTCTTTACCCCGTCACCCTCGGTCTGTTCACCTGGCAGTCCCAGACCAGCCGCCTGCCCGAACTACAGACCCTGACGATCGTGGGTGCCCTCGTGTCCGTCGTCCCGATCGTCCTCACCTTCCTCCTCCTGCAACGCTACTGGCGCGCCGGGCTCGCCGCCGGAGCCGTGAAGTCATGACCCGCACTCTCGCCGGACTCACCCGCCGGCTGGGCGGGATCGCCTACGGCGGTGACTACAACCCGGAACAGTGGCCGCGCGAGGTCTGGCCCGAGGACGTGCGCCTGATGCGGGAGGCCGGTGTCAACCTCGTCACCGTCGGAGTGTTCTCCTGGTCCCGCATCCAGCCACGGCACGGGACGTACGACTGGAGCCTCCTCGACGAAGTGCTCGACCTGCTGCACGGGCACGGCATCGCCGTGGACCTCGCCACGCCCACCGCCGCCCCGCCCCCGTGGTTCACCCGGCGGCACCCGGACGCCCGCCCGGTCACCGCCTCCGGCACCCGCTCGGCGCACGGCAGTAGGCAGGTCTTCTGCCCCAGCAGCCCCGCCTACGCCGAAGCGGCCGACGCCCTCGTCACCGAGCTGGCCTCCCGCTACGCCGACCACCCCGCGCTCGCCCTGTGGCACGTCCACAACGAGTGGGGCAATCACAACGCCCTGTGCTACTGCGACACCAGCGCGGATGCCTTCCGGTCCTGGCTGCGGAAACGGTACGAGACCCTTGACGCGCTCAACGACGCCTGGGGCACCGACTTCTGGAGTCAGCGCTACGGCGAGTGGGAGGAGATAGATCCGCCTCGGGACAGCACAGCCTTCCGTAACCCGGGGCAGGAACTGGACTACCGCCGCTTCTCCTCCGACGCGCTGCTCGCCCGGCACCACGCCGAGACCGCCATACTGCGCCGGATCGCTCCGCTCACACCGATCACCACCAATCTCATGGGGACGCTGGAGAAGAAGGTCGACGGGTACGCCTTCGCCGCCGCGTGCGACCTGGTGTCGGTCGACCACTACCTGCCGGCCGCCGATCCCGACGGCCACATCGATCTGGCGCTCAACGCGGACCTGGCACGCGGGATGGCCGGGGGCCGGCCCTGGCTGCTCATGGAGCACTCCACCTCCGCCGTGAACTGGCAACCGATCAACGTGGCCAAACTGCCCGGTGAAACACGCCGCAACGCCCTCACCCATCTGGCACGGGGCGCGGACGGCCTGATGTTCTTCCAGTGGCGGCAGTCCCGCGCCGGTGCGGAGAAGTGGCATTCCGCGATGCTCCCGCACGCCGGTACCGGTGGCCGGGTCTGGAAGGAGGTCAGCGCCCTCGGAGCCGAACTGGCCTGCCTGGAGGAGGTGAGCGGCACCCGCGTGCGCGGCGACGTGGCCGTGCTTTTCGACTGGCACAGTTGGTGGGCCCTGGAGCTACAGGCCCGCCCCTCCGGCGAGTTCCGTTACCTGGACGCGGTGCGCGACTGGTACGAAGCGCTCTGGAGGCTCAACATCACCTGCGACCTCGTCGCTCCCGGCGCCGACCTGTCACCGTACCGGGCCGTCGTCGCCCCCGGTCTCTACCTCCTGTCCGACCAGGACGCCGACCACCTCAGGCGGTACGTCGAGCAGGGAGGCCATCTCGCGGTCGGCTGCTTCAGCGGCGTCGTCGACGCACACGACCGGATGCACCCGGGCAGCCACCCCGGCGCCCTGCGGGAGGTGCTCGGCCTGGTTGTCGACGAGTATCTGCCGCTGAGACCCGACGACCGCGTACGGCTGGACGACGGTACGCACGTGCGTCAGTGGGCGGAACGTGTCGAGCCCCGCGGCTGCACCAAGGTGCTCGGCTTCGCTGACGCGGTGGACGGCGGCCCGGCCCGCGGCGGCCCCGTGGTCACGCGGCACGCCTTCGGGCGGGGCACCGGTTGGTACACGGCCGCGCGCCTGCCCGCAGAGGTGCTGCGCACCGTGGTCCGGAGGGTGTGCGACGGGGCGGGGGTCACTCCCGTGGTCTCGGCGCCGCCCGGCGTGGAGGCGGTACGGCGCGTCGGCGACCGGGGCTCGTTCCTGTTCCTGATCAATCACACGCAGGAGGCGGTCTCCGTCCCTGCCTGCGGAGTGGGTCTCGCGGACTCCACACTGTGCGACGGTGAGGCGGTGGTGCCGCCCGGCGGCGTGGTCGTCGTCCGCGAGACCACCCGGCCGCGAGACGCCGCGAATCCGTCGCCACACCAGCGAGGAGCCCTCACGTGACGACCATGGTCACCGTCCCCGCATCACCCTCCGGTCCCCCCTCGCGTGTCGAGTTCGACGAGGCGAGCGGCACGGTGCTGCTGCGCACCGCCGACACCGCGTACATCCTGCGAGTGGATCGCGAAGAGGGCACGGTGCGGCACATCCACTGGGGTGCGCCCCTCCCCCTGGCCGACGCTGTGTCACTGCCCGTCTGGGCCGACCACGCCGACAGCTTCGCCGGCCGCTGGGACGGCGTCGAGGAGTTCCCGGTCGAGGGCGGCGCCCGGTTCGGTGTGCCCGCGATGGAGGTGCGCTTCGCCGACGGCAGCAGTCCGGTCGAGGCGAGGGTGGAGGACGTGGTCCTGCGGGGAGGCGATCACGTGGTCGTCTCCCTGCGGGAACGGACCCGGCCGCTCGCCTGGCGACTGCACTACCGCGTTCCCGCGGGGGGCGGCGTGCTGGAGCGGTGGACGGAATTCGTCCACACGGGCACGGCCGACGATGGTGACGTCCTGCTGGTGCGGTACGCCTCGGCCCACTGGCCGCTGCCTCAGCGGCCCGGCTGGCGGCTCAGCTCCGTGCACGGCGGCTGGTCCGCCGAATGCCGCCTGGAGCGGACCGGACTGCCGGTCGGCGAGACCGTGCTGAGCAGCCGGCGCGGCCATACCGGGCACGCTGCCAACCCCTGGGTGGCACTGGACGCCGGGGATTCGGGCGAGGAGCAGGGAGAGGTCTGGGTCATCGCCCTCGCCGCGAGCGGCTCCTGGCGCATCACCGCACAACGCACCGCAGCCGGCAGAGCCTCCGTGGTCGCGGGCGAGGGTCATGAGGGAGCCGAGCTGCGCCTGGAGCCGGGCGACCGGCACCGCACGCCGACCAGCCTCGCGCTGCACACCGCCCACGGCTTCGGAGAGGCGAGTCGTGCGGTCCATCGTCACCTGCGCGCCCACGTCCTGCCTCATCCGGAGGAACTACGCCCGGTGCTCTACAACTCATGGGAGGCCACCTCGTTCGAGGTGACCGAGGACAACCAACGCGCACTCGCCCGGCGCGCCGCCGCACTGGGCGCCGAACTCTTCGTGGTCGACGACGGATGGTTCGGCGGCCGGGACGACGACCGGTCCGGTCTCGGCGACTGGACACCGCATCCCGGACGCTTCCCTCGGGGACTGCGTCCGCTGGCGGACGAGGTGCACCGGCTCGGCATGGCGTTCGGCATCTGGGTGGAACCGGAGATGGTCAATGCCGACAGCGATCTCTACCGGCTGCACCCCGACTGGGTGCTGCACCTGCCCGACCGCACCGCCACCGAACTGCGCCACCAGCTCGTCCTGGATTTCTCTCGGCAAGAGATAACCGAGTGGGCCCTGGGATGGCTGGAGCAGATGATCGCCGAGAACGAGGTGGACTTCATCAAATGGGACTTCAACCGCTCGTTCACCGAGGCGGGAGCACGCAAGGGCGGTCCCGACGCGAAGCGGGTTCACATTCAGCATGCGCGGGGCGTGTACCGCGTGCTGGACCGGCTGCGGTCGGACTTCCCGCACCTGCGGATCGAGTCGTGCGCGGGCGGGGGCGGGCGTGTGGACCCCGGTATCCTCGGCCGCACCGACCAGGTGTGGCCCTCCGACAACACCGACGCGGTGGACCGGCTCACCATCCACCACGGCTTCGGCCAGCTCTACCCGGCGGGTGTCATGTCCGCCTGGGTGACGGACAGCCCCAATCCGCTGACCGGCAGGACCGTCCCGCTGCGCTTCCGCTTCCACGGCGCCATGGCGGGCGTCCTCGGCATCGGCGCCGACCTGACACGCTGGACGGACACCGAACTCGCCGAGGCGGCCGAGCTGATCGCGGTCTACAAGGACATCCGGCCCGTCGTACAGCACGGGGAGCAGTTCCGTCTTCTCGCGCCCGGACAGGGACCGCTGACGGCTGTGCAGTACCTCGGCGAGGAGGACGATCGCGTGGTAGTGCTGATCTGGCGGCCCAGTACGGCCTTCGGGCCGGCACAGCCGCCCCTTCGGCTCCGTGGCCTCCAGGAACAGGCCCGATACCGCGACGAGGACACCGGAGGCGAATGGTCCGGGGCCACCCTGACCGCCTTCGGCCTGCCCCTGCCCGACCTGCCGCCGGGTGACTGCGCGAGCGCCTTGGTACGCCTGCGGCGGGTGGAGGGCACGGAGGCGTGATGCGTCCCTGTGATCACCGGTGACCACCCGTGTCGCCGGCCGGATCCGTGGCCGCTCCGCCGCGCGGCGGCCACGTCCGGCTGATCACTGTGCTGCTCCGGCGCGCCGCGACGCGGGCATGCGCCGTGGCGATCGGATCAACCGTGCGAGAGCGCTTTCACTCTGCCGGCGGCCGTGAAGTATGGTGACGTCCAAGAGGAGGGAGCGCTGTGCGAGAGCGTGCCACCATGGCCGACGTCGCCCGCGTGGCCGGAGTGTCGTCCGCCACGGTCTCGTACGTGCTCTCCGGCAAGCGGCCCGTGGCCCCCGAGACCCGGGTCGCGGTCGAGGCCGCCATCACCGAACTCGGTTTCACCGTGAACGCCACGGCCCGCAATCTGCGAACCGGCAGGTCGAGCCTGGTGGCGCTGATCGTGCCGGACATCACCAACCCCTTCTTCGCGCAGCTGGCCGCAACGCTGCAGGAGGAGCTGCGCGGTCTCGGTCTGCACGTGGTCGTGTGCAACACCCGGGCGCGCCGCACCGAGGAACAGGCACTCCTGGCGGAAGCGGTGCAACAGAGGTTCGCCGGAGTCGTGATCACTCCGTTCCGGCTCAAGCCACCGGACTTCCAGCCGATCGCCGACGCCGGGATCCCCCTCGTCGTGAGCGCGGACGTCTCCTTCGGTCCGTTCGACCTGGTGACGCCGGACGCGCGCGTGGCCACCCGGCGCGCCCTGGAGCAGGTGGCCTCGGCGCGCCGAGGGCGCATAGCCATGATCGCCGGGCCCAGGGACGCCACGGGCGGGGATCCGCGTCTGGAGCTCCTGCGTACGCTCGCCCTTCAGTTCGGCATGTCGTTGCCGCACGAACTGGTGGTCAGGGGCGAGCACACCCGAGACGCCGGGGCGGTCGGGTTCGGCCAGCTCATGAGCCGTCGCTACCGTCCCAACGCCGTCTTCTGCGGTAACGACGTGATCGCCGTCGGCGCCCTGGACAAGGCGCACGAGCTGGGTATCGGCATCCCGGGTGATGTGGCTCTCATCGGCCACGACGACGCCTCCTTCGCCTCCCTCGTACGGCCCCAGCTGACCACGATCAGGTATCCGGCGACCGAGGTCGGCCGTGCGGCGGCGCGGTTGCTCACCGAGCGCCTGAGCGGCCGGGACGTGCACAGAACCGTGCACGTCAAGGCCGAGTTCGTCTCACGCGCCTCCGTCTGACCCTGCGCCGGGACCGATGGACGGCCCTGCGCGGGGGCCCGTGCTCCACTCACCCCCGAGGCAGGCCGCGTTCACGTGCGAGAGCCTTCTCGTCGTCGGGCGGCGGCACGCGCGGCTAGCGCAACACCTTCAGCACCGCCAGGGAGAGTCGTTCCGCGGTCGGCCGGGGGTCCGCTCCGGGGAGGATGAGGTGGCTGATGGTCATCCGTACGGCGATGTCCGCGGCCACGGCGATCAGTTCCTCGCCCCGTTCGGGGAAGCGGTCGGTGAACCACGCGCGCAACAGGCTCAGGGCCGCGTCGAAGATCGGGTCCGCGCGTGCGGTGAGGTAGGGCAACAGGCTGTCGGAGCCCTCCCGGGCCGCCATGACCACAGCCCTGATGAGCGGATTGCGGTGGGCCTCGGTGAGGACGAAGAAGACGGCCTCCTCCAGGGAGGCGCGAGTGTCCGCCTGCCCGGGATAGAGGGTCCGAGCCACGCTTTCCAGGAACTGGTGCGTCTCCCTGACCACCAGGGCGCGGCCGAGGCCGGCCCGGTTGCCGAACTCCTTGTAGACGGAGGGACGGGACACCTCGGCCGCCGCGGCGACGGCTGACAGACTCACCTGGTCCCAGCCCGACGCACACGTCAGGTCGCGTGCGGCATCCAGGACGCGCTGCCTCATGTGCTTGCGCCAGGCGACGCGTGGCGGATCGGGTACCGCTGCGTGGGCGTCAAGGGCCGTCGTCCTGTTCGTGTGTGCCACCATGCCGCAAGTCTGGCAGTGCGGCGGGCCGGTGAGGGGTGGGGTCCGCTACCCGGGCGGGGGGCGCCCGGGTAGCGGGGTTCGGGGGTGGGGTCCGGCGTCGTCAGGAACGCTTGCGGCGGATCAGGAAGATGATGCCCCCGCCGAGCACGAGCGCCACCGCGGCCACCCCGAGGGGTGCCGCCAGGCCGGCCCCGGTGTGGGCCAGCGGTTCGCCGTCACCGTCGGCCCGGACATCGTTCGCCGGGCCGGTGCTCGTCCCGTCCGCAGCGCTCACGTCCTGTCCCCCGGACTGCCCGGCGGCCGGGGCTCCGGGGTTCTGCGCGGAGCCGTCGTCCTGGGCCGGCGCCGCCGTGGGAGCGGTGCGGGGCGCCGTCTCCTTCGCGGTGAAGGCGTAGGCTCCGCGGTCGGGTGCGCCGGCGGTCCGGCGGGCGCCGGTGATGTCCGTGGTGACCTCGGGCAGCGGCTTGCCCGAGCCGATGGCGGGAGAGCCCTTGCGCAGCCGGAAGTCCGCGCCGGGGCCGGTGCCGGGGTTGATGAATCCGGGGTCGGCGACGAGGTCGTGCGGGCCCTTCACTTCGGGGGCCCGGCCGCCGTAGTAGACGTTGTAGTCGTAGGTGACACCGACGTTGTGGTGCTGGGAGTTCGTGTTCTGGCCCGGGCGGCCGTATGCGACGTTGTCGAGGATCCTGACGTCTGTGCTGTCCTGGGCGTAGATGTTGGCGTAGCTCTCCATGCGGGTGCTGCGGCCGTTCCGGTACGCCGTGTTGTGCAGGATGTCCACGTGCTGGCTCTTGTAGGAGTGGATCCCCGAGCCGCCGTTGTCGTAGGACACGTTGTTCGCGACGAGGACACGTCCCTGGTAGTTCTTGCCCTTCAGGGTGTCGATGATGATGCCGTTGCCGTCCGAGTAGCAGTGGCAGTGCTCCCACTTCACCTTGGTCTCGTTGTCGTGGACGGTGTTGTTGGTGATGCGGATCTTGTACGTGCCGGGGGCGCCCCGGTCGACGTCCTGGGCCTCCAGCACCGAGATGCCGCTGGTGGCGAAGACGGTGTACCAGGAGTTCCCGTACACGTGGTTGCGGTCGATCGTCAGGTGATCGACGTTCCCCGCGCCTATGCCCCCGCCGGCGCAGTCATGGACGGTGTTGCCGACGACGTCGATGTGGTGGGGCAGGGCGCCCGACGACCTGTTCTTCTCGATCGACACGCAGTTGGTGTTGTACTTCCCGTTCTTGGTGCTGGCGCCGCGTTCGGCGTCCGCAAGGGAGATATGGGCGTTGTTTCCCTTGACCTCCAGCCCGCGGATGACGAGGTGCGAGGCTCCGTTGACGCGGATGCCGTTCCACGCGGCGACGGGGTGGATGACGGGGTGGTGGCCCGGGTACGCCTGGAAGGTGATGGGTGCCCCGGCTCGTCCTGAGCGGGAGATCACCATGACGTCCGAGCCGCCCGCGCGCTCCGTGTAGGTGCCGTTCATGACGGAGACGGTGTCTCCGGGTGCCGTGCTGTCCGCGGCCTTCTGCAGCGTGCGGAACGGCTTGGCCGGCGAGGTTCCCGGGTTCGAGTCGGAGCCGCTGGGGCTGACGTAGTACGTCCGGGAAGCGGCGTGCGCCATCGGCGAGCCGGCGAGACCGAGGGATATCGCCGATCCGGCGAGTACTGCTGACACTGCGAATACGCCTGTGCGTTTCATTGCTGCCTTTTCTTCGAGGATGCTCGCGCGGACGTCACTCCGCCCCGGGCCGGAATCGGCGAGGGCAAGCACCGTTCCTTCGCGCAAGACCTCACGAACGATCGAGGGGAGGGAACGCCGCTTCGCGCACCCGCGGCTGGAGGAAGCAGCACTGTGAGGCTTCATACCGTCAGGGACGGCCCTGGCTCGCGGATCGCGGAGTGTCGGCAGCCCGATCGCGTCATCGCAGCTCGATGCGCCTCAGGCCGCCCACCCGCGGCGTTGCCCGCCAAGTTCGGTTCGTGGGGGGCAAGTTGCGTGAGTGACGGTGGCAGACTCCGGCTTCGGATGCAAGGGCGGACGATCTGTAAACGTTCTGACGATGTGTCAGTCGGTGATCGGATTTCACGAACCTGACGCCAAGGGGTTGCATCCTGGCATCGTGGTATACCACCATGCCGCCATGCCAAGCATCGAGTTCGAGACACCGGACGCCGCGCCCCCTCCGCCTGTCGCACTGCCCCCCTTGCGGCAACCCGCCTCCCGCACGGACCGGGTGCGCGACGCCCTGCGGCAGGCCATCCTCGACGGGGCGCTGCCTCCGGGACGGGCGTTGGTGGAGCGCGAGCTCGCCGAGCTCTACGGTGTTTCGAAGACCCCGGTGCGCGAGGCGCTCAAGCAGTTGCAGTCGACCGGGCTGGTGGAGATCAACGTCTACCAGGGGGTGAGCGTCCGCCAACCCGACGACCAGCTGGTGCGGGAGCTGTACACCGCCCGGTGCGCGGCCGAACCCGAAGCGGTACGGCTGGCCGCCGAACAGCACGGAGCCGTGGCGTACCCCGCGGCCCGGCGTGCGCTCAGCGAAGCGGCCGCGCTGATCGGCTCCGGCGAGACACAGGGGCTGGGCATCGCGAACCGGCGCTTCCACCGGGAGCTGTACACCGCGTGCGACAACAGCTTCCTGTGCGGTTTCCTGGACCAGTTGCAGGACCTGACCGCCTTTGTGGCGGGCCTGGGCTGGCGGCTGCGGGCGACCTTCGAGGAGGAGGCCGCCGAACACGCGGCCATCCTGGAAGCCATGGAGCAGGGCGACGCCGAGCGTGCCGAGCGGCTCACCCGCGCCCATATCCGCAAGGCCCAGCGGACGCTGTCCGGGGCACTCGGGGACGGACGGTGAAGACCGAGCTCTTCGCCCACCCGCTGTCGTTCCGCCACAACGCCCGGGCGCAGGCGGAGCGGGTGCGGACCGCCGGAGTCGACCGGGTGCGTCTGGCGTACGCCTACCACGGAGGACGCTGGCTGCTGACGACGAGCGAGCCGGCGGCCGTGGTGGACTTTCCCGCCGGCCGCTGGTTCACCCGGCGGGACGACCCGGACGACGCGACGGACCTGTCCCTGCCCGTGCTGGGCGACGAGGCGACGGCCGCGGCCGGCGTGCTGGTGGCCTCCGGTGTCGCCGTGACCGGCTGGCTGGTGGGCCTCCACCAGTCGGGCCCGGCCACCGCCCGGCCGGACCTGGCCCTGCGCAACGCGTTCGGCCACCCGTACCGGCACGCGCTGTGCCCCGCCCGGCCGGAAGTGGTCCACTACGCGCGGACCCTGGTCACGGAGACGGCCGGGCAACCGGACGTGAGCGGTCTGGAACTGGAGGCGTTCGGCTATCTGGGCTGGCAGCATCAGAGCGCACACGACAAATACGGGGTGGCCCTGCGACCGGTGGACCGCTGGCTCCTCTCCCTCTGCTTCTGCACCGCATGCTCCACCCGGTTCACCGAAGCCGGCCTCGATGCTGCCGAAGCGGCCGACAGAACCCGCGCCGCCGTGCTCGCGCAGCTGGCCGGTCCACGACCGGCGGGCGGCATCACCGAGGACGCCGTCACCGTGCTGGGCCAGGACCTGCACGACACGATCCTCGCCGTCCGGGCCGACGTGACCACGGACCTCGTACGGTCGGCCGCCGAGGCAGCACGAGGGCTGCCGCTCTCCGTCCGCGCCACCGACGACCCCTACGCGTGCGACGGGAAGTCCTCCGGCGACCTGCGTGCCCTGGCCTCGGCCGCGGGCTCGCTCACCGTCACGAACCTGGCCGGGGACGCCTCCGCTCTGCGCCGGGACCTCGTCGCCGCGGACCGCGCCGGCGGCCGGGTCATCGCCGGCTGGAACCTGGGCGCCGCGCAGACCCACAGCGAGGAGGAACTCATGGACATCGCCGGGCAGGCCCGCTCGCACGGTGCCGGCTCCATCGTCCTCTACGCCTACGACCTCGCCCCCGCACCGCGGCTGGAGTGGCTCCGCCGCCTGCCACGGGAGCCTGAGGCCGGCGCCCCGGCCACATACGACAGTCCACGCCACAGACCAACGGAGCCGGCAAGATGACCGGATACCTGATACGCCGCCTACTGCAACTGATACCCGTCGTCCTGATCGTGTCGATGGTGCTGTTCCTCCTGCTGCGCATGATGCCGGGGGACCCCACCCTGAACATCCTGGGCCAGGAGGCCAGCCCCGCGGACCGGGCGGCACTCCGCGCCGATCTCGGTCTGAACGCCCCCCTGTGGCGCCAGTTCACCGACTGGATCAGCGGCATCGCACACGGAGACCTCGGCGCCTCCTGGCTCACCGGCGAGAAGATCAGCGCCGTCCTCGGCGAACGGCTCGCGGCAACGGCCGAACTCGGTCTCATCGCCCTGCTCTTCGCACTGCTCATCGGCATCCCCGCCGGCGTTCTCGCCGCCGTGAAGCGGCGCACGCCCACCGACACAGCGCTCAACTCCACCGGTCTGCTGGCGCTTTCGGCACCGCACTTCTATCTGGCCGCCCTGCTCATCCTGGTGTTCGGCCTGTGGCTGAAGCTGTTGCCCCCCTCCGGATACGTGCCGTTCAGCGAAGACCCGGTGGAGAACCTGCGGCACATGGTGCTGCCGGCGCTCACCATCGGCTCCACCATCGCGGCCGTCACCATGCGCCAGACCCGCGCCGCCCTGCTTGCCGCCTTCAACGAGGACTACATCCGCACCGCGCAGGCGAGCGGCCTGTCCCGCCGCCGGATCGTCGGCGTCTACGCCCTGCGCAACGCCATCGTCCCCGTCGTGACCGTCGTAGCCCTCCAGATCGGTGCCCTGATGAGCGCCAC
Organism: Streptomyces sp. NPDC028722; assembly: GCF_040637655.1. Lineage (NCBI taxonomy): Bacteria > Bacillati > Actinomycetota > Actinomycetes > Kitasatosporales > Streptomycetaceae > Streptomyces > Streptomyces sp. NPDC028722. The sequence goes on from NZ_JBEZWU010000033.1 coordinate 52,553, forward strand.
CGTGGTCACCGAGACCGTCTTCACCGTCCCCGGCATGGGCACGCTGATCGTCAACGGCATCTTCAGCCGGGACCTGCCCGTCGTCCAGGGCGCCGTCCTGGTGGTCGTGGTCTTCGTCCTCCTGGTGAACCTGCTGGCCGACCTGATCTACGCGTGGCTCGATCCGCGCATCACGTACTGACAGGAGCGACGATGGCCACCGAAACCCTCGCCCCGGCCGCGCGCCACCCGATTCTCCGCCGGCTGCGCCACGACCGCCGTGCCCAGCTCGCCCTTCCCCTCCTGCTGGTCCTCGCCCTGGCGGCGGCAGCCCGCCCCTTCCTGACCGAGCGCCTGCGCGCCACCGACACGGGCCGGCTCCTCGCCGGCCCCGGTGCACAGCACCTCCTGGGCACCGACGAACTCGGCCGGGACGTCCTCGCCCGTATCGCCGCCGGAGCGGTCGTGACCGTAGAGGTCGCCACCGTCACCGTGGGCGCGGCCCTCGTGGCGGGCACGGTCCTCGGCCTGCTGGCCGGATACCGCGGCGGATGGCTGGACACGGTCATCATGCGTGTCTCCGACGGGCTGCTCGCCTTCCCGCTGCTCGTGCTCGCGCTCACCGTGGTCGCCGCGCTCGGTCCGGGACTGCGCAACGCGCTCATCGCCATCGCCGTGGTGACCACCCCCCGCTTCGCCCGGGTCGTCCGCGGTGAGGTGCTGTCCCTGCGGACCCGTGAATGGGTGTCAGCCGCGCGCATCGTGGGCGTACCGCAGTCCGCCATCATGCGCCGCCACCTGCTGCCGCACCTGGCGGGCACCCTGCTGGTGTTCGCCGCGCTCCAGGTCTCCACCGCCATCATGGCCGAGGCCGCCCTCAGCTTTCTCGGTCTGAGCGTCCAGCCCCCGCAGCCCAGTTGGGGTGCCATGGTGGCCAGCGGTACCGACCATCTCAGCGCCAGCTGGTCGCTGAGCGTCTTCCCCGGTCTGGCCATCCTGCTCACGGTCGCCGCGTTCAACATGCTCGCCGACGCCCTGCGTGACGCACTGGACGCGCACCGGCCACAGCTGACGCCCCCTCGCTGACCTCCCTCCGAGCCGCGCCGTTCGCCGGCCCACCGGGCCGCGACCGCACTCACCGGCACGTTCCTCCGCGCCCCGTCGGCCCACACGGCGGCGCACATCGCCCCACGCCCCACGCACGCCGAGACACCTCACCGCGCGCGCTGCCCCCACGCGTCCGCGCCCCTTCGGGCAGCTCTCTCGGCCCCCACCCCTCCTGCCCTCCAGCTCTCCAGCACCCGCAATCCGCACAAGGAAGTGCTCTGCCATGCCCCTCTCCTCCCCTGGCCTGCCACGCCGTGCCGTCCTGGCCGGAGCCGCCGCCACCGCCGCCCTGTCCACCCTCTCCGGATGCGGCAGCGGCTCCGGTTCGTCCGGTTCCTCCTCCGGAACGCTCACCGCGGGATTCGACAACGAGCCGGTCACCCTCGACCCGGCGCTGAGCGCCGCCATCTCCTCCGACCGCAACGTGCTCAACCTCTTCTTCGACGCGCTGCTGCGCCAGCGCCCGGACGGAACGTTCGAGCCCGCTCTCGCCACCAAGTGGGACGCCGGCGACTCCTCGGTCACCTTCACCCTGCGCCAAGGGGTGAAGTTCCACGACGGGACGGCCTTCGACGCCGAGGCCGTGGTCTTCAACCTGCGCCGGGTGATGGACCCGGCCACCCACTCCACCAAGGCCGCCGCGCTGGCCGGGGTGGCCTCCGTCGAGGCGCCGGACGCCAAGACGGTGAAGATCACGCTCAAGTCCGCCGACCCGCTCCTGCTCACCCACCTGGCGCACGAGGCCGGCATGATCGCCTCCCCTGCCGCGCTCAAGAAGCACGGGGCGGATTTCGGACGCCGGCCGGTCGGCACCGGTCCCTTCACCTTCGCCCAGTGGCGGTCCAAGGTGCAGCTGACCGCCGAGCGCAACGACGCCTACTGGGCGAAGGCCGCGGACGGCAGCAGCCTGCCGAAGCTGGACAAGGTCGTCCTGCGCTTCGTCACCGAGGCCAAGGTCCTGCGTGCCGAACTGTCCACCGGCGGCGTCCAACTGGTGCGCGCCCTGCCGCCGGAGGAGTACAAGCAGCTCGGCGACGACGAACGGATCGTCATCAAGGACGGAGGGGTGCGCCGCGCCTACTACGTCGCCCTCAACGTCACCAAGGGCCCCTTCAAGGATGCGAAGGTGCGGGCCGCCTTCGCCCGGGCCGTCGATCGGCGCGCGGTGGGCAAGGCGGCCGCCGGCGACGAGTACGACATCGCCCCCTCCTTCGCGACCTCATCGGACTGGTTCTACGACGGCTCCGTCGCCCCGCTCCCCCACGACCCCGCCAAGGCGCGTGACGCCCTGAAGCAGGCCGGGCTGCGCGGTGAGGTGCCCATCACCCTCGTCGCCCGCCGCCGCGCCCCCGACCCCACCATCGCGGAACTCCTGCAGAGCCAGCTCACCGAGGCCGGTTTCGCACCCAAGGCCGAAGTCCTCGAATTCCAGACGCAGTTGGACCGCATGGCGAGGCGGGACTTCGACGCGGCGCTCCTGGTGATCGACATACCGCGCCTGGACCCGTCGCTGGCGTTCGACCCGTACTTCACCAGCGACGGACCGAACAACTGGTCAGGACTGAGCGACCACGTCCTCGACGCACTGCTGAAGGACGCGGCCGGTACCGCCGACCGGCCGACGCGCAAGCGGGCGTACGCCAAGGCGCAGCGCCGCATCATCGACAACAACTACTGGATCTTCCTGCACCAGGCGAAGTCGCCGCTCGTCCACAGCAGCCGGCTCAAGGGCGTCCAGCTCGACATCGACGGCCAGTGGCGGCTCGCCGAAGCCCACCTGGGTTCGTGAGGAATGGTCGTGTCCCTTCTCGAGATCGAAGACCTCAGCGTCACCTTCAACGGCACCTCCGCGAGCCCTCCGGTCCGCGCCGTCGACAGCGTCGACCTGCGCCTGGAAGCGGGTGAGACCCTGGCCGTCGTCGGTGAGTCGGGCTCCGGCAAGACCGTCACCGCCCTGAGCCTGCTCGGACTCAATCCGCCCGAGCCCGTGTGCAGCACCACCGGTTCCCTCCGCCTGGACGGCACCGACCTGGGCACTCTGGGCGGCAAGGAGTGGCGGGCCGTCCGGGGCCGGCGCGTGGCCATGGTCTTCCAGGACCCCGGCTCCGCACTCAACCCGCTGCTCACCATCGGCACCCAGATCACCGACGCCGTACGTGCCCACGAGCGGCTCACCCGCGAACAGGCCCGGCGCCGCGCCGTCGAAGCTCTGGAACAGGCCCGGATGCCGGAGCCGGAGAGCAGGCTGCGGCAGTATCCGCACGAGCTGTCCGGCGGAATGCGGCAGCGTGCCGCCATCGCCCTGGCCATCGCGGCCCGGCCCCGGCTGCTCATCGCCGACGAACCGACGACCGCCCTGGACGTCGCCGTGCAGGCCGAGATCATGGCGATGCTCCGCTCCCTGTGCATCGACCTCGGCATGGGACTGATCCTGATCACGCACGACCTCGGCGTGGTCGCCGAACAGGCCGACCGGGTCGCGGTGATGTACGCGGGCCGCGTCGTCGAGAGCGGCCCGGCCGCACACGTCCTGAAGCGCCCCAGGATGCCGTACACCCAGGCGCTGCTCGCGGCCACACCTCGGCTCGACGCACCCGCCCGCACCCGGCTCGTCTCCATCGAGGGGCAGCCGCCCCGACTGCGGGAGAGGCCTTCCGGGTGCTCCTTCGCTCCCCGGTGCCCCGTCGCCGTGGACGACTGCACGACCAGCGCTCCGCCACTGACCGTCTTCGACGGCGAACACGCCGCCGCCTGCCTGTTCGCCGACGCCCCGGTGGAACTGCCCACTGCGCGCGCTGCGCCCGCGAGTGTCCCGGAAGCGGCGGTCACGGCCGACTCCGCGCGACCACTGGTGGAGTTCGACGCGGTGGACCTGCGGTATCCGGTCCGCGGCGGCGCGCTACGCCGGGTGACCGGTCACGTCCACGCGGTCCGGGAGGTCAGCCTGCGGGTCGAGGCGGGCCGGACGCTGGCACTGGTCGGGGAGTCCGGCTCCGGCAAGACCAGCCTCACGAAACTGCTGCTTCGCCTGGAACGTCCCTCCGGCGGCACCGTCCGCTACGACGGTATCGACGTGACGCGTCCCGGCCCGACCGGACTCCGGCGGCTCCAGCGGGAGGTGCAGGTCGTCTTCCAGAATCCGTACGCGAGCCTGGACCCTCGGCTGACCGTCCGGCAGATCCTCACCGAACCCCTGCGCGTGCACGACCTCGATGCCGGTGAGGACATCCTCACGGGACTCCTGCGTGACGTCGGCCTGGACTCCTTCGCTCTGGACCGCTTCCCCTCCGCCTTCTCCGGTGGCCAGCGCCAGCGCATCGCCATCGCCCGGGCCTTGGCTCTGCGTCCCCGGCTGATCGTGTGCGACGAGGCGGTCAGCGCCCTGGACGTGTCGATCCAGGCGCAGGTGCTCAACCTGCTCGCCGGCCTCCAGGCGGAGCACGGCATGGCGTATCTCTTCATCACCCACGATCTGGCCGTGGTCCGGTCGGTCGCCCACCGCATCGCGGTGATGCGCCACGGCCGGATCGTCGAAGAGGGGACGGCGGAGCAGATCTACGCCGACCCCGCGCACGACTACACCCGCGAGCTGCTGGCCAGCGCGCCCGGCCGGCACGCCGCACCCCTCTCCCGGCACAACGAACGGAGCCCGCTGTGGCAAAGGTGACCAGGGTCGCGCTGACCTCGATCAACACCCCCCGGCACAACAGCATCACCTGCGGCCACATCCTCGTCGAACTCCACACCGACGACGACTCCCTCGTCGGAGTCGGGGAGATGTCCGACCTCCAGCACCTGCCGCGTTTCCATTTCGACGTGCCGGAGCTGGAGGCCACCCTCAACGAGATCCTGGTGGGTCTGGACGCTCTTCAGCTCACGGAGGTCGAACGGCGTCTGGAGGCCAACTTCCCCCAGGCCGGGTACATCTACGACAAGAGCCGCGCCATCAAGTGCGGAGTCGACATCGCGTTCTGGGACCTGGCGGCCAAGCAGCTCGGGGTCCGCGTGTGCGACCTGCTGGGCGGCGCGGTGCGCGAGTCCGTCCCGATCGCGTACCCGATCTTCCGCCAGCAGCACGAGGAGGACGTCGAGCGCAACCTCGCCATGGTCGAGCGGCGCGTCCAGGAGGGCTTCGCGTTCTTCCGCGTGTACGTGGGGCGCCGGCTGGACCTGGACGAGCGATTCCTGCGCACGGCCCGAGAGCGCTTAGGGGACCGGATCACCGTGAAGTCCCTCGACTTCTCCAACCTGCTGGACTCCAAGGCGGCCTGCAACTTCGCCGAACGGGTCGCCGACGTGGGCTTCGACCTCGTGGAGGCGCCGGCACCGAACCATGACGTACGCGGGCTGGTGTACGCGCGCAACCGCCTTCCCGTGCCGATCAGCGAGCACGTCTACGGCTTCCGGTGGGCGCTCGACCTGGTCGCCGCCGACGCGGTCGACGTGTTCAACGTCAGTGTCATCGCCATCGGCGGTATCACCCCCGCCCGACGGATCTTCGCGATCGCCGAGGCCGCCGGGAAGTCGTGTCTGGTCGGCACCACCCAGGAACTGTCCATCGGTACGGCCGCCGCCGCCCATGTCGCCATGGCGATGTCTCCGGTCACCGTGCCCAGCGACCCGGTGGGCCCGCTGCTCTACACGCGGGACGTGGTCACCGACCCGGTAAGTTACGCGGGCGGCAGGCTGTACGTGCCGTCAGGTCCAGGCCTGGGCATGCGGCTCGATCCGGAGCTGGTGAAGGCGTCGGCGGGCCCGCTCACCTGGGCGGCCACCAGCGCCGCCGCCGTCGTCGACCGCCAGGAGGTCGCGCGGTGACGGGGGCCCGTCACGAAGCGCCCGCGGTGGACGGGCGGTTCGCCGGCCGGGTCGCCCTCATCACGGGCGGAGCCCGCAACATCGGCCTCGCCATCGCCGTCAGGCTGGCCGCCGAGGGCGCCGCCATCGCCGTCAACGGCCCGGACGAGCGAGAAGCGGAAGCGGCGGCGACAGCTCTTCGGGACGGCGGGGCGCGTGCCGTGGCGTGTCCGGGAGACGTCTCCGACCCGGCGCAGGTCGAGGCCTGCGTGTCCCGTGCGGTGGATGCGCTGGGCGGACTGGACGTGCTGGTCAACAACGCCGCCGCCGCGATGCTGGGGCGCGGTCGTCTGCTCGATCTCGCCCCCACGAACTGGGACCGGGTCTTCGCGGTCAACGCCCGTGGCACGTTCCTGTGCACCGTCGCGGCGGCCAGGGTGATGCCGGCCGGCGCGGCGATCGTCAACATCTCCTCCGTCGGCGCGACCCGCGCCCACCGCTCGGCCGTCGCCTACGACGCCTCCAAGGGCGCCGTCGAAGCCACCACCAGGGCGACGGCTCTGGAGCTCGCCCCGCTGGGCATCCGCGTCAACGCCGTCGCGCCGGGCCCCGTCATCAACGACCGCTACGAGCTGCTGGACGCCGCCCGGAAACGCGCCCGCGTCCAACCGGTGCCCCTGGGCCGCATGGGTGACGGCTCCGATGTCGCCGCGGCCGTCTCCTTCCTGGCCTCGCGGGACGCCTCCTTCATCACCGGTCAGGTGCTCACCGTGGACGGCGGTCTGACGGCACAGATCAGGCCGCCGGGCACCGACCCCACCCTCGACTCACCCGCCATCACCCCGGTGCACGCCACCACCCACCACCCCGAAGGACCCGCATCATGACCGAGACGCCCCAGGCGCCGCTCGACCCCGACGACCTGGCCGCTCTGCGTGAGGCCAGCACCGCCACCATCACCACCCAGCTCTTCAAGCTCGGACTGCGCAACACCTTCCTCGCCGGACTCACCCGCATCACGCCCGGCGCACCGCGCATGATCGGTGAGGCATTCACCCTGCGCTACATTCCGGCACGCGAGGACATCGACACCCTCGACGTGTACGACGACTACGACCACCCCCAGCGCGCCGCCGTGGAACAGGTCGGCCCCGGGCAGGTCCTCGTCTTCGACTGCCGCGGTGAGGGCCGAGCCGCCTCCGCGGGCAACATCCTGCTCACCCGGCTCTCGGTCCGCGGCGCCGCCGGGCTGGTCACCGACGGCACACTGCGCGACATCGGGGAGATCGGGCACCTCCCGCTGCCCGTCTACGCCACGGGTGCGGCGGCGATGACCAACCTGGCCCTGCACCACGCCGTCGACCTCCAGGTCCCGGTGGGGTGCGCCGGCGTCGCCGTCTATCCGGGTGATGTGCTGGTCGGCGACAGCGACGGTGTGGTCTGCGTACCCCGCCACCTCGTGCCCGCGATCGCCCGTCAGGCGCGGGAGCAGGAGCGGCTGGAGGTGTTCATCACCGAGCGTGTCGCCGCCGGCGCCCCCCTGCGCGGTACCTACCCGGCGGACGCCGGGACCCTGCGCGCCTACGAGGCGAGCCGCCTCACCCCGTCGCTCGGCGATTGACCCCGTCCCTCCGCGGCGGGGCGGCCCCGCCGCGGGCCGGCCACCAGGCCGGACCAGCTGCAAAGGAAGAAGGCAGGAACCATGGTCACCCCCTCCTCGACCCCCTACAGGAAACCCTTCCTGTTCCTCATGGCCGGCACGCTCGTCGGGAGCCTGATCTCCGTCGCCACCGCCGGGCAGGCCACCGCCGCGGACGTGACCGGCGACTTCGACACCGCCGCACCCGGCACCACGCCCGCCGGCTGGTCCGTCACGGAATCCGGCGGGGACGCCACCGTGCAGGACGTACCCGGCACCGTCGACCGGAGCCTGCGGCTGCGCGACACCTCCACGACCGCCCCGGTCACCGCGAGCACGACCTTCGGCAGCACATCGTCGACCGTCGTCGCGGGTTTCCGGCTGCGTGCCGCGCAGACCTCCGCGACGATCGGCGTGCACCTCGACGGCAGCGGCGGACACAGTGTCACCGTGGCCATGGGGACCGACGGGCGGCTGTACACCTACGACGCGTCCCGACGGATCGACCTGGGCGTCTACACCGCCGACCGTTGGTACGACATCAGGGTCGTCGCCCACCCGTCCACGGCGACCGCCGAGGTGTACGTCAACGGCGAACGCAAGGCACGACGACTGGCGTTCCGGACCACCACCAAGACATTGGGCAGTCTCCAGGCCGGCGTCTCCACCGCCGGCACGGGCACCGCCTGGATCGACGACGTCCGCACCACCACGGAGAGCATTCCGCAGAACTGGCCGTACCTCGGCTCGGTCGCCCCGCGCACCGCTGCCCAGGTCGGCACCTCCGAACTCCTCGTCGGGGCCGAGACCCTGGACCGTGACTACACCGATTACCAGGCGTACGCGCCCTACCTGGGGCGGCTGGGCACGACAGGCGTCCGGCTCCAGGCCGGCTGGGCGAAGACGGAGAAGACCAAGGGTGTCTACGACTGGGCCTGGCTGGACCGGATCGTCGACGACGCCCGCAGCCGAGGAGTCAAGCCCTGGGTCCAGCTTTCCTACGGCAACAGCGTCTACGACGGTGGAGGTGGTTCCGGTCTCGGTGCCCATCTGCCCTCCTCCGCCGAGGCGCTGGCCGGATGGGACGCCTGGGTGACCGCCATGGTGAAGCGGTACAAGGGCCGCGTCGCCGAATGGGAGATCTGGAACGAGCCCAACCTCGCGGGCATCCCCGTGGCGGACTACACCGACTTCTTCATCCACACCGCCACCCTCGTACGAGCCGAGCAGCCGAAGGCGGTCATCTACGGCCCGGCAGAGGCGAGCATCGACGTTCCCTACACCCAGAACTTCCTGGTCAAACTCTCCGACAAGGGCAAGGCCGGCCTGCTCGACGGCATCAGCTACCACCCGTACAACCCCAACCCCGACGACACCTGGACCTACGGACAGGTGGAGAAGATCCGGGCACTGATCACCCGGTACGCCCCTGGTACCGTCCTGCGGCAGGGCGAGAACGGCGCACCCAGCAGGCCGGGCAGCTTCGGGGCCCTGGGTGACCTGGACTGGACGGAACTCAGCCAGTCGAAGTGGGTCCTGCGCCGTGTGCTCAACGATCTCGGACGCGGCATCAGTACCAGCGTCTTCAGCATCTCCGACCTGCACTACCCCGGAAAGGTCAACAGCAAGGGACTGCTGCAGACCAACACCGATAAGAGCATCCGTTACGCCAAGCCCTCGTACTACGCCGTCCAGACCGCGGCATCGATCTTCGACAGCACCGTGAAGCCGCTGCCCGGCTACCACTGGAACGCGACACCCGACACGTCGCTCACCGTGCAGGCGTTCGCCAAGCGCGGCACCGGCCGGCAGATCGTCGGCGTCTGGTCCGGAGCGGCCAGGCCCAGCGAGAGCAACGCCTCCACCCCGACGGATCTCACCTTCACCGACGGCGACTTCACCGACCCCGTCTACGTCGACGTACGCACCGGAGCCGTCCACGACATCCCGGCCGCCGACTGGTCCGTGCAGGGCAGCACCTACACCTTCGAAGACATACCTGTGTACGACTCGCCCGTGCTCATCGCGGACCGTTCCACCCTCACGTTCTAACGCCGTGCCGGTCCCCGCCCGACACGGGCGGGGGCCGGCCCAGGAGGCAACCGTGCAAGCCCCTGTCAGAGCCGCGCTGAAATCCATCGTCGGCGACGCGCACTACCGCGAGACGGACGGCGACCTCGTTCCCTTCAGCCGGGACGCCACCCCTCTGTTCACCGCCCGGCCCGACGCCGTCGTCTTCCCCGCCGACACGCAGCAGGTGTCGGCCGTCCTGAGCCTCGCCGCCCGGTACGGCATTCCCGTCGTCCCGCGCGGCGCCGGTTCCAACCTGTGCGCCGCTACCGTCGCCCTGCGCGGCGGCATCGTCCTGGCCCTCACCCGTCTCGACCGCATCCTGGAGATCGCCCCCGCCGAACTTCTCGCCCGCGTCCAGCCCGGTGTCACCAGCACAGCACTCGCCGACGCGGCCACTCACCACGGCCTCCTGTGGGCACCCGACCCCGGCAGCCGCACCGTCGCGACGATCGGCGGCACCATCGCCACCAACGCCGGTGGACTGCGCGGCCTCAAGTACGGCGTCACCCGCGACTACGTCCTCGGCCTGGAAGCCGTCCTTCCCACGGGAGAAGTACTCCGCACCGGCGGACGCCTGCACAAGGACGTCGCCGGCTACGACCTCACCCGCCTGCTCACCGGCTCCGAGGGCACCCTGGCCGTGATCACCGAGGCCACCCTCGCGCTGCGGCCCGCGCCACGGACGTCCGGCACCGGGGTCGCCTATTTCCCCGACCTCGCCGCCGCGGGCCGCGCCGTCACCGCGATCATCTCCGGCGGACTACTGCCCGCCACCCTCGAATTCCTCGACCGGCCCTACATCCGAGCGGTGGAAGCATTCGCCGGGCTCGGTCTGCGCACGGACGCCGGCGCACTTCTCCTCTTCGGCGACGACGGCGAACCCGACACCGTCACACACGCCCTGGCCCGCATGAGCGACGCCTGCACGTCCCACGGCGCGCTGGAAGTCACCACCGCCGCCCGAGTCGCCGAAGCCGAGGCCCTGCTCGCCGCACGCCGGTGCGCCCTGCCGGCACTGTCCCGGCTCGGTGCGCTGACCATCCTGGAGGACGCCTCCGTCCCGCGCCCGCGCATCGCCGAGATGGTCCAGCGCATCGAGGACATCGCCGAGCGGCACGGCGTCACCATCGCGACCTTCGGCCACGCCGGCGACGGCAACCTCCACCCCACCTGCGTGATCGGCTCCCGCGAGGACACCGAGACCATCGCGCGCGCGGAACACGCCTTCACGGACATCTTCACCACCGCCATCGAACTCGGCGGCACCATCACCGGCGAACACGGCGTGGGAGCGGCCAAGCTCCCGTACCTGTCCGCACAGCTCGGCCCCGACCAGGTCGCGCTGCTGCGCCGGGTCAAGGACGCCTTCGATCCGGCCGGAATCCTCAATCCCGGAAAGCTGGGTTCATGACCGACCCCGTCTTCGACCCCGACCTGCTGTCCCGGTGCATCTCCTGTGGTTTCTGCCTGCCCGCGTGCCCGACCTACGCCGAAACCGGGGACGAGGCATCCTCCCCGAGGGGCCGGATCAACCTCATGCGCGCCCTCCAGGACGGCAACCTCGACCCGTACGATCCCACGCTCCAGGAGCAGTCCTCGCAATGCCTGGGCTGCCGGGCCTGCGAACCGGTGTGTCCGGCGGGGGTCGAGTACGGGCAACTCCTCGAACAATGGCGCGACCACCAGTGGAAGGGCCGCAGGCAGCCCCTGCTCGCCCGGGCCCTCATGCTGGCCGCCCGGATGCGGCTGGTCTTCCGGCCGCTGGGCACGCTGCGGCGAGCCGCCGCCGGCGAACCACCCGTGGGAAGGACCGACGTTCCGCCGGTGTCTCTCATGCTCGGGTGCTTCGAGCGTGTGCTGTTTCCCGAAGTAAGCCGTGCGGCCCGCAGGCTGCTGCCCGGACTGACGGCACCCGCCGCCCAGGGCTGCTGCGGAGCCCTGCACGCCCACAACGGCGACACCGCCACCGGTGAACGCCTCGCCCGCCGGCTGGCCACCGACCTGCCCGGCACCATCCTCACCACTTCCGGAGGCTGCGCCGCCCATCTGTCCTCGGTCCTCGGCTCGGACCGGGTTCGAGAGATCTCCACCCACCTGGCCGACCACGGTGCCACGGGTGAACTCCGGGTGGACGGCCGCCGGGCGAAGGTCGCGCTCCAGGACTCGTGCCACCTGCGCAACGGACTCGGCGTGTGGCAGGAACCCCGGGACCTGATCGGCCAGGTCGCCGACTACGTCGAACTGCCCTCCGCCGCCACCTGCTGCGGGGCGGCGGGCACCTACTCACTGCTCAGGCCGCGTGAGTCCCGCCGCATCCTCGACGCCAGGATCCGGGAGATCGAGGCCGCCGGCGTCGACTACGTCGCCGCGGTCAACCCGGGCTGCCTGCGCCAACTGCGTACCGGCCTGCGCCGTGCCCGGTCCCGGGTGAAGGCCGTCCACATCACCGAGCTGCTGGCACAGGCGGCCGACCACCGGCCCCGGTGACGCCCCCGACCGTCAGCCCGCCCACCGAGAGGCAGCACATGACTTCCCCCACCCCGGACGCATCCCAGGACGCCCCGGCACCCGCCGCCACGAGCGCGGCCCTCGCCGCGGCCGCCGCACGCGCGGCCGCCCCGGCCCTCGCCGCGCTTCCCCTCCCCACCCGGGCTTCGCTCCTGCGCGGTCTGGCGCGCACGCTGGGCGAGAACGCCGCTCACCTTGCCGCCGTGGCCGAGGACGAGACCCGCCTGGGAGTGGAACGCCTGCGAAGCGAGATCCGGCGAACTCAAGGGCAGCTGGAGATGTTCGCCGGCATCGTCGAAGCGGGCGAGTTCCTCGACGTGATGATCGACCTGCCCGACCCCACGGCGCAGCCCGCGCCCCGCCCCGACATCCGCCGCATGCTGGTGCCGCTCGGACCGGTCGCCGTGTTCTCGGCCTCCAACTTTCCGTTCGCCTTCTCCATACTGGGCGGGGACACCGCGAGCGCGCTCGCGGCGGGCTGCCCCGTGGTGGTCAAGGCGCACGAGGGGCACCCCCGGCTCTCGGACCTGACCGCCGAACTGGCGGCCGGGGTGATCCCGGGAGGCGTCCTGACCGTCGTCCACGGCCGGGAGACAGGCCGGAACCTGGTCAGCGATCCCGCCGTTCGAGCAGTCGGATTCACCGGCTCGACGTCCGGCGGCCGGTCACTGTTCGACCTGGCCAACAGCCGTCCCGACCCGATCCCCTTCTACGGGGAACTGGGCTCGCTCAACCCGGTGGTGGTCACACCGGCGGCCACCGCGGCGCGCGGGGCGGACATCGTCCGCGAGTACATCGGCTCGGCCACCCTGGGCCAGGGCCAGTTCTGCACCAAACCCGGCCTGCTGTTCCTGCCGGCCAGCCACGGTCTGGAGGACGACCTGCGCCGGGTGATCGGGGCCGTCGGCCCGGCCCCCCTGCTCGGACCGTGGATCAGTACCGCCTACCGCGCCACTCTCGAAGAACTCACAGGTCATCCCGCGGTGCGTTCGCTGCATCGCGCCGAGGAACCGGACGATCCCCGGGCCGGTACTCCCGCTCTCCTCACGACCACGGCCGAGGACATCCGGGCATGCCCCGAACTGCTCCGGGAATGCTTCGGCCCCGCCTCACTGGTCATCACCTACACATCGGCCGAGGACCTGCTGGAGACCCTGCGCCTTCTGCCGGGCGGCCTCACGGCGACCATTCAGGGACAGGAGCACGAGGACGAGACCCTCTTCCACCGCCTGTCAGCCGCGCTGCACGTCGGACGCCTGATCTGGAACGGCTGGCCCACCGGTGTGGCGGTGACCGCCGCGATGCACCACGGCGGGCCGTGGCCCTCGACCACCTCTCCCCTGCACACGAGCGTGGGCAGCAGGGCCGTAGCACGATGGATGCGGCCCGTGGCCTACCAGAACATGCCGGAAAGCCTCCTCCCCGCACCGCTGCGACGCGCCAACCCCTGGAACGTTCCGCAGCGAGTGAGCGGTTCCTGGCCGGCTCCGGAGGGCCATCGACGGTTCAGCTCCCCGGCTGCGGAAGCCCTTTCGCCTCCCTCACACCGGTGAGCGGGGCGAAAGGTCACGGTGGTGCGCGTTCATCGACGCCGACAAGGACAACCACTGGGGCTGTCCCCGAGGAGATCGTGCACCGGCTGCGTCCCAGCGGATTGGCGGGATCGACCTGCGCATCGCCCCCGCAGTGGAGACACTGCGCGCACTCGGTCCCGAGCCGGTCATCGACATGGTGGGCGCGGGGATGCAGCTCCCGGCGGCAACCGTGATCGTGCCGCGGCCGGCCGTTCGGGGGCGAGGGTGGAAGCGGCTTTGTGGGGCCACCCTCTTGCGGGCCACCGGACTGGACAACGTCTTGCACCGCACGGTCTGCCTCGCGGCCACCGGCCGACTATGCCTTGAGGAAGTCGAGGATCACGGGGTTGAGGACATCCGGGTAGACGGACAGCATCCCGTGCGGGTATCCCTCGTAGGTCTGCAAGGTCGCGTTCCGCAGGATCTCAGCGCTCTTCGGTCCCGCGTCCGCGTAGGGAACGACCTGGTCGTCGGTGCCGTGCATGACGAGCACCGGGACATCGATCTTTTGCAGGTCCTCGGTGAAGTCCGTCTCGGAGAACGCCTTGATGCACTCGTAGTGCGCGTTCGCGGCCCCCATCATTCCCTGCGCCCACCACCGGTCGACGAGCCCCTGGTTCACCTCGGCACCGGGCCGGTTGTAGCCGTAGAAAGGCCCGGACGCCACGTCGATGTAGAACTGGGCGCGGTTGGCGGCGAGTCCGGCGCGCAGCTCGTCGAACGCCTCGATCGGGGTTCCCTCGGGATTGCTCTCCTTCTTGACCATGACGGGCGGCACCGCCGACACGATCACCGCCTTGGAGACGCGCCCGGGCTCTGCACGCGCCACGTAGTGGACCACTTCACCGCCTCCGGTGGAGTGCCCGATGTGCACGGCGTCCCGCAGATCCAGCGCATCGGTCACGGCGGCCACGTCCGCGGCGTAGGTGTCCATCTCATGACCCGACGACGGCTGGCCGGAGCGCCCGTGACCACGACGGTCGTGCGCGATGACCCGGTAGCCCTTGGAGAGGAAGTACAGCAGCTGGTTGTCCCAGTCCACGTAGCTCAGGGGCCAGCCGTGGTGGAAGACGAGCGGTGTCGCATCCCTCGGCCCCCAGTCGACGTAGAAGATACTCGTGCCGTCCGTGGTGGTGACCGTGCTCATGGGGTGCCCCTTCCGGGTTGGATAGGTCCCACCCACGTTTCGTTCCTCGCGCGGGCGGTGAGTGGTGTCCTCGACGGGCGCCTCTCGGCGCCACCGCGGCCGCCGTTCGTCCCGTGCTCAGCCGGAGGAGGGCAGCCGACCGGAGCCGGTCACCCGCGGTCCGCAGGGCCTGCGGCGGCTCCACGGTGCGCAGGTCAGCCGACCGAACTCGCGTCCTCCTGGAAGACGTTGATGAAGTTGCCGTCGTTGTCGCGGATGGCGGTGGAGACACCGCCGTCCCCGAGGTCCTGCTCGCTCCACACCAAGGCGACCCCGTGGTCGCGGAACGACTGTGTCGCGGCGGCGAGGTCGTCCACGCGGAAGACGAGTGCCTTGGTGCCGGTCGGCCCGATGTGAGCGGGAGGATCGGCAGTGAGTTCGGGCAGCCGGAAGCCGTCGGGAGTCCGGAGCAGTTCGAGCTTGAAGCCGGGCCCTTGCGGAAAGGCCACGTCGGCGTTGATCGCGTCGAAGCGCGATGTCGCGAGGAGTTCGAGCCCGAAGACCCGCTGCCACCAATCGACGGACGCGTAGATATCACTGACAGTCGTCGTGATGTTGTGCAAGGTGAACGAGAAACGATCAGAATTCCCCATGGCGATCGTCACTTCTGTGTCGTTGGCGACGTGTACTGGCTGTGCCGACGCTGGTCGCTCCGCACAGGCTCGCGCACGGACCGGTCGTGCCGACTTCCAGGGTGCGCCGGTCCGGGAGGGGCGGCAACTGCGCAGGCGGAGCGCGAGCCGCGAACCGATGCGACCCGCGGACGTCGCTGCCCGTGCCGACGAGTCTCCTCCCGCGGCGTCGCCGGCACTCGCTTGACGACCCCAGATGTAACAATTACGGTTACTTCCAAGGAGGTGGTCACGTGGCGGGCAACAGCCGGCTCACCGTGGCGGCGCACGCGCTGACGTGGATCGAATTGCACCGCCGGATCGGCGACGGAACAGCAACATCCGAGGGGGTCGCGGGCAGCGTCAACACCAACCCCGTCGTGATCCGGCGGTTGCTCGGCCGGATGCGCGATGCCGGACTGGTGCACTCGCGACGCGGCGCCGACGCAGGGTGGGTACTCGCCAGACCGCTGGAGGACATCACCCTGCGGGACGTGTACGAGGCGATCGAGCCGTCACCATTGTTCGCCATGCACCGCTCGGAACCCAACCTCGGCTGTCCGGTCGGTTCCGGTATCCAGCCCGCGATGCGTCCGGTGTACGCCCGTGTCGAGGAAGCCGTTCGCGCCGAATTGGACCGGATAACGCTGGCCGATGTCCTGCGGGATGTCCTGGCGTCGCGGTAACCCAGAATCGCTTCACACACACCCTTCGGGGCCGGATCAGCACGCCGCCGGCGACCTCTCTTCCACGTTCGGGCTTTCTGCCGGGCGGCGACACCATCAATCTTCAGGGCCGGTCATGGTCCGTAGAGAACCGGAGTTCCAATCATGGGACAGCTTGACGGGAAGACCGCTGTGGTAACGGGCGGTAACAGTGGCATCGGGCTGGCCAGCGCCAAGCGCTTCGCCGCCGAGGGCGCGCATGTCTTCATCACCGGGCGACGGCAGGAGGCGCTGGACGCCGCACTGGCCGAGATCGGCCCGAACGCCACCGCAGTCCGGGGCGACGTCTCCGATCCGGCCGACATCGACCGGCTCTACGCCGCCGTCGCCGACCAGGGGCGGCGCGTGGACGTGCTGTTCGCCAACGCGGGCGGCGGTGAGTTCTCCACCCTGGAGCAGGTCACCGAGCAGCACTTCGACACCACCTTCGGCATCAATGTGCGGGGCACCCTCTTCACCGTCCAGAAGGCGCTGCCGCTGCTCAACGACGGTGCCTCGGTAATTCTCACCGGCTCCACCGCGGCGACCTCCGGTGGCGAGGCGTTCGGCGTCTACGCCGCGTCCAAGGCCGCCATCCGTTCGTTCTCCCGTACCTGGGCCAACGAGCTCAAGCACCGGGGGATCCGTGTCAACACACTCGTCCCCGGCCCCATCGAGACACCCGGGAACGCCGGCCTCGCCCCCGGCGCGGACGAGGCGGCCGAGCTGTGGGACTTCTTCGCGAACCAGGTGCCGCTGGGCCGCATGGGCCGCCCTGACGAGGTGGCCGCCGCCGCACTCTTCCTCGCCAGTGACCAGAGCAGCTTCGTCACTGGTACGGAACTCTTCGTCGACGGCGGCCTCAACCAGATCTGAAGCGGGCGCGCGACGTCGATGCGCCAGGAGTCGACGCTCTCGATTCCGGTTGCTGCCCGCGGCCCCCTGCCGCCCCGGGCGAGCGCCATGACCGAAGGACGCCCGGCGGGTGCTGGTGCACTGAAGATGGCGAGCGCGACGCAGATCACGGAGGTGGTCCAGCCGCACCCACGCGGTGCGCCGCTGGGTACGGCTGTCGTACACCGAGCCGGTCACCCATCTACCCGCGCTCAGGTTCTGTCCGTCGGATCACTGACAGAGCCAGGGCCCGAGTGCTGCTGCGGTGCCGGTGCCGTGGAAGACGTAGGCGCGCTTGTCGTAACGAGTGGCCAACGCCCAGGAGTTCTCGAGTCGGCTGAATAGTCCGCTCAACTTCGTTGCGGCGCCGGTAGCGGTCGCGGTCGAAGCCGGCGGGCCTGCCACCTTCTCCGCCTCTGCGTCGCCGGTTGGCCCGCTGATCCCTCGGTTCCGGGATCGTGTGCCGTATGTGGCGCCTGCGCAGGCAGCGTCGTGCATCTTGATCGTTTTTTGAGCGGCGCCTAGGCTCCCATGCCCATGGAGATCGGGGAGCCGGGTCGTGGCCGCAGGCCGTGGCGCGACCGGTTGGTCAGGCATCGTGCGATCGCGGCCCTGCTGGCCGGGACGGCGGGGTTGGCCGCTCTGGGCGCGGTGTTCGTCGTCCTGCCGGGTGTGGTGGTCGACCACGATCTCGCCGGGGCGAGCGTCGTTGCGCAGGACCGGCTGAAGGCGGTGAACGACGTCCGTACGACACTTCTCCAGGCCGTGGGCGGCATGGTCGTGTTGTTCGGCGCGTACGCCACCTGGAGGCAACTCCGCGTCAGCCAGGACACCTTGCGCGCCACTCAGGAGGGCTATGTCACCGACCGGTTCAGCACGGCCGTCGATCAACTGGGCAGTGACAAGCTGGAAACACGCATCGGCGGGCTCCACGCACTGTGGCGAATCGCGGAGCACTCCGCCCGCGACCGCGAGGCCGTCATCTCCATGCAGGCCGCTTACCTGCGTACACACCTGCCCTGGCCGCCCGCTCGACCGGACGCTCCAGCGGCGGACGTGCCCATCAACGACATCGTGCCGCTGGAGGTCCGTGCCGCCGACGCCCAGGTGGCGCTGACCGGGCTCGGCGTGCTGCTGCTGCAACCCCGGGAGCAGTCCTGGGTCAACCTCAGCGTCACGGACCTGCGCCGGGCCGACTGCGACGGGCTGTGGTTGCATGAGGTCAACCTCGACCGGTCCTGTATGGAGGCGGCGGGCCTGTACCACGCCAACCTGACGCAGGCGTCCCTCGTCTCGGTCAACCTGCGGCACGCCGACCTCCAGACGGCGATCCTGCGCCGGGCCCGCTGCGTTCGGTCCGACCTCCGGGGCGCACGGCTGGTCAAGACCGACTTGCGTGACGCGGACTTCACCGAAGCGGACCTGCGCGAGGCGAACCTGCGCAAGGCCGACGCAGGCGACGCTGTCTTCCGCCGCGCCGACCTGCGCCTAGCGGACTTGCGTGGCTGCAACTTGAGCACGGCCGACCTTCTCCAGACACGTCTGACCGGCGCAATGGCCAGCGAGCACACTCGCTGGCCCGCCGGTTTCGACCACGCGGCCGCCGGCGTCGTTGTCACCGTGGATCCGGGCCCCGAACCGCCGCCCCTGCTCCAACCCCCAGGGATAACGACGCAGCATCCGCCCCTGCGGTCCATGCCATGACCGAAGAGTTCAAGAGGCCGTTACACGCGGGAGGACCTGGCCGACGTGACTCCTCTGTGGCGTGGCGGATGGTCGCGGCCAACCATTGGGAGCAGCTGCGCGCGGTGGAGGAAGGCCTGCGCTCCCCACCTACCGCGCCGGCGAGGCAAGCCGCCCCGGCCTGAGCGGGGCCGCTGCTCATCGACGCCGCCCTCTCCCCCGTGTCCGGTGGGAGGAACGGCGTCGCCGTGTGGGATCAGCCGCGGTAGCGGAACGGGGCACGGCGGGACTTGCCCGCCTCCTGGTCGTGGTCGTACTCCGACTCGGGTGGCGTGGCGGCCTGGAGGCGGGCGGCTTCGGCGGTGGCTTCCTCACGGGCGACGTCGTCGGCGTGGCAGTCGCCGCACACCGCCGCGTCCCCGGGTGCCCAGGCGCCACCGCGCGGTGGTCTCCTCCCAGCGCTGATCGGTGAATTTCTGCCCGCACCGCAGAGACGAGGTCGGTTGCGCTTTCGAGCGGGGTGTCGATGGCGAGGCGAAAGGGGGGATCTCGGCGCCGATCGGCGGCAGTCCAGCTGGCATGTCGCGGAATCCTCAGGTGAGCAAGGATGTGTCCACGCGCCAGCCAAGCCGGGGCCACCCACTCCCCCCATTCACTCCACCATGGGCGCGCTCCCCTCCCAAAGCCCTCCCTGGGGGTCGCTTGGGTAGGAACAGGCACTCACGAGGCGCCCCTGTGTCGGCTGGCCGCGCTGCGGCCGCACGCGGCATGATTTGCTCACGAGGGAGGGCGTCCCGGACCCCGGGAGGACCCCCTCCGTCGTGGCCACGGCCGGGCCGACCTGCCTGCCTGCCTGCCTGCCTGCCTGTCGAGCGTCGGTCGAATCTCCGCAGGAAAACGTGCGCCAGGCCCGGTCGACGTCCCGACCCGTGGCGCCGGTCTTCGAGACCACAACTACACCGCCGGTGCCGCTCGGTTCTTCGAGAGGTGCTCGCCCTCCAGGTGGATCAATGTCCTCAGATCAGCGGGAGTTCGCCGTCGTTGTCCAGCCAGACGGCCCAATGTGTCAGTCGCCGGTGGACCCGGTCCCACGCTCTTGTGTGCCTAGCTGTGATTTGCGGTGACGGTGCGGGGGGCAGCGGGCTCGGGTGAGGTCTCGAGCCTGGCGAGGCAGTGTTCCGGCCCGTGCTTCGGCAGCCGGCTGCGCTTCGGGTCGTAGACACAAGGCGGTTTCGGCCGACGTCATCCGGGCCGCGATGCCCTCCCCGCCGACCTCGAGCGGCGCGGCGGTGGACCCGATCGCCGTACGCGCTCGGCATACCGAACCCGACCGCGTACGACGAGAAGGCGAACGTGACGGCGTTCTTGGTGCGCCGGTTCGTCGACCGCAACCTGCTGATCGACGAGGTCCTCGCCCGCGAGTACGAGCCCGGTCAGGTGGACGCGTTGCAAGCCGGCGGCGTCCAGGAACTGGTAGGCGAGGATGCGCAGGTCCTGGTGTGCGGAGGGTTCGGGCAGGCGGCGGGTCTTCCCCCAGCCGGTGCCGCCCACGGACATCAGGGCGCGGACGGCTTGGTTGCGGCGGCGCAGTCGGAGGCCGAGCCGGACGACGAGGTCGAGCCAGGCGGACCAAACGTGGCGCCGTCGAGGGTGGTGGGGGAAGCGGTGGTGTACGGCAGCGGGCGGGGGACGACCGGGCGGGAGTCGATGCCGCGGGCGCGGTCGGCGGCGAGGCGGCCGGCCTTCTTGCCCAGCAGGCGCTGCACGGTCGCCGGGGAAACGGCGACGAGTGTGATCTCGTTGAGTCCGACGAGCAGGCGCGGGTTAGGCGGGCGGCCCCGGCGTACGACACGCGGCCACATCGCGGCTGCCGAGCATGACCGTCGTGTCGATCACCACGCAGTTCCTCAGGAGCCCCCTCATGACCGGCGCGGTCGCCGCCAGCTCACGGCGGCTGGCCGCGGCCATGACCCGTGACATCGGTCTGGAGAACGCCCGTCTCGTCGTCGAAGTCGGTCCGGGTACGGGCGTGTCACCGAGGCCGTGCTGCGCCGGGCACCGTCCGCCGCCCGTCTGGTCGCCATCGAGCTCAACGCGGACCTCGCGGACCGTCTGGCGGCCACCCACCATGACGAGCGGCTCACCGTCGTGCACGGAGCGGCGGCTGACCTGACGGCGTTCGCGGACGGCCCCGTGGACGCGGTGGTCTCCGGGCTGCCGTGGACCGTCATGCCGGCGCGGACGCGGGCACACCCTCGACGCCGTGGCGAAATCTCTCGCACCGGGCGGCCGGTTCACCACGTTCGCCTACACCCCCCGGGCCTGGACCTCGCCCGGCCGCGCGCTCGCCGCCGCCCTGCGCGAGCGCTTCCCGACCGTCGAGCGCACCCGCACCGTATGGCCGAACCTCCCCCCGGCCTTCGTCTACCGGGCATGCGGTTCGTAGAGTCACCCCCGTGAACGGCGCCGACATCGACGAAGACCTGGTCCGCTGTGTGCCCCGCACCACCCCCGGGCACAGGAGGCGGGAGTGGTCCGGCGTCGCCAGGCGGTCTGAACACGCCGACAGGGGCCCGGTCGCCCCGCTGTTGACTGTCCCTGTCCGCGCTCACGGGGCGTGGCCGTGCCCGGGCCGACCGACGGCAGGGGCGCATGGAGATCGAGCGTGATGCAGGTCACGGGAAGTCGGTGTCGGGTGCCGGACAGCTCATTGAGGTGAGCACTGATATGCGTACCCGGGTACGGGCCGGGGAGTCCAGCGCGTTCGCTGAGCTTTTCGACAGCTATGCCCGCGCGGTCTACAACCATGCCTTCCGGCTGACCGCCGACTGGTCGGTGGCCGAGGACGTGATGGCGGCGACCTTCTTGGAGGCGTGGCGGCTTCGTGACAGGGTCGATCCGGAGGGTGGCTCCCTGCGGCCCTGGCTGCTGGGCATCGCCACCAACACGGCGCGCAACCAGTACCGGAGCAACCGGCGCTACCGGGCGGCGGCCAACGCCGCCGCGGCGGCCGAGCTGTCGGTGCCCGACCACGCCGACGAGGTGGCCGACCGGGTAGACGATCGGCGGCGCCTCGCCACGGCCCTGACCGCCCTTGCCGCGCTGCGCAGACCGGAGCGCGAGGTCATCACGCTCTGCCTCGGGGAGGGCCTGGACTACGAGGCCGCAGCCGGGGCCCTGGGGATTCCGGTCGGAACGGTGGCCTCCCGGCTCTCCCGGGCCCGTAAGAAGCTGCG
>NZ_JBEZWU010000034.1:0-58153 GCF_040637655.1 Streptomyces sp. NPDC028722
TCGTTACGACAAGCGGGCCTACGTCTTCCACGGCACCGTCACCGCCGCAGCGATCCGGCTCTGGCTCCGTCAGTGATCCGCCGGACAGAACCTAGAGGCCGCCCGGGACGGGCCATGTGCATTCCCCCCTGAAGCAATATCGGGTCATGTTCTGAAGCAATCCTGGTTCCGCGACGGTGGAGCGCAGATCGCCCAACTGCGGACCCAGGAGCCCACGATGGCGCGCCACACACCTATTGCGCAGGCCAACCGCCGATCCCGTCCCAGCCCCACCACCGCCCTGGCCGGTGCAGGCGTCGGCAGCGCCGCAAGCCTTGCCGCCGCCCTCGCCCACGCCCCGTGGGGCGTGGTGCTCACCGTGGCCTTGGCCGGCCTCCTCGTCACACTCGTGCAGTCGGCAATCACCGGCACGATCCCGCAGGACTCCGCCGACCGGTTGACCTGGTGGCAGACCTACTGGACCCACCGCCGCGAACGCACCCGGCTCGATACGCCCCCCGACACTCGCCCGCCGGCCTGACCGCGACAACGGGCTTTGACTACAGCAACGGACCTGCCGGCAGTCACCGGTCATCACGACGCCGCTTCCTCTGCCTCCGCCCCCGCAGCCCAACTCAGCCCGGGCATGGCCAGTCCCCGCAACTGGTGACACTCGTGGACAGAAAACGGAAAGCCCGGTCCGCCCGCCGGTACCGGCGTGTCCGACGCTGTGCGCCTGCCGTCGAATGATGCGACGTCGACCGGCAGGTCCCACCCGAGAGCCGCGCCGCGCCGCCGATGCGGAAGGCGTCGAGCCCGGCGGCCCGCGAGGCGGGCGCCGGGGTGGCTGTTCGCGGTCTGCGCACCTCAGAGGGCGAGCGGGTCAGGAGAGCCAGTCGGTGTAGCGGGTGGGGGCGAGGTGGGCGTGCTCGTCGGTGAGGACGTCGCCCTTGACGGCGGCGAACATGCCGGCGGTGGGGTCGGTGACGACCGTGCGGTTGTCGCCCTGGTGGGACAGGGTGATGCGGCCCAGCTCGTCCAGGGGGAAGATCTCTGGGCCGGCGATGTTGCGCATGCTGTTCAGCGGGGCGCCTGCGGCGACCTGGGCCACCGCGTCGGCCACGTCCTTGGCGGCGATCGGCTGGATCGGCGTGGCGGGCAGCCGGACGGTGTCGCCGTCGGCGGTCCAGGACATGACGGCGTCCATGAACTCCATGAACTGTGTCGCCCGGACGATCGAGTAGGGGACCGGCCCGGCCGCGAGGATCTGCTCCTGGAGGACCTTGGCCTTGTAGTAGTCCAGCTCCGGCACCTGGTCCGCCCCGACGATCGAGAGGATGACGAAGTGACCGACGCCGCCCTTGTGGGCCGCGGCCAGGAGCTTGTCCATCGAGGTCTGGAAGAAGGCCGGGGAGGCTTCGTCGAAAGTCGGGGAGTTCGTCAGGTTGACGACGACGTCGGCTCCCGCCACCGCCTCGTCCAGTCCCTGGCCGCTGATGACGTCGACCCCGGTGGACTTCGAGTGGGGTACCGCCTCGTGCCCGGCGGCGTTCAGATCAGTGACGACCTGCGATCCGATCAGCCCGGTACCGCCGATGACTGCGATCTTCATAGGGAGCCCTTCCTCGAAACCATGTGGGCAAAATATGACATATAGGCACCGTGGGGGTGCGGCAACATGCACCTCAGTCGACTGAGGAGGGCGGGTCTTCTGATACTCACCGACGTCGGACATTGGCCCGCCCATGTCGCGGTAGATGCAGCAGAACGGGGCGGCGGGCGCGCCGAAACAGTCCCAGTTCGCCGAAGCGGCCCGCTGGCGCGCCTCTATGTCCGCGCGAGCGATACCGAGTGTGCCGTAGCGCTGCTCACCGAAGGCGGCTCGGCGCTACGCACCGTTCCCCGCCTCTGCTGGCCGTGCGATCCGCGGGCCTGAAAGGGACACTGCGGCCGTAGCCGGGTCGGCCACGATCACTGCACCGTCAGCCCCGCCGGACAGTCCAGAAGGCCCGCCACAAGATCACGACCCAGGACCCATTCGACCGGCTGGTCGCTGTGGGGGAAAAAGGCGGCACGGACGACGTAGGGATCAGTGGGCTCGTACCGCAGACGCATACACAGGGGCAGCGAGTAGGCGTGCGAGCCGAGGAGCTGCGCGGTCACCCTCTGGACCACGGTCCTCGAAGACTCCATCGACATTCACTCCTACGCACCCCCTGCCTCGGCTGCGCTCCGGCCGCTGGTTCGCAGCAACAAGGCATCGAAGAAGGAGGCGTCACAGCGGGGCCCGGGTGCCGGACGGTATCCGCGGACCGTGCGATTCGGGGCGGGCGTCGCGGCAGCGGGGCGACGCGTGCCTGCGGCACAGGAGGGTGCCCGCAGGAGGGTTCGGGAGAAACAGGCCCTCACTCGATTCGCCTGGGTGGCGGCCAGGGACCCGCCGATCCTCGAGCAGCGGACCCCGACCGGGATCGTCAAGGGCCGGTCGGCCGAGGTTGCGGCCCGGCTGCTGGCGGCGGTGGACGGCGTGAGCGGGGTCAGCGTGAACGGCGGCGGGGATGTCCAGATGCTCGGCACGCCGGAACTGCACCGGGCCCGTGGTGGGTGGGCGTGTCCGACCTCCCGCGTCTCGGCGGGCCAGGCGGCGCTGATCTCGGCGGCGGGGCTGGACGAACTGTCGGTGGCCACGTCCGGTACGGCGGAGCGGGGCGCGCACATCATGGCTCCGCGTACGGGCGGGTCGACGGTGACCGACCTGGTCCCGGTGACGGTGGTGGGCCCCCGGCCGCTGATCCGGGCGGACTGCTGGGCGACCGCGGCGTTCGCGAGGGGATCGCAGGCCTGGCCAGCGTGGCTGGAGTCACTGCCCGGCGTCGAGGCGCTGCTGATCACGGCGGGCGACGAGGTGCGTGGCACCGGGAGGCCGGCGGGGCGGCTCGGCCGGGACGACAGCCCCGACTTCGCACACTTTTTTTCGCTTTTGTCCCGGAAAGCCATCCAACTTCCGTTCTGGGACGTATCCCAAGTGGTGCAAGTTTCAGGAGGAAAGCCATGGCAATCTTCAGCAATCTCATGCCTGCCAGGCACGGCAACCACGG
This sequence comes from Streptomyces sp. NPDC028722, assembly GCF_040637655.1. Lineage (NCBI taxonomy): Bacteria > Bacillati > Actinomycetota > Actinomycetes > Kitasatosporales > Streptomycetaceae > Streptomyces > Streptomyces sp. NPDC028722. The sequence goes on from NZ_JBEZWU010000034.1 coordinate 3,078, forward strand.
GAACGACACGTCCGAGAACGACGACCGCAGCGGCCACGGCGGGCGTCACGGACATGGTGACCGTGAGGGCCACGGCGACCACGGCGGCCGTCACGGGCACGGCGACCACAACGACAACAACCGGTACTGACCCACTCGAAGGCTGAGCGGACAGGGGAACCAAGAACCCGGTCCGCTTCGCCGTCGATCCATGTCGATCCATGTCGATCCACGAGGAACACATGCCATGGCGTACGGTCTTCGGCGTCTGCTGACGGTGGGTGAGGCGTCGGACGCCGTGGTCGCGGCCCCGCCGCCGGTGGCGCCGCGCGAGGTGTTCCGGCGGTTCTGGCCGTACACCCGCGGGGGCCGCCGCTGGTTCGTTCCCGTGGTCCTCTTCAGCCTGATCGGCCCCGCCATCGACGCCGGGGAGATATGGCTTTTCAAGATCGTCGTGGACGACGTGCTCGTCCCACGTGACCTCGGGCCACTGCTGTGGCTCGCTCCGACCTACCTGGGCCTCGTCGTCGGCTCCGGCGTTCTCGGCTTCGCCGACGACGTGACGTCCACCTGGGTCAGCGAACGCTTCCTGCTCACCCTGCGCTCCGCCGTCTTCGGACACGTCCAGGGGCTGTCGCTCGGATTCTTCGAACGCCGGCGGCTCGGGGACGTGCTCTCCCGGGTGACGGGCGACGTCGACTCGGTCGAGACGTTCCTGCTCTCGGGCGTGGCGGACGCCCTCTACTACGTGATCCAGCTGGGCGTCTTCCTCGGCCTGCTGTTCTACCTCCAGTGGGACCTGACCCTCCTGGCCCTCGCCATCGTGCCGATGTTCTGGGGTGCGGCCCGGCACTTCTCGCGGCTGATCAAGAAGGCGTCCCGGGAACGCAGGCGGCGCAGCGGTTCGATCAGCGCGATCGCCGAGGAGACGCTGGGCAACGTGGCCCTGGTGCAGGCGTACAACCGGCAGGAATGGGAGCAGCGCCGGTTCGGTGCGGAGAACCTCGGCCGGTTCCACGCGGTGATGGCCTCGGCGCGGATCCACGCCGTATACCGACCCGTCGTGGAGATGATCGAGGTGTCGGGCGGCCTGGCGGTCATGGGCCTGGGCACCTGGAAGCTCGCCCAGGGGCAGCTCACACTGGGCGGGCTGCTGGTCTTCCTCGCGCTGATCGGCAGGCTCTACAGCCCGGTCCGCAACCTCTCGCGCCTCGGCACCACCTTCTACGCCGCCTCCGCCTCCGCCGAACGGATCATCGAACTGCTGGACCAGCGGCCGCAGGTCGTCGAGGCCGCGGGCGCCCGGCCGATCGGCCGCGCGCGGGGCGACGTGGAGTTCGACGGCGTCGGCTTCCGCTATCCCGGCACCTCGTCCTGGGCCCTGTCCGACGTGTCCTTGCAGGTCGCGGCCGGGCAGACGCTGGCGCTGGTCGGGGCGAGCGGCGCGGGCAAGTCCACGGTGGCCAAGCTGCAGTTGCGCTTCTACGACCCCGACCGGGGAGCGGTCCGCCTCGACGGGACCGACCTGCGTGATCTGCGTCTGTCCGACGTGCGGGAGAACGTCGCGGTGGTCCTGCAGGAGACGCTCGTCTTCCAGGGCACCGTACGGGACAACATCGCCTACGGCCGGCCGGAGGCGACGGAGGCGCAGATCGTCGCGGCGGCGCGCGCGGCGGACGCCCACGACTTCATCGAACATCTGCCCCAGGGCTACGACACGATGGTCGGCCAGCGGGGCCGGACGCTCTCCGGCGGACAGTGCCAGCGCCTGGCCATCGCCCGCGCGATGATCAGGGATGCGCCGGTGCTCCTCCTGGACGAACCGACCAGCGGGCTGGACGTCCGGTCGGGGCGGCGGATCATGGACCCGCTGCGGCGGCTCATGGCCGGGCGGACGACCATCGTGATCTCCCACAACCTGCTGACCGTCCGCGACGCCACGAACATCGCGGTGCTCGACCGCGGCCGGGTCGTCGAGTACGGCACCCACGACGACCTGCTGCGGCGGGGCGGGTCGTACGCCCGGCTCCACCGGCTGAACGCCGCGAGCGGGTCCGCGGCCATGCGGCCGGTGCCGTCGTGAGCGCCTGCGCCCCGCGGCGGCCCGCCGCCCTCGCGCCGGGCGCGAAACCGGCTCCGGGCTACGAGGTGCTGGCGCATCTGACGCGCACGGGCTGGCTGGACGTCTACGACGCCTGGAGCGAGGAACGGGCCTGCCGGTGCGTGATCAAGACCGTGCGGCCCGACCGCCGGGACGAGAAGCGGCTGCGCGAGCGGCTGCTGCGGGAGGGCGGGTGGTTGCGGGAGTTCACCCATCCGCATCTGACCCGGGCCTACGAGACCTTCGAGTCGCCCGAACCGCTCGTCGTGCTGGAGACGCTGACCGGTGAGACCCTGTCCCACCTCGTGCACCGGTTGCGGCGCCGGCCGGGTGCCGCCGACGTGGCGCTGCTCGGGGTGCAGCTGTGCTCCGCGATCCACTACCTGCACGGCCGGGGCCTGCTGCACCTGGACGTCAAGCCGTCCAACGTGGTGGTGGACTGCGGTCACGCGAAGGTGCTGGACCTGAGTGTCGCGCGGCCCCCCGGGCCCGCGCCCGCCGGGGTGGGCACGCGGGGCTACCTCGCTCCGGAGCAGGCCAGGGGAGGGCCGCTGACGGCCGCGGCCGACGTGTGGGGCATCGGCATCACCTTGTTCGAAGTCGCGTGCGGTGACGTGCCGTTCGCCCGCGACGACGACCACGCGAGGGCCGCGAGCGCCGAGAACGGCGAGAACGGCGACGGGCCGGGTACCGGGCACGAGCGGCGTGAGCGGGGTGACGGGGCCTGCGAGAGCACCGGCAGCACCGGCGAGTGGTATCCGCAGCTGGAGCGGAGCGCCCCGCCGATCGGCTCCCGGCGGCGCCTGCCGTCCGCTGTCGCCGGCGCCGTCGACGCCTGCCTGCGGGCCGATCCTTCGTCCCGGCCCGCCGTCGACGAACTGGCCGCCGCTCTGCGGTCGGCACTGCCCGCGCCGCCCTGCTGAGGCCGTGGCGTACGGCGCCGGGCCTCAGTCCACCGGCGTCTCGACGTGGCCGACCTGTAGCCGGGACGTAGCGATGACGGTGCCGTCGGAGGAGGTCAGGCGGGCACCGGAGACCGCCGCGGTGTCGACGGCGGCCGACGCACCCCAGTCGCCGCGACCGTCCCGCACGGGGAAGTCACCGACCCGGACGGTCGTGCCGTCCGCGTGCTCCAGGAGACAGATGACCCTGCCGCTGTACCGGGCGCCCCGGCCGTCGAGATCGACGGACACGAAGAGCCAGCCGGAGGTACCGGGATGGGCGTACACCTCGCCCACGGGCCGCCCGCGGTCCGCGGCCGAGGTCAGGTCTCCGACCAGCATCGGCTCGCTCACGGAGGCGGGGGGTGATGCGGTGACCTCCTGCACGGCGGTGCTGATCCCCCAGCCGGCGAGCCCGCAGGCGACCGCCGCAGCGGCCCCGATCGATGCGAGCCGCAGCCGGGCCCGGTGGCCGCGGCCGCGCCGGCCGGTGGGCAGGTGGCCGGATGCGCGCGCGGGATGGCGCGGCTCCTGTGCCGCGGCGTCCCGGATCAGCGCGCGCCCCACCCGGGTCTCGAAGCCCAGGGGCGGCTCGCGGTCGGGCAGCAGCCCGATCAGCCCGTCGCCGACCAATGTCAGGTGCTCGACGTACTCCCGGCAGTCCGCGCACCGGTCCAGATGGGCGAACGCCTCGGCCCGCTCGCGGCCGGAGAGCACGCCCAGGGCCAGCTCTGCGCCGTGTTCCCGCAGCTTCTCGCAATTCGCGTCACTGGGCATGGTCGCCTCGGTTCGGAGACCCGAGTGTGGTCCGCAGCTTTGCCATCGCTGCCCGGATCCGTGTCTTGGCGGTGCCCAGCGGGATCTGCTCCAGGTCGGCGATCTGCTGGGCCGTCATTCCGTAGATGCCCGCCATCACCAGGGCACGGGCCTGCCCCCGTGGCAGCCGTGCCACGGCGGCCCGCAACTGGGACGAGGCCTCGTCGGCCAGCGCCCACCGCTCTGGGGTCTCGGTGACGGCGCCGACCAGCGCGTCGAGATCTTCGGGTGCCACCGGCTCCGTCCGCCGCGCGCGGACGGCGTCGACGGCGAGGTTGTGCGCGATGGTCGTCAGCCAGGTCGTGACCGAGCCGCGGCGCGAGTCGTAGATCTGCGCATGACGCCATGCGCGTTCGAATGTCTGCTGTGCGATGTCCTCGGCGATCTGCCGGTCGCCGATGACCGTCATGGCGACGCCGAAAACCCTGTGCTGGAACCTCCGTACGAAGGCGACGGCGAGTTCCGGGTCGCCGGTGGCCAGCCCGGACAAAAGAGCCTCGTCCGGGAGGCGGCCCACGGGGAACCGGAAGCCCGACACACCTCTGTATACGGCCGGCCGCCGCCCGGAGATTGCTCGCCGGCTGCGGAAGATCACCTTCTCATTGTCCGCCGCATGCTCCGGGCCCGCACGCGGGTCAGTGCCCGTTCTGCGTCAGCCGCAGCAGCTGGTCCGCCGGCGCCTGCCCGCCGTCCGGGTTCCGGCTGATCAGCATCAGGGTGCCGTCACCCGCGATGGTGCCCGCAGGACCACTGTGACGGAGCAGTGATCTTCGGGGCGCTGGACTGCTTGGTCTGGTGTTTCGGCTTTGAAGGGGGACTCGGGACGGCTGAAGCGGCTGCGTTCGGGCGTGATGGGCGTGGCTAGGCAGCGTGTTCGGTTTGGTTGGTCGGGCGCTTGGCCTGCGGTTCAGTAGCTGTGTGGGATTGCTTGGTCTGCTCCCCGGCCGTGACCGCGAGCGGAGTCCGACCTCAGCCCGTACCCAGCCGCTTTCCAGCCGACCGCCACGCACTCGTCGTGCCCCGCGGCTCGTACCGTCTCAGCGGCTGGGTGCGGGCCACGAGGGCGCGCAGGTCGGCCAGGGAGCCGCCGGTGTCGCCGTGTGCGCGGGCCTGGACCAGTACGTTGCCCAGGGCCGCCGCCTCGGTGGGGCCCGCCACGACCGGCAGTCCGCAGGCGTCGGCGGTGAGCTGGCACAGCAGGGAGTTGCGCGCGCCGCCGCCGACGACGCGCACCACGTCCACCGAGTGTCCCGACAGGCGCTGGGCGTCCGCGATCGCCCGGTGGTGGGCCAGGGCTAGGGAGTCCAGGACGCAGCGGACCGTGCTCGCGTGGTCGCCGGGCGCGGGCTGTCCGGTGGCGAGGCAGGCAGCGGCGATGCGCTCCGGCATCCGGCCGGGTGCCAGGAACCCCGGGTCACCCGCGTCCACGACCGACCGGAGCGGTGCGCACGCCGCCGCCGCGTCGAGGAGCGGGCCGAGGTCCGGTCCGCCCCAGGAGCGCAGGCACTCCTGGAGGAGCCACAGGCCCATGATGTTGCGCAGATAGCGCACGGTGGAGTCGAGACCCAGTTCATTGGTGAAGTTGGCCAGCCTGCTTGCCTCGGTGAGCACGGGGGCGTCGAGTTCCAGCCCTGCCAGGGACCAGGTGCCGGTGCAGACGTACGCGAACCGTTCCCCGGCGGCGGCCGGGACCGCGGCGACGGCGGACGCCGTGTCGTGGGAGGCGACCGTGGTCACGGGCAGCGGGCCGGTCAGCCCCGTCTCCTCCAGCACGGCGGGCAGCAGCCGCCCGGCGGGGGCGCCCGGCAGGCGCAGCGGGGGAAAGAGCGTCAGGTCGATGCCGAGCCGGTCCGCCACTTCCTGCGACCAGGTACGGATGCCCGGGTCGATCAACTGGGTGGTCGAGGCGTTGGTCAACTCGGTGACCCGCTCGCCCGTCAGCCAGTACGTCAGCAGGTCCGGGATGAGCAACACCTGCCTCGCGGCCTGGAATCGGGCGCTGTTCCGGGCAGCGACCAGCTGGTAGAGCGTGTTGAACGGGGCGTACTGGAGCCCCGTGCGCGCATAGAGCTCCGGCGCCGGGACCTTCGCCCACACCTGCCCGGCGACGTCCTCGGTACGGGTGTCCCGGTAGTGCACCGGGTTGCCGAGCAGGGCACCGTCGGCGTCCAGCAGGCCGTGGTCGACGGCCCAGGAGTCGATACCGACCGAGGTCAGCCGGGCCTCGCGTCCCGCCGCGCGCAGGCCGTCGAGGACACCGGCGTACAGGCCGAGCACGTCCCAGTGCAGCCCGTCGGGCAGCCGTACCGGGCGGTTGGGGAAGCGGTGGGTTTCCGTGAGCCGGAGCGTGCCCGGTCCGACCCGGCCGACCATGACACGGCCGCTGGAGGCACCGAGGTCGACGGCGGCGTACGCGTTCGGGGCGTTCACCGCAGGAACGCGGCCGCCACACCCGCGTCGACCGGGATGTGCGTACCCGTGGTGTGCGTCAGGTCCCCGCCCGTCAGGGCGAACACCGCGTTGGCCACATGCTCGGGCAGCACCTCGCGCCCCAGCAGGGTGCGCCGGGCGTAGAACGCGCCCAGCTCCTCCTCCGCGATGCCGTACGTCGCCGCCCGCTGCGCACCCCAGCCGCCGGCGAAAATCCCGGAACCGCGCACCACGCCGTCCGGGTTGACCCCGTTCACCCGGATGCCGTGTTCACCCAGCTCCGCCGCCAGCAGCCGCACCTGATGGGCCTGGTCGGCCTTGGCGGCGGAGTAGGCGATGTTGTCCGGGCCCGCGAACACCGCGTTCTTGGACGCGACGTAGACGATGTCACCGCCCAGGCCCTGCTCGGTCATCACCCGTGCCGCCTCGCGGGACACCAGGAAGGACCCGCGGGCCATGATGGCGTGCTGGAGGTCCCAGTCCCGCGCCGTCGTCTCCAGCAGCGGCCTGGACAAGGAGATCCCGGCGCAGTTGACGACCAGGTCCACCCCGCCGAAGGCCAGCACCGCGGCGCGGAAGGCGCCGGCGATCTGCTCCTCGCTCCTCACGTCCACCGAGACCGGCACCGCCCGGTCGGGGCCGCCTAGTTCCTCGGCCACCGCCTCAGCGCCCTTGACGTCCGCCACCACGACGCAGGCGCCCTCGGCGGCCAGCCGGTGCGCGATCGCCCGGCCGATGCCGGAGCCCGCGCCCGTCACGAGCGCGATCCGGGTGGCCAGCGGGCGCGGTTTCGGCATCCGCCGCAGCTTGGCCTCCTCCAGTTCCCAGTACTCGATCCGGAACTTCTCCCGCTCCTCGATGGGCGCGTACGACGAGACGGACTCGGCCCCGCGCATCACCGTCACGGCGTTGCGGTAGAACTCGCCCGCTACCCGTGCGGTCTGCTTGTCCCGGCCGAAGGAGAACATGCCGACCCCCGGAATCAGCACGATCGCCGGGTCCGCGCCGCGCATCGTGGGGGAGCCGGGGCCCGCATGGCGCGCGTAGTAGGCCGCGTACTCCTCGCGGTACGCGGCATGCAGTTCCCGCAGGCGTGCCCGTACCTCGTCGAGCGGGGCGGCCGGCGGCAGGTCGAGGACGAGGGGCCGCACCTTCGTGCGCAGGAAGTGGTCCGGGCAGGAGGTGCCGAGCGCGGCGAGCCTCGGGTGTCCGGCGCGGGACAGGAACTCCAGGATCTCGGGGGAGTCGTCGAAGTGGCCCACCTGCGGCCGGTCCTGGGAGGCGAGCGCGCGGACGGCGGGGGCCAGCGCGGCCGCCCGCTCCCGGCGCGCACCCTCTTCCAGCGCGGCGTACTCCGCCAGGAGGCGTCCGAAGGGCTCCGCCTTTCCGCGCGCGGCCAGGAAGGCTTCGGCGGTGCGGATGATGTGCAGGCTGTTGCGCTCGCACTCGGCGGAGGTGTCACCCCAGGCGGTGATGCCGTGCCCGCCCAGGATCACCCCGATCGCCCGCGGGTTGGCCTCCTTGACCCGGGCGACGTCGAGCCCCAGTCGGAAACCGGGTCGCCGCCACGGCACCCACACCACCTGCTCGCCGAAGCACTCGGCGGTCAGCTTCTCGCCGTCCGCCGCGCAGGCGAGCGCGATGCCGGAATCCGGATGCAGATGGTCCACATGGGGGGCGTCCACCAGCGCGTGCATCGCGGTGTCGATGGACGGCGCCGCACCGCCCCTGCCGTGCAGGCAGTGGTCGAAGGCCGCGACCGTCCCGTCCTCACCCGCCACCCTCGGATACACGTCGGCGAGGGCCCGCAACCGGTCCAGACGCAGCACGGCGAGGCCGTCGGCCGTGAGGGTGCCGAGGTCGCCGCCCGAGCCCTTGACCCACAGCAGGCCGACGTCGTCGCCGGTCACCGGGTCGACGGCCGTGCCCTTCACGGAGGCGTTGCCGCCCGCGTAGTTGGTGTTGCGCGGGTCGGCTCCCAGACGGTGCGCCCGCTCCAGGAGTTCGCCCACGACGGGGGACTGCCGCGTCATGCGCCCCACCCCGCCTGCTCGCCGCCGACCCGTTCCTTCACGATCCGCTCCGGCCAGCCCGAGCGCCGGTACGCGGCCATCGGATCGGGGTCCAGGCCCGCCTCCTCGCGCATCTCGGCCAGCAGCGGCCGTACGTCCGTGTCGAACGCGTCCATCAGGACGCCGTTGGCCGCGAGCACGTCACCGGCGCGCTGGGCGTCGGCGAGGGCCCCGGTGTCGACGAGGAGGGCCTTGGCGGTGGCCTCCTGGACGTTCATCACCGAGCGGATGATCGCGGGGATCTTCGGCTCGATGTTGTGGCACTGGTCGAGCATGAAGGCCACGTCCGCGCTCAGGCCGCCGCCGCGCACCACCTCGTACATGATGCGGAACAACTGGAAGGGGTCGGCGGCGCCCGCCATCAGGTCGTCGTCCGCGTAGAAGCGGGAGTTGAAGTCGAAGCCGCCGAGCCGTTCCTCCCGCAGCAGCGTGGCGACGATGAACTCGATGTTGGTGCCGGGCGCGTGGTGCCCGGTGTCCACCACGACCCGTGCCTTCGGGCCGAGTTTGAGACAGTGGGCGTAGGCCGTGCCCCAGTCCGGCACGTCGGTGGCGTAGAAGGCGGGCTCGAAGAGCTTGTACTCCAGCAGCATCCGGTGGCCGTCGCCCAGCCGCTCGTAGACCGTACGGAGGGCCTCGGCGAGCCGGTCCTGCCGGGTGCGCAGATCGTCCTGGCCGGGGTAGTTGGTGCCGTCGGAGAACCAGAGCTTCAGGTCCCGCGACCCGGTCGCCTCCATGATCTCCACGCAGTCGAGCAGATGCCGGACCGCCTTGCGGCGCACCGCCGGGTCCGGGTTGGTGACCGAGCCCAGTTTGTAGTCGTCGTCCTGGAACACGTTCGCGTTGATCGCGCCGATCCGCACGCCGAGCTTCGATGCGTGGGCGGCCAGTGCGCCGTAGTCGTCCACGCGGTCCCACGGGATGTGCAGGGCGACGGCCGGCGCCACTCCCGTGTGCGCGTGCACGCGGGCGGCGTCGTCCAGCTTCTCGAAGGGGGTGCGGGGTACGCCGGGCTGCGCGAAGACCTTGAAGCGCGTGCCGGAGTTGCCGTACGCCCAGGACGGGGTCTCGACTGCCTGGGTGCTCAGCGCCGCCTTCACGGCGTCCCGGGAGGGAGGTTCGCCCCCGGCGGCTTCCTTGGTGGTCATCGCGTCAGCCCTTCTGGAGGATGGTGGTCAGCCGGCGAAGCGGTGGGTGCCCGAACCCACGGCGAAGACGGCGCAGTTGTCCTCGCGGCGGAGGAACGCGGCGGTGCCGCCGACGACCTGCCCCTTGTCGCGGGTCTCGGGTATCCACACCTCGGCGGTGGTGTTGGGCGGTACGGACACGGTGAGGCGGAAGCCCTCGGCGCCCGTCGTCCAGTCCGTGGAGACCGGGCCGTACACCGAGTCGAAACGGCCGTGGGCCTCGGTCACACCGCCGCCCGGCCGGGGCCGGATCAGGATCTTCCGGAAGCCGGGCGCGGCGGGGGCGATCCCGGCGATGTGGGCGTACATCCACTCGCCGACCGAGCCGTACGCGTAGTGGTTGAAGGAGTTCATCCCGGCGTCCTGGAAGGTGCCGTCCGGCCGGATGGAGTCCCAGCGCTCCCACATCGTGGTGGCACCCCGGTCGATCTGGTAGCCCCAGCCCGGGTACGAGCGCTGGGCCAGCAGCCGGTGGGCGACATCCGTGTGCCCGGTGTCGGTGAGCACGGGCAGCAGCCTCGGGGTGCCGAGGAAGCCCGTGGACAGGTGCCAGTCCCGCGCCTCGATGAGCTCGACCAGGCGGGCCGCGGCGGGGGCGCGGTCGGCCTCGGCGAGCAGGTCCATGGACAGCGCCAGGACGTACGCCGTCTGCGTGTCCCCCTTCACCCGGCCGCCCCCGGTGACGTACGCGGCCCGGAAGGCGTCCCGGACGTCTCCGAGGAGCCTCCGGTAGGGCTCGGGGTCCTTGCCCAGCGCCTCGGCCGCCCCCGCGACCAGCCCGGCGCTGTGCGCGAAGTACGCGGTGCCGATGACGTCCTTCGGTGTCTCGTCCTGGAGGTTCAGCCAGTCCCCGTAGCCCTCGTCGGGCCGCAGACAGCCGGTGCTGTGCGCTTTCAGATAGTCCAGCCACCTCACCATCGACGCCCAGGCCCGCTCCAGGACCCGTACGTCCCCGTACATCCGGTACAGCGCCCACGGCACGGTCACGCCGGCGTCGCCCCAGCCCGCCGCGCCGACGCCGACGTCCATGGACGGCGCCACGTTCGGGAAGGCGCCGTCCGCCGCTTGGCCGTCCCGCAGGTCGTCCAGCCACTTGGCGAGGAACCGCGCCGACTCCATGGTGTAGGCGGCCGTCGGCGCGAAGACGTTGATGTCACCGGTCCAGCCGAGCCGTTCGTCGCGGGCCGGGGTGTCGGTGGGCACGGAGAGGAAGTTGCCGCGCTGTCCCCAGGTGATGTTGCTGTGCAACTGGTTGAGCATGGGCACGTCGGTCTTGAAGGACATGGTGAACGGTGCCGAGGTGTGCAGCACCCGGCCGGTGACCGCGTCGAGCGGCGGCCTGCCGGGGAAGCCGGTGACCTCGACGTACCGGAAGCCGTGGAAGGTGAAGCGCGGTTCGAAGGTCTCGGTGCCGCCGCCCTTGAGCACACAGGTGTCCGTGGCTCGTGCCGTGCGCAGGTTCGCGGTGTACAGCGTGCCGTCGGGGTTGAGCACCTCCGCGTGCCGCAGCCGCACCGAGGTGCCCGCCGAGCCCCGGACTCGCAGGCGGACCGCGCCCACCATGTTCTGGCCCAGGTCGAACACGAACACACCGGGCTTCGGCTCGGCCACCTTCTTGGCGGCCACCTCGCGTTCCACCCGGACCGGGCCGTCGACCTGGGCGACCAGTTCGGCGGTCACCTGCTCGACCAGGTCCACCGCCGCCCACCCGGCGCCGTCGAAACCGGCCCGCGTCCAGCCCGGCGTCTCCAGGCGGGCGTCATAGTCCTCGCCCGACATCAGATCCGCGCTGGTCACCGGCCCGGTGGCCGCACGCCAGCCGGGGCCGGACAGCACCCGGTCCGTCGAGCCGTCGGTGTAGGTCACCTCCAACTGGCCGATGAAGGCGGGCCGGTCACCGTACTGATGGGGACCGAACCAGGCGACGTTGCCCGCGTACCAGCCCGCCGCGAGAGTCACGGCGAGGGCGTTGGCGCCGGAGGTGAGCCGGTCCGTCACGTCGTACGTCTGGTACTGGACCCGCTCGCGGTAGTCGGTCCAGCCGGGCGCGAGCCGGTCCTCGCCCACCCGGGCGCCGTTGAGGTGGGCGTCGTAGAGGCCGAGGGCCGAGGAGTACAGGCGCGCCCGCGCGACGGTCTTCCCGGCCGGGACGCGGAACTCGCGGCGCAACTGGGCGGCGGGGGACCAGGCGGCCGTCACCTTGCCCCAAGGGCCCTGGCCCCAGGGGGTGACGACCTTGGCCGGTGCCCACGCGCCGTCGTCGTACCCGGCCGAACGCCAGTCGCCCGCAGGCTCCTTGTCCACGGTCTTCCAGGACGCGTCGGTCACGACGGTGCGCACACCGGACGGGGTGGTCAGCTCGACGAGGCCGAGGAGGCCGGCCGGTCCCTCGCTCGCGTTGGTCGCGGCGACGGCGATCACCGCGACTCCGGGCTCCAGCCGGCTCTCCACGACGACCGGGCGCTTCCAGTTCTCCGCCGGCCCGTCCGGCTCGGAGTGGGCGAGAGGTGTGCCGTTCACGTAGGCGGTGAACCCGTCGTCGGCCGTCATGACCAGGCGGGCCCGTGTCACCCCGGCGGGGACCTCCACGCGGGCCCGGAACCAGCGCGTCGCGGCCGGGACGCTGCTCGCGGGGTCGCCCTCGGGGAACCAGATCCAGGAAGCGCCCTCCAGGGAAGGCGCCCCGACCAGTGCCGCCGGGGCGGCGATCCAGCGTGCCGTCCAGTCGGAGGCGGCGGTGAGGCCCGTCTCCCACCAGGCGGGCTCGCTCCAGGCGCCGACGCGGCCCGCGTCGTCCCAGACCCGGACCTGCCAGTGGTAGCGCGTGCGTGCCTTCAACTCCGGTCCCGCGTACGGCACGAGGACCGAATCCGGTGACGTGACCTTCCCGCTGTCCCACACGTCCGGCGCGCTCAGACGGCCAGGCCGGGTGGCCACCCGGACCTGATAGGCGCTCTGCTTCTGGTCGTGGCCCTCGGGCGCCAGCGGCCAACTGAGCCTTGGCCGGGACGTGTCGAGACCCAGGGGGTTGCTCACGTACTCCACGGTGGGCCGGGAGACACGGATGGTGCGATGGTCGGTGCGCGGTGCGGCCTGGGCGCCGGTGGCCCCGGTGGTCATGGTGGTGGCGAGGGCGGTACCGGCGGTGGTGCCCAACAGTCGTCTTCTGCTGATCACGTTCGGCTCCGTAACGACTCGACAGTGAATCGTTTCACGAGAGGTGAAGCTAGAGGTGCCGACAGGCTCCGTCAAGGGCACCGGGCATTCTTCGGCGTATTCAAGTTCCGCCCATTGACTGGGCAGTTGACGCGGGTTTAGCTTCCCTGCACATTGCCTGAAACCTTTCACGACCGATCGGTGTGACCCATGCCAGAGCCCCCCGTCCTGGCCGCGCAGGGCCTGAGCAAGTCCTTCGGCGCCGTGCGCGCACTGCGGAACGTCTCCCTGGAGCTGTACGGCGGTCAGGTCCATGCCCTCGCGGGCGAGAACGGCGCCGGAAAGTCCACCCTGATCAAGACGCTCGCCGGGGTCCACCGCCCCGACTCCGGTGTCCTGAAGCTCCACGGCGAGCCGGTCGTCCTGCACGGCCCGGCCGACGCCCGCGACGCCGGGGTGGCCGTCATCCACCAGGAGCCGACGCTCTTCCCCGACCTGTCCGTGGCCGAGAACATCTTCATGGGCCGTCAGCCCCGCCGGCCCTTGCGGCGCGTCGACCACCGGGCCATGAACGCGGCCACCGGTGACCTCTTCACCCGTCTCGCCGTGGACCTCGACCCCGAGCGGCCCGCGCGCGGCCTCTCCATCGCCGACCAGCAGCTCGTCGAGACGGCCAAGGCGCTCTCCTTCGACGCCCGCGTCCTCATCATGGACGAGCCGACCGCCGCCCTCACCGGCAGCGAGACGGCCCGCATCTTCGGCGTCGTACGCGCCCTGCGCGACCAGGGCTGCGCCATCCTGTTCGTCTCGCACCGGCTGGAGGAGATCTTCGACCTCTGCCAGTACGTCACCACCCTCAGGGATGGCGAGGTCGTCGCGGGCGAGCCGGCCGGGGACCTCACCGAGGACGCCCTGGTGCGCCGCATGGTGGGCCGGGACCTCGGCGAGCTGTACCCGAAGGAACCCGCCGAGCCCGGTGAAGTAGCTCTCGAAGTACGGCGGCTGACCCGCGAAGGCGTCTTCACCGACGTGTCCTTCGAGGTGCGCAGCGGCGAGATCGTGGGCCTCGCCGGTCTGGTCGGGGCCGGGCGCAGCGAGGTCGCACGAGCCGTCTTCGGCGTCGACAAGTGGGACGCCGGGACGGCCGTGGTCTGCGGCAAGGCGCTCACCAACGGCTCCCCGAGCGCCGCCATGGCCGCCGGGCTCGTCCTGGTGCCCGAGGACCGGCGCGCCCAGGGCCTGGTGATGGACATGTCCATCGAGCGCAACATCGGTCTGACCGGGCTGCGGACGACCGTACGGGCCGGGCTGATGGACCGGGGTGCCGAGCGGAGCCGGGCCCTGGACTGGGCGGTGCGGCTGAAGGTCAAGTACGCCCGGATCGCGGACGCCGTGGGCACCCTGTCCGGCGGCAACCAGCAGAAGGTCGTCCTCGCCAAGTGGCTCGCCACCGGGCCCCGGGTGCTGATCGTGGACGAACCCACGCGGGGCATCGACATCGGCACCAAGGCCGAGGTGCACCGGCTGCTGTCCGGGCTCGCCGCCGACGGGGTCGCCGTACTGATGATCTCCTCTGACCTGCCGGAGATCCTCGGCATCGCCGACCGCGTCCTCGTCATGCACGAGGGGCGGTTGACCGCTGAGCTGCCCCGCGCGGACGCCACCGAGGAATCCGTACTCGCGGCGGCCACCGGGAGGGTGCGATGACGGTCACCGGACACACCCCGGCACCCGCCGTCGAGCCGGGCACGGCCGAGGCGACCCGGCTGCTGGACCGCGTCCTCGAGCTCCGAGAACTGGCCATCCTCCTCGTCCTCCTGGTGATGATCGCGGTCACCCAGGCGGGCAACCGGGAGTTCCTCTCCGAGCAGGGCGTCAAGGACCTCCTGCTCAACGCGACGATCCTGGTGCTCGTCGCCTCCGGCCAGGCACTGGTGGTCATCACCCGCAACGTCGACCTGTCCGTCGGCTCCGTGCTGGGCCTGACCGCCTTCACCGCCGGGGACGTGCTGCAAGCGGGCGGCGGCGCCCCGGCCGCAGTACTGCTCGCCGTCACCCTCGGCGTGGGCTGCGGGCTGCTGAACGGCGCCCTCGTCAGCCTCGGCCGGGTCCCGGCCCTCGTCGTCACCCTCGGCACCCTCTACATCGTCCGGGGCATCGACTCCATCTGGGTCGGCTCCCGCCAGATCACCGCGTCCGACCTGCCCTACGGCTTCACCGACTTCGGCTCCGGCGGTCTGTCCGCGGTGCCGTACCTCGCCCTGATCGCCCTCGCCGTGCTCACCGCCACCGCCTACTACCTGCGCAACTTCGGCGGCGGCCGCGAGCTGTACGCGCTCGGCTCCAGCCCGGAGGCGGCACGGCTCGCCGGCATCCCCGTACGACGGCGCGTCCTCGCCGCCTACGTCGCCTGCGGGGCCCTCACCGGACTCGCCGGAGCCCTCTATCTGGCCCGCTTCGGCAACGTCGACAGCTCCACCGGCAGCGGCTACGAACTGACCGTCGTCAGCGCCGTGGTGGTCGGCGGCGTCGCCTTCACCGGCGGCTCCGGCAGCGTGTACGGCGCGGCGCTCGGCGCCCTGCTGCTCACCACCGTGGGCAGTGTGCTGCCCGCCCTCGGCGTCAGCTCCGTGTGGGTCCTGGCCATCAACGGCGTCCTGCTCGTCCTCGCCATCACCGTCGACCGGATCGTGGCGCTGCGCGTGGCCCGCGCCCTCAAGAAAAGGTCCGCACCGAACCGGAGGGACATCCGCCATGACTGACTCGCCCCTCGCTCGCGCCGTCCGCTGGGACACGGTCGTCGGCGCCCTCCTGCTCGTCCTGCTCCTGCTGTCCTTCTCCTTCGTCGACGGCTTCGGCAACGCCCTCAACCTGTCGTTCCTGATCGGCAACACCCTGCCGGTCGCGCTGATCGCCCTGCCGATGACGCTGCTCGTGGTCTCCGGCGAGATCGACCTCTCGGTGGCCTCCACGGCCGGGCTGTCCGGCGCGGTGATGGGCGCGCTGTGGAACGCCGGGACGGCGCTCGAAACCATCATCCCGCTGTGCCTGCTGCTCGGCGTGGTCTGCGGGCTGGTCAACGGCCTCCTGGTGACCCGGCTCGGCCTGCCGTCCCTGGCCGTCACCATCGGCACCATGGCCGCCTACCGGGGCGTCGCGCAGATCGTCCTGGGCTCCGACGCGGTCACCGACTTCCCCGCCCAGTACCTCGACTTCGCCGCGGGCCGCATCGGCGGCACTTTCATCCCGTACGCCCTGCCGCCCTTCCTCGTCCTGCTCGCCGTCGCCGTCCTCGTCCTGCACGCCGCCCCCTTCGGTCGGTCCCTGTTCGCCATCGGCGCGGGCGAGGAGGCGGCCCGGTTCACCGGTATACGGGTCAGGCGGCACAAGCTGTGGCTGTTCACCGCCACCGGCCTGCTGGCGTCCGCCACCGGGATCTTCTGGGCCCTGCACTACGCCAGCGCCCGCTACGACAACGCCACCGGGCTCGAACTCTCCGTCGTCGCCGCCGTGCTGCTCGGCGGGATCAGCTTCGACGGCGGCCGGGGCACCCTGGGCGGCGCCATCGCAGGGGTCTTCCTGCTCGGCGCCCTCCAGAACGTGATGAGCCTGCTCAACGTCTCCGCCCAGTCGCAGATCGTCGTCACCGGCGTCCTGCTCGTCGTCTCCGTGCTCGGCCCTCGCCTCGCCCACCGAATCGCCGCCGCACGGGCCGTCCGCGCCAACTCAGCCCAACCGCACGCCTCCTGAAGGGACCCACCCGCGATGTCCACTCCCGGAATCCGCCAGGCGTGCGCCGCGCTCGCCGCCACCGTCTCGCTCGCCCTCACCCTGACCGCCTGCGGTGGCACCACCAAGAAATCCGTGGCGGACGACGACGCCGGCGCCAAGCACTCCCACGCCAAGGCCGACCCGAACGCCCCCACCAAGAAGGGCCTCACCGTCGCCTTCCTGCCCAAGCAGGTCAACAACCCCTACTTCACCGTCGCCGACAAGGGCGGCCGGCGGGCGCTCGGTGAACTCGGCTCCTCCTACAAGGAGGTCGGCCCGAGCAGCGCCACCGACACCTCCGGCCAGGTCTCCTACGTCAACACCCTCACCCAGCAGCAGGTCGACGGCATCGCCGTGTCCGCCCAGGACCCCGGCGCCCTGTGCACCGCCCTCGAGCAGGCCATGAGGAACGGCATCAAGGTCGTCACCTACGACTCCGACACCAACGCGGGCTGCCGGGACGTCTTCGTCTCCCAGGCGAGCGCCGAGGCCCTCGGCCGCTCCCAGGTCCAGCTCCTCGGCAAGCAGCTCGGCTTCAAGGGCGAGATAGCGATCCTCTCCGCCGCACAGACCGCGACCAACCAGAACACCTGGATCGGCTTCATGAAGGACGAGCTGAAGGAGCCCCGTTACAAGAACATGAAGCTGGTCGAGACGGCCTACGGCAACGACGACGCCCAGCAGTCCTTCCAGCAGACGCAGGGCCTCCTCCAGGAACACCCCCGGTTCGCCGGGATCATCTCCCCGACCACCGTCGGCATCAAGGCCGCCGCCCAGTACCTCTCCGGCTCGAAGTACAAGGGCAAGGTCCGGCTGACCGGCCTCGGCACCCCCAACGACCTGCGCCGGTACGTGAAGAACGGCACCGTCGACGCCTTTGAGCTCTGGGACCCCGCCAAGCTCGGCGCCCTCGCCGCGCACGCCGCCGTCGCCCTCTCCTCCGGGCAGATCACCGGGCAGCGGGGCGAGACTTTCAAGGCCGGCGGCCTCGGCAGCTTCACCATCGGTGACAAGGGCGTCGTCGACCTCGGTGCACCCACCGTCTTCGACAAGGGCAACATCGACCGGTACAGGTTCTGACCCGGCATAGGCTGGGCGCGGGGCGGGGGAAAGCGGAACGGAGCACAGGCGCGCATGGCAGGCAGAGTCGGCATCAAGGACGTGGCCCGGCACGCGGGGGTCTCGGTGGGCACCGTCTCCAACGTCATCAACCGCCCGGAGACGGTCACCGAGGAGACCCGGCTGCGGGTCCAGGCCGTGATCGACCGGCTCGGCTACGTGCGTAGCGAGAGCGCCCGCCAACTGCGGGCCGGGCGCAGCCGCATCATCTCGCTGCTCGTCCTCGACATGGGCAATCCCTTCTTCGTGGACGTCGCGCGCGGTGCCGAACGGGCGGCGCGGGAGGCGGGGATCGGCGTCATGGTCTGCAACAGCGGCCAGAGTCCCGCCGAGGAGGCCGCATACCTCTCCCTCTTCGCCGAACACCGGGTGCGTGGCGTCCTGTTGACCCCGGCCGACGCCACGGGCCGCAACATCGACGCCTTCCGCCGCCACCGCATCCCGTTCGTCCTGGTCGACCGGGTCGCCGAGGGCACCACCGAGTGCTCGGTCTCCGTGGACGACGTGGCGGGCGGCGCCCTGGCCGTGCGTCACCTCGTGGACACCGGGCACCGCTCGATCGCCTACGTCAGCGGACCGTCCCAGCTCAAGCAGGTCAGGGACCGCCGCGAAGGCGCCCACCTCGCCCTCACCCAGGCCGGGCTGGCCCCCGAGATGCTGCGCGAACTGCCCACCGACCGCCTCGACGTGGCCGCCGGCCGTGACGCGGGCGCCCGCCTGCTGGGCCTCGCCGAGCGCCCCACGGCGGTGTTCTGCGCCAACGACCTGCTGGCCCTGGGGGTCCTCCAGACCCTGTACACGGCGGGCGTCAAGGTGCCGGAGGACATGGCGATCGTCGGTTACGACGACATCGAGTTCGCCGCCGCCTCGGCGGTCCCGCTCACCTCGGTACGCCAGCCCGCCGCCACCATGGGCGCGCTGGCCACCGAACTCCTGCTGGAGGAGACGGAGTCCGAGTCCTCCGAGGGCCACACCCACCGCCGGGTCGTGCTCCAACCGGAGCTGGTGGTGCGGGGGTCGAGCCTGGTGGCCCGCTGAGTCCTCCCCCAGCTGGCTGTAATCCGGCACCACCGGACCGGTGTTGGCGGCGCGGCCCTCGCCCCCGGTGAGCGTGGCGGCGTCCTGCGGGCCGCGTTGCGGGCGTCCAGCACCTCATGGGTGGCGTCCAGCACCTCATGGGTGGTGGGGGACACCAAGGTGCCGCCGGTGGTGGCGAGCGCCTGGTTGGTCTCCACGAAGTCGCGCGCGAGGCGCTCGTACGCAGCGAACGTCTCTGTGTGGTCCGCCCGCGCGGCCGGCTCACCGGCCAGCACGTAGGCGCCGACCAGTCAGACGCTGGAGCCCTGGCCCGACAGGAACGAGGTGGCGTGGGCCGCGTCATCCGCGAGTGCCACGCGGCCCGACGCCCAGGTGGGCACGTGGATCTGGCTGACCACGTCGAAGAACAGGTCGTCCGCCTCCCGCATCGCGGCCACCGGCCGGGGGACGTGCCGGCTCCGCCCGGGGAACCGGGAGGCGACCAACTCCCGCCGCGCCTCGGGGTTCCCGAAGGCGTCGTAGACGATGTCCACCCCGTCCTCCCGGTCCAACGGGGTGGAACGCGCGGTGCCGGTCGCCGATGGATGATCCCCCTCGGTTGTTGTCGGGCGAGCCACGGGCGGCCGCCTCTCCGACACCCGCGCACGTACACCGCGGGCCGCGAACTACGCGCCCCGCGTGGTCCCCACCACGCGACGCCCGATCTGTGGCTCGTGTCGGAGTTTCTCCGTGCGCAGTCAGCGTCCGACACACGTGCCGTCACCTACCGGGCCGCGCTCCACCTCGTCGCGGAGCGGCCGGTTTCGTGCAACGAGCCAGGCTGGGAGCGCGGGCCGGCCGAGCCGGTCGCTTCCCCGTACCGGACGAAGCGTCTCCTGTCTCAATTGCACTGTCGGCCCCGTCTGCGGGCTGGCCGCGGCCCTTGTGCGCGAATGCCGTCACATCAACGGAATTGACCATTCCGGCGGGTGGTCCCGGAGAGGCGCTCTCCTTAAGCGAGGCTTAAACACTTCTTAAGCGTTCTTGAGTCTCGGCTCGTTCCTCAAGTAACCGCAGTTCAGCGGGTTTTGATGGCACCCTGCACAAGTTGGCCGAGGCAACGGCCGTGCGTACCATCGGGATCCCCCCACGGCTCACCGCAGCTGAGAGAGCGCTCTCAAGCGGAACGATCTGCCTCCTCGTTCGCGGTCCGCCGTACGGGCGGAACCACCTGCACCCCCCACAGACAAGGTGTCATCCCAGCCATGGCAGCTCATCGCGCTCGGCGGTGGACGCTCGGCGGACTGGTCTCACTGGTCGCCGCCGCACTCGTCACCGTCCTCCTCATCACGACGACCGGCTCCGGGGCGAACCGGGCCAGCGCCGCACCCACCGCGGTGACCTGGTCCGACGACTTCGACGGCAGTGCGGGAAGCGCTCCCGACCCCACCAAGTGGACGCTCGAAACCGGCGGTTCGGGCAATGGCAACCACGAGCTCCAGTACTACACACCGGGCAACCAGAACGCCGCCCTCGACGGCCAGGGCCACCTGGTGATCACAGCGCGCAAGAACACCGACTCCGGGCTGCAGTGCTGGAACGGGACGTGCCAGTACACATCGGCCCGCCTCAACACGGCCCGCGGCTTCACCCAGGCGTACGGCCACTTCGAGTCCCGTATCAAGATTCCCCGCGGCCAGGGGATCTGGCCGGCCTTCTGGATGCTCGGCGACAACCTCCCCAGCGCGGGCTGGCCCGACAGCGGGGAGATCGACGTCATGGAGAACGTCGGCAAGGAGCCCGGCATGGTCCACGGCACCATCCACGGCCCCGGCTACTCCGGCTCCGGCGGGCTCGGTGCCGCGTACACCCTTCCGGACGGCAAAGCGTTCGCCGACGACTTCCACGTCTTCGCCGTCGACTGGAGCCCGGCGGCGATCACCTGGTCGGTGGACGGCCACGCCTACGAGACCCGCACGCCGTCCGACCTCGGTGGCAAGAAGTGGGTCTACGACCATCCGTTCTTCCTCATCCTGAACCTCGCCGTCGGCGGCGACTGGCCCGGCAGCCCCGACTCGGCCACTTCTTTCCCGCAGACGATGACCGTCGACTACGTCCACGTCTCGACCTCCGACGCGGGCGGCTCGACCGGCTCGACCGGCTCTACCGGCGCCGGCGGCGCCATCAAGGGCATCGGCGGAATGTGCGTCGACGTTGCCGGCGCTTCCGCCGCGGACGGGACGCCGATCCAACTGCACGACTGCAACGGCGTCGACGCCCAGAAATGGACGCTGGGCAGTGACGGCACCCTCCGCGCGCTGGGCAGGTGTCTCGACGTACGCGGCGGTTCCACCGAGGACGGCACCCCCGTCCAGCTCTACGGCTGCAACGGCAGCAAGGCCCAGCAGTGGACGTACACCTCCGCCCACGACCTCACCAACACCGGTGCGGGCAAGTGCCTCGACGCCAAGGACAATGCGGCGGCCGACGGCACCCGGCTACAGATCTGGGCCTGCGGCGGCACCGTCAACCAGAAGTGGACCGTGGGCTGACCCCGCACGGCGGACGGCCCACCCCACCCCACCCCACCCCACCCCACACTCGCCTCCACGAGGCACACGCACCAAGGAAAGGCGCAAGAACATGGCACCACGTCACCAGCGCAATCTCAGCCGCCGCAAGCTGCTCGTCGCCCTGGGCGGAGCGGCGATAGCGGCGCCCGCCGCGGCGGCCCTGGCTCCCCACGCCCTCGCCGGTACCTCGGACAACGGCACGAAGGCCGCAGCGGCAGGGGCGCTCCCGCTGACGATCGTCAACAACAGCGGCTCGTTCGACAACGCCTCGGTGCACGTCTACATCGTCGGCAACCAGGACGGCAAGCAGGTCCGGGTCACCCCTGACGGCACACTGGCCCCGATATCGCTGTCCGACAACGGCACGGACGGCTTCACCGACTACGCCCTTTCCCTGCCCGCGAGCGGGGAGGCCGGCCTCACGCTGCCCCGCATGTCCGGCCGCATCTACGTGTCGCTCGGCGAGAAACTGAAGTTCAAGGCCGTCGCGGACGGGAACGGCAATGCGGCACTGCAGTACCCCGCCGGCTGGGTGACCTCCGACCCCAACTACCGCGTCCTGCACGACTGCGCCGAGTTCACCCACAACGCCTCGGGCATGTTCTGCAACACGACCATGGTCGACATGTTCAGCGTGCCGATGAGCATCCGGCTCACGGGAGCCAAGGACCAGACCACGGGCACCCTGCGCGACGGCGGCCGCGCCGCGGTGTTCAGCGCCGTCAAGCAGGTCCCGGAGTTCGCCCCCCTGGTCGTCGACGACCTTCGCGTCATCGCTCCCGGCCACGGGCTCGACGCGGGCCTGTTCGCCAAGGACTACTTCGCCCCGTACATCGACCAGGTGTGGAGCACCTACACCGGTAAGGACCTCACGGTCACCACCAACGCGGGCACCTTCACCGGCCGGGTACGCGCCGACAAGTTCACCTTCGACGGCCCGGCCCCGGTCGCCTTCGGCAAACCGTCCACCCGCGACGTCCTGTTCTGCGACGGCAACCTCGCCGCCCCGAACGACGGCACCACCGGTCCTGTCGCTGCCGTCCTGGGCGCCGGCTTCAACCGCTCCACCCTGCTCAGCAACCCCGCCCAGCCGGTCACCGACGCATCGGCCTTCTACCGGACCGACCTGACGAACCACTACGCGAAGGCCGTTCACGCGGCGACACAGGACGGCAAGGCCTACGGCTTCGCCTTCGACGACGTCGCCGACTTCGCGTCCTACATCCAGGACACCGCACCCACTGGGATCCGGCTGACCCTGACGCAGTTCTAGGACTTGTCCGGCCGATCATGTGCGGAGCCAGATGGCGAGGGCGGCTGCAGTCGCGGTCCCGAGGAAGACGTAGCCGTGCGTGTCGTAGCGGGTGGCCACGGCTCTGGCGTGTTGGAGCCGGTTGATCGCCCGTTCGGCGGTGTTGCGTCTCTTGTACCGCTCTTCGGCGAAGCCGGGTGGCCGTCCGCCGCGTGAGCCTTTGCGCAGGCGGGCGGCCTGGCCCGTCAGTCTTCTCCGAAATCGTGTGCCGGATACCCGCCGCCGCAGGTACTCACGGCAGGGGCCGTTGCTGTACGCCTTGTCCGCCGCGAGGCTGTCGGGCTTCTTGCGTGGCCTGCCCGACCCGGTCCGAGAGACGCGGATCTTCTCCGACACGGGCTCGAACTGCGTGCAGTCCGCTCGCTGCCCTGATGTGACAACCAGGGCAGCGGGCGGCAGCGGTCGTCCGCACTCAGGTGGAGCTTGGTCGTGAACCCGCCCCGTGAGCGCCCCAGGCCCTCGCCTCCAGCACCACCTCCACCAGGCGGGCGACGAGACTCGGCCATGGCGTTTCGCCCTGGTGTTCTGCCGCTGTGTCCCCTTTGAGCCGGGAGCCGGCGGCGGGTCGGTGCGGGCGCCGACCGCGTGCTGGTGCGCGCGAACGATAGTCGAGTCGACCGAGCTGTCCCGGTCGATCCCACCCGCAGCGTCGGCCTCGGCCTGGACCTGCTGGAGCACTCGTTCCCAGGTTCCGTCGGCCGACCACAGGCGGTGGCGTTCATGAACCGTCTTCCGAGGTCCGAACCGTTCGGGCAGATCACGCCACTGAACTCCGGTTCGCACCCGGTGCAGAATCCCGTCGATCACCTGCCGGTGGTTCCGCCACCTGCCACAACGTCTGTTGCTGACCGGCAGGAACGGCCGCAGCCGTTCCCACTCGGCATCACTCAGATCACCCCGCCCCGTGTTCATATCAACGACCCGGACGCGGAGTAGTCACATGATCGGCCGGACAAGTCCTACCTCGAGCCGGCTGTGCTACGCCATCTGACGGCCCTTCTAGCGCCTATTGATGCAGGCGGGTGCGCACGGTCGTGCCGCGTGCTCATCCACGAGGACGCGGTAGGCGTCGACCCGCCCCCGCGACACCACCGCCCTGCGCCGCCGCCTGTTGCGCTTGTCCGTACGGCTGTGGTGGCACCCCTACTGGGAGACCGCCCCCTCGGTGCCGGCGGCGCGCTGCGAGCTACGCCGGATGGTCCGCGCCCCGGGAGCCATCCGGGCCGCGTGACCCGGCGCCTCGGTCGACCAAGAGCACGAGGTTGCGACAGGGGTTGCGCCTACTGTTGCGCGACCCGACGGACCATCTCCGCGTTCGCGCAGGTCACCATGCAATTTCGTCGTGGTCCGATAGCTCACATCCCCGTTGCGGCCGCTCTGCCCATGTCCCCTGGCTGGAGCCCCGACGACTGATCGCTCCAGAGCTACGGATCAAGCTCCCCACATCCACGGCTGACATCAACGACGCCGAACGGGGGCGCCACCAGCGCCTACGGCGCGCCGTTGAAGAAGCCGGACTTCAAGTTTCCGACGACGACGTCGAGTGGATGTCCACTGACGATGAACGGCCCGCTCCAGGGTGCGCTGAGTGCGAAGAGCAGCGCCAGGCTCAGTCCGACCACACTTGCGACACCTACGATCAGCAGTGATGTTCGCAGGCTGCTGCGGAAGACCAGTGCGCCGGAGTTCACGATCAAGGCCACTCCGCTGACCACGAGCGTGACGACGTAGAGCGCGGGAACCTCGCGCGAGGCGGCCGCAACGCGGGCGCGACGACTGCTGGTGACAGCGTCCATGGAAGCCACCAGCTCCGTGCCTGCCGTGGTTCCCACCTCGGGCCGGGCCGCCTCGGCGCGCACACTCTGCTCCAGCTGTGCGATCGCGCGAGCGGTGGTGGGGTCGTCACCGGACGCCGCTGCTGCGGCCTCCCACTCCCTGGCACGCGTGGCCTTCAAGTAGTCCAGCAGTGCCGCATGGATCGGCTCCGACCGGACTCGCGGACTGGTCGCCGCCCATGCCAGGCGGGAGGCCGCGACCGCCTCGTCGCTCACCAACCCCTCGGCTGCGCGCAGGTAGCCGGCCTCGCTGGCCAATGTGAGTGCCGCAAAGATCGCGAAGGCAGCGCCGAGTGTCGGCATCAGGGGCGTGGCGATCTGCGGCACCCGATCCCGTTCCTCGACCGGTACGAGCGCCCGGACGCCGACCCGCGCCACGGCCGCGACCAGTAAGGCAAGCAGGAGCCCGCCCACAACCAGCACCACCGCCGGCAGCGAGGTCAACCAGTCCACCACATCACCTACAGCGCGTTACCGAGAGCACCACATGGCAGCGGCACACTTCGGCCCCTGCGGCCTGGAGTTCCGCGTCGATCGCCCTTGACGAAGGCCCCATGATCACAGGTCGATGACCTGGGCCGCGCGCGACACTCGGTACGGCAAGCTCGTTTCGTTGGTCAAACAGCTGCATACGGCCCAGTGCGAGGCGGTACCGACAACGACCGCCGCGCCCGTCTCTCATTCCGTCTCGTTCAGTTCCGTTCACGGCCGTTCAGGTGGGTCACCGGAGCCCTTCGCACTCCGGTGACTGGCCGTCGGGGGTTGTCGACCCACAGCCGGCCGGTGACCTGGGTGACGCACGGTCCATTGGCCAGGGCAACAGCCCTCGGCCGCAGCGGGCTGCGTGTCCCGCCGCCGTCACCGCCTGGAGCCGCGCCCGAATGTCTTCCATCCGAGCGACCCGGGTCGGTTCCCCCGCTTCGGGCGTGGGGACGGGGGTGGCGGTGCCTTGTACTGCACCAGCCGGTTGTTTTCTGGCAGGGACGCCACCCCTTGCGCTGATTCTGTCGGAGCGGTCCCGGGCTGGCAGGCCCGGCGATACCGTGGTGGCACACGCCAGTTCTTCCATGGGGGAGCCTTCGATGAGCGATCAGCCGGCCTCTGCCGCTGCCGTCCGGCAGCCGCTGGAGCCCGCGGCGGCCGACGCGGTCCTCGCGTACGCGGCCCGCACCCGCGCGAAAGCCGACCAGTTCGCCGCCGTCTTGGAGGACATCGCCACCAACGGCCTGCCCGCGGTGGAGAACTGCACACCCTGGGAGGAACTGCGCGAGACCCACCTCGCCCGGCTCACCGCCCAGCGCCCGGCCGTCGCCTGATGACCTCCCCACGCAGCCGTCGCGCCCGCATCGCCTTCTCCGACGCCGCCGCGAAACAGCTGGAGACCATCACCAGCGAATCCGAGATCCACGCATTGGACCGCGCCCTGGTCGTCATCTCCGTCGACCCGGACATCGGCGAACCGATCCCCGGCAACACCACCGGACCCCAGCTGCGCCAGTACACCGACGACATCGAAGCCGTCCGCGTCCTGTACTTCGTGACCACCCTGCGCACTGTGGTGATCGTGGCGTACATCGAGGTCTAGCTCACGGCCTTTGCCCACGGAACACCCCCCGCGTCGGCGGGAGGACCGCTGCCACATCTGGACCTCGCGCCGGTACTCGGAACGTCCCGGCGTTGGCGGGGAGGACGTACTACCTGGGCATCGGACTGCTCGCCGAACAGGAGAACGAAGCCACCGCATGAGCTCCCTGCTCACCGGGGACGAGATCAGCCACGAGACCGGCCTCCTCTGGCTGGAGGACACCACCGACCTGGACTACGTTCGCCAGAGCCTGGACCGACTACCCACCCGCAAAGGCAAGCCGGCCTACCACCGTGACGGTCGCATGATCGGCTACGCCCTCGTGGGCCCCACCGCCAAACCCTCCCGCGCCACCGGTACCTTCCGCCGCCATGTCTTCAGGCTCCTGCCCCACGACCGCGACAGCGAGCCCGACGGCTTGTACGCCACCGGCGCGCCCGCCGAAGCCGCAGACCCCCGCACCCTGGAGCCACGCGTCAAGGGCTACAAAACCGAAGGCTCTGAAGGCGGCCCGCAATCCACGGCCATGCAAGAACTGGGCATAACTCTGCCTCTATGCGAAGAACGAGTGCGGCCTGGACCAGTACGAAGTCCGCCGCTACGCCGGCTGGATGAGGCACATCACTCTGGCCATGCTCGCGCATGCCTTTCTCACGGCCACGGCTGCACAGGCGGCGGCAAAGGGGGATGCAGAAACGGTTCCACCCTGGTTCCGCTCACCGTGGCGGAAGTCCGCCGGCTCCTGGCAACTGGCCTCGCACACCGGCCCCGCCCGCCACTTCACATCCATACGCTGAGTTGGTCGCGATGGCGGCGAAGGCGTCAGGCCGTGGCCCGGCACTGTCACTACCGACGACGAAGTCATTCGTCGGAGGGGCGCTCCGGCAAGACCGCCCCTGGCATGCCAGCAGCCAACTACACTCCCGACGATGCCTCTGACCAGGCCAGATAGCGAAACGCTGCTGGAGTACTAGGACTCCGGGGCCGTGTAGCCGAGGTCGAACCACTCCGTCGCCGTCCATGTTGTCTCGCTGGTGGAGCGGTTCACCGACTGGAGACGGAAGAGATGGACGTTGGAGGACATCTCGTTGAACTCGCAGAACTGATCGCCTGGCCGGAGGCTGGAGAGCGGCATCTCGTTGACGACGCCGTCGACGCCGGGGCCGTTGCCGTTCTCTCCTGTCACCGCTCGTTCGCAGGCCCGCATGCCCATCTTGCCAGTGACCTTCCTCCCGCCCCAGGCGATGGTCAGGGTGACACCGTCCGGGCAGGAGTGGATGTCGAGGTCGTGGTGGCTCATTGGGCTCCAGCCGTCGTCATGGTTGCGGACGACAGGGCCCTTGTCGTCGAAGCCGACCACGGAGTGGTAGCACTCTTTTTCCGGTGCTCCTTCAACGGTGAACTTGGCGTCCTGCAACCTGGGTTCGGGTCCGCTGCTCTTGATCTCATGTGGGGCGGGGTGTTGGCCGGGCAGCCGGTCGTGGTCGCCGTCACTGGAGGAACAAGCCGTTACCAGCAGGGCGAGGCCGAGGAAGCCGCCGGTTAATAAGCGCTGAGGCAAGCTAGGAAGCATGCCCGCACGATGCCATCGGTACCGGGCATGTTCAACGTCCGCGAGGACTATGCGGACGGTTCAGCCACGGGTGCCGTGGCCGAGGGCGCGGCGGGGAGCCGGTTCGGCGGCCGGAGCGCTGCCAAGGACTCCGCGGGCCCGAAAGCGAGCTGAACACCTCTGTCGGACACCAGGGGACGGGTCCGGCCTGGCGATCGATCTCCGGGCGACGCTGTCCGACAATCGATCGGTTCCTGGACGCCTTACGGCCACCGCTCACATATCCGGGATCCAGAGGCTACGAACCGTGGTACGGAAAAAGCGGGTCAGGACGAGCGCCGCGGGCCGTCAGATCGCAGCCGCAGGGCCCGCCGTGTTCGACGACGCCACCGCCCGGATCGACCGGCTTGACCGCGAGCCGACCGCGCACGTCGATGTGAACCGGCCGGACAAGATCCGAGGGGTACGAGGCCAACTGGGAGGCCTGGCTCGGGTTCTGCGCCGAGGAGGGCCTCCCGTCGGCCGCCGTGCGCACCGGGAACCTGGTGGCGTTCGTCGAATGGTGCTGGACCCAGCCCGGCCGCCGGTGCGGCACCCTCACCGCCCCCACCACCATTGACCGCCGTCTGTCCGGTGTCGTGGTCACCGCCTGCCGCCAGCTCAAAGTGCAGCTGGCCGAGGACATCGCCGAAGAGGCCCGCGCCCTGCTGAAGGCGAAGAAGGTCAAGAAGACGGAGAAGGACGGCGAGCGACGCGGTAACGGGCCCGCCGCCCTGCTCGTGCGGCACATGGAGAAGGTCGCCGCCGCCCTGCCCGCCAACCGATTCGGGGTGCGCGCCCTGTCCCTGATGGCTTGCGCCCACGCAAGGACACTGGCAGCAACGGCCGGACGAACTTCACCATTGGACAGTTCATGGCGACGTATCACCAGACCATGATCCACAATCAAGATCATTTGATGACACAACCTAGTCGGCCTGCAGGACGAAGAACAGGAAGCACAAGAAGCGTGGTTTGGCCGCGATGGAGTCGGGGAACAGCTCGCGGGCGGCTGGATCAGGCTCTGGCTCGCTGATGATCGTGATCCGGAAACCGGCCCCGGTGAAGGCCTCGATCATTGCGTGCAGCGGCCTGTGCCAGATACTCATCAGCGCGGTCTGGCCGCCCATGATCCACTCTTCGGTCCAGTTGGTGGTGTCGAAGTAGTTGTACTCGGCCTCGCGGCCGGCCTGGCGGTGCATGAGGTTGCTGGCAAAGGGATGGTCGACAGATGCGATCAGCCGACCGCCGGGCTTGAGTATGCGCCGCAGCTCAGCCAGCGCCGGCCCCCAGTCCTCCAGGTAGTGCAGCACCAGGGACGCGACGACATCGTCGAACGTGTCATCAGAGTAAGGAAGCGGGCCGCCCAGGTCGGCCACCTGCAGGTCCGCACCGTCGCCGAGCCGCCGGCGGGCGAGCTCCAGCATCCCGGCACTCGCGTCGAAGCCGCTCACGATGGCGCCACGGTCGCGCAGCGCCGCGAACAGGGGCCCGGAGCCGCAGCCGGCATCGAGGATTCGCCGGTCGGCCACGTCTCCGGCGAGGGCCAGCATCGCGGGCCGCTCGTAGTAGGCATTGATGAGGTTGGCTTCATTTTCGGCCGTGTACGCCTCGGCGAAGCTGTTGTAGTCGTTGACCTTCGGCGGATCCCCAGTCACCGCGGACGGCGAGGTGAGCCCGTCGGAGCGGGCATGCTCTTGGCGCTCGTTAGAAATCATGGTGCGGGAGACGTGTGCTGCACCAAATCGGTTCCTAGCAGCCCCCGTTCGCCCTCACAGCCTTGAGCATTTACCGAGCCGTTCGTTCACGCGTGACGATCAGCGTTATGTCATGTCGGCCTCAGGAACAGGCACTCACTACTCCCAGCGGGCCCAGTGCCGGGCCGGTGTGCGAGTCGGCCCGGCACGGTCAGAGAGTGAGGCCGTGCCGGCCGGTGGCACCGTCGGGTTGCGGCCCAAACCCTTAGCTACTGCAGAGCGGCGCTTGGCACACTTCGGTGTGTGACAACGGCACCCCACACATCGCAGCTGCACCTGATCTCCCAGGTCCTACTCAAGCAGCTCACAATGCCCGGACCGAGGGCAGCGGATGGCAGCTCCTCCCGTTCGACCTGCATAGGCCCGGGCGCCTGCACAAGCTGAATAGCACCCGCGCGTGCGGCTGGGCCGAGGACTTCGTCGCGTTCGACTTCGCATCCGCTGAAGAACTGTGGTGCGGTGTGGAGAGACGCGCTCCTGACGCGCTGGCCGCCGTCCATGCCGGCACTCCGTTCGCCGACCCGCTTCGCGTGGCAGCGCTGCGCGACCTGGTCGTACTTCACTTCGTCCGGTCTCACCACTACCGGGAGGTGCACACTGGCGCGTCGAGCGGAGCCGCGCAGGACTGGTCGGCAAGCTGATCGACAAGTTCTCGGAGCAGCTACGCCGCGAGGCACCGCTGGAGACGGGCCTGCATCCGCACCAGCATCCAGGACACCTTCTTCAAGGTGCGAGCCATGGCGTCGACGTGGGGGGTGGAAGTGCTCACTCCCTAAACTGGCCAGTTCCTGCTCGGTGACGACCTTGCGCTGACCGTACGCACGGAAGGAGGCACCACGACGTACGGCATGGCTTTCGGGGGCGCTCACACCCTCATCCTGCCCATCGGACCCAAGCACCTGCTGGTTCTCGGCCCGGAGAACCCCATGGGCACCAGCCCACAAGTCCTCGTCGACCGCCTCAACACCGTGCAGGTCCACGCGGCCGAGCACTATGTGTACATGCACCGCCAATGGCGGCCTGCAGGAGTTCACAAGGCGCGTCGCACCTGATCTCTCGCAGTGAAGGTTGAGCGTTCTTACCGAAGGTTAAGCAGCAACCAGCCGAGACCGGCCGAAGAACGCATCGTGAGTGGGGCAGTACGCCATCCTGAGTGCTATGCAAAGCATCGAGACGGTTCAACGTCGGCTTGCGGCTCGGGAAGCGTCGTTGACCAAAGCCCGGGAGAGGCTGGCACGCAGCAGGCCAGGGACCCCGGCACACCGACGTGCCAGTTTGGACGTTGAGCAGTTGGAGCGCGCGGTGCGCAGCCGGCAGGCGCACTTGGCTGAGCTCACTGCGGCGGCAGACGGCTGAGCGAGCGCCAGGGCAGAGGGCAAGGACACGCACAGCGCTCAGGCTGCGGTGAGAACGCTCAACCTTCGCTGCGACAGGTCAGCCACTGATCTCTCGCCGCGAGAGTTGAGCATCCTCGGCGAAGGCTGGTGACAGCTCGGTCTTCTCATCGAAGATTCAGTGGCCGGTGGGGCCTGACCGGGTCAAATGGGTCCATAGACGGCGGCCGGGGCACCGGTCATGAGCGCCCAGTACCGGTCGCCGTACGACCAGTGCCACCACTCGCTCGGATAGTTGACGAAACCCTCCTCGCGGAGGCACTGGGCCAGCAGGCCGCGGTTGTCGCGCGCGGTCGGCGACAGACCCGGAGCGTCGAAGGGACACCACCTCTCATCGCCCGTGCGGTGTCCGTTCACCGCGCCACCCATGTCCAGTTCCACGCCATCAGCGTCGATGAGTGTCAGGTCCACGGCCGCGCCGGCGCAGTGCGGGGCCACCTCGACCGGGGAGACGAAAGCACTGGCCTGGCGCCGAAGCTCTGTTGGGTCACTGATGCCCGCACGGCGAAGGCGATCCTCATACTGTGCGAACCGGTGAGCCTGCTCGGCCGGGCTGCGATGGCCCTCGATCACAAGGAGCCCAATGCCGGCGGGGAGCCTCTCAGAGGCTGAGCGCAGGCGTTCGAGCGCGCCGGTCCTGATTCGTCCGTATGCTCCGCGCTCGTCCCGTTCTCGCGGATCCAGTGTTACGGCTGGTACGGTGGCGATCTCCGCAAGGGGTTCGCCGCAGTCTGCCACCGGAGTGCCGATCACTCGCGGATCGCTCAGCAAGATCATGCTCAGCGAGCCTACCGTGCACGAGCTCGTTAGCGTCTCCAACCAGCAGCTACCCGGGTAGACAGAGTCGTGCCCTGCACAAAGCCGGGGCGGCGCGGTGCCCGCAGCAACGACAATACGCATGGCCCCCAGTTGAGTCCCAACCGTTCGATCTCGCGCCACTCGGTGCTCAACCTGCGGTGAGAACACTTCAACCTTCGCTGTGACAGGTCGACAAGGGTGCGCGTCTCTCCCGGTGCGCCTCATCGGTCACGCTCTGGCTCAGTCGCTTGTGTATCTCCAGTGCGTCGGCGGACTGTATGAACCCTTGATCCCGTCGAGCCACATGGTGTTGGAGTGTCGTGGCTGGCGGGCCGCATGCTGACCAGGCTTGCGGCGAGCAGCAGAGCGCCCCCGATGTAGAACGGGGCGCGAAGCCCGAAGGAGCCGGCTTCAAGACCCGCGAGAACAGCGCCGAGCGTGATTCCGCCACCGATGACCATCTGATAGGCCATGCCGACGCGCCCCAGTAAGTGAGCGGGGACGAGTGCCTGACGGAGAGACACCGCGGTCACATTCCATGCCAGGTTCGCCGCTCCGTACACAGCGATGCACGCGCCGGCGACGAGGCCCGAGGAGGCCGCGCCAGCAGCCACTGCGGTGCCTGCAGTGACCGCAGCAGTCAGCCGTAGAACTCGAGGTGTTCCGAAACGGGAGCTCAGGCGAGGGGTTGCCATGGCCCCCGCTACGCCTCCGATCGCGAAGGAGGCGACCAACAGGGCGAATCCGAGACTGGTCAGGCCCAGGGTCTGCCGGGCGTAGAGCACCAAAATGGCGATGAGGCCCCCGCCTACAAAGTTGGTGATCCCGGACGTCAGACAGAGGCGACGGAGCAACGGCTGCTGCAAGAGCCAGCGCACCCCCTGAGTCGTGTCGTTGAGCAACCTCCTCCAAGGGTTTGGTCTGGCTTGTGGCAGCGGTCGGAAGTCGCCGCTCAGCGTCAGGGCCAGTACGGCAGCGGCCCCGAACGACACCGCATCGACGGCGAAGGGAAGTGTCGCGCAGACGCCGAAGAGCAACGCGCCCAGCGGGGTGCCGAGGAGGGTGTCGGTGATGAGAGAACCTGACTGCAGACGGGCATTGGCGCGGGTCAGTTCCGGGGAGGCAACCAGCGTCGGCACGATGCCTGACCAGGCTCCGTTGTAGAGAGTCTGTCCAAGCCCCAGAAGGAAGCCGATGCCGGCCAGCAGAAGCACCGTCACCGCGTCGGCTCCTACCGCGGCGGCGAGCGCCCCGACGGTCACGGCTCGGACGGCGTCGACGACCCACAGGATGCGGCGGCGGTCGAAGCGGTCCGCTATGGCGCCCGAGAGGAGGCCGAACAGCAGCAGGGGCAGTTGTTCGGCCACATAGACGAAGGTGACCTGGCGAGGATCGGAGGTGAGCTGAGCCGCGAGCAGCGGCAGAGCGACGAAGCGCATCCCGTCGCCGAGGCTGGAGACGGTCACCGAGGCCCAGATGCGCAGATCGCTGACCGGATGCACCGGGCCCTCGTCCGGGGGTATGCGATGCCGGACACTGACGAATCACGTCGACGGGGTCGGCTGGCTGTCGAGGTCGCAAGTACCCTCCTCGACCTCGCCTTCCGCGATGACCCCATGGGGGACACGGACATTCTTGCCGACGCAGCACTCATCGTGGATCGCTACCTCTTCGCCCCAGCGACCAGCCCGGATTGAGGCCAGCCACTCCAACGACCATTTGTCACCGCAGCGACGTGAGCGAGCCATCGGCCTGGCCGAGGTGCTCGCGCAGAGCGGCATTCTCCGCTTCGAGTTCGGCGTTGCGCAGGCTGAGGGCCTGGATGTGATCGGCGTAGGCGGCAATGGTGGCGCTCATCTCCCGCTGCCCGGCCGCATGCTGGAAGCGTAGGGCGCGGTCGACTCGCTTGGGACGAGTAATCTCGGTGGTGAGGGTGTCGTCCTGAGAGCGAGGCGTGTCCAGTGCCTGCAGAAGGTCGGTGATGGTCTTGGCCAGGGGTGAGCGGTAGTAGGTGGCGCGAGAAATGCCAGCCTCGAAGAAGGCCGCGACTACCGCCGGCCTGGTCGTCTCCACCCGGGCCCGCTTCGGGTTCACCGCCGCGCCGGGCACGACCGACGACGCCCGGAGCAGATCGCGGCCGAAGGCCTCGCCCAGATTGCTTCCGCGCCAACCACTCTCGCGTGCACGGCCTGGGCGTGGAGTTCACCGACGTGGAGCACATGCAGATCGAGCTGTAGCCTCCGCTAAAACGTCTTGGTCCGGCCATCTGTAAATGGCCGGACCAAGACCGGTAAGGCGGTTTGAGTGCTTGAGACGGACGCCGATGGGCGGGGGCGGCCCGGGCGATGGTTGAGGTCATCGCATTCCCGGACAGGCAGGAGTCTCGATCATGATCTCCGCCACCGCTGTCACCGCCGCCCCCGTTTCCGGCCCGGTGGACTCCGCTGCACCCAGCGTGGGCCTCTTCGCGAGGTACCGGACCGGCGAGGGCGAGGCGTGGCGGACACCGGTCGACCAGTGCTGGTCTGTGACCATGCCCACCCTCACCTGCGACGGACGCATGGGGACCCAGACGTTCGCCGTCCACGCGGACACCGCCGACCAGGCCATCGCCCTGGCCGCGGACCGGGCCCGCACCGACGCCGCCGCCCGCCGCCGACGCCTCGCCACCGTGAACGTCCGCGCCGCCACCGTGAGCCGGGCGTGACGGGCCGGCTTGCCCGTCCTGCGTGTCATCGCAGCGGCATTTTGGCGGAGTTGGAGGTGAAGCTACCACTCCACCGACCCCGATCGCGGGGCCCGCCTGTGCTTCCGCCTCAAGCCCGGCAGCTACGACACCGCCGGACTCATCGAGGTCCTGGAGCATGGGCTACGACGAGACGGCCGACCTCTTCCACGTCTCGCACGTCCTGATGGAGGAGGGGGACCATGTCGGCAGCATCCGCACGCTCAAGCAGTCCATCCGCGTCCAGCCCGCCCAGGCCCAAGGCCCGGGCCATCGACGCACGCTTCCAGTTCAGGCGGTGCCGCAGGAGCGGAGTCCGCCCCCCGGGGCGAGTAGGTACGGCGGATCTGAGTGAGCAGGGAGACGCCTGATTCGTCGGGGAAGACGATCCAGGCACGTGTGTTCACGGCCCCTTTTCGATGCGCGGCCACTCGCGCGCGATCCAGCGGGCGATCTCCGATTCGTCCGCTCGACCGCCCGCCGCTCGGGCCGTTGCAGGCTCCATCCGAGCCGGCCGGTCAGCAGCCGCCATACCGACGCCCTCGACAACATCACCCCGGTTGTCCGGGTGACGACCGCGCCAACTCGTTCCAGGGTCCACAGCTCGGTCTCGAAACCGTGAGCCTGGGTACCTTGCTCCAACACGGCCCGGGCCATCTCGACCTGGGTGTCGTCCAGCTTGGGTGGGCATCCGGTGGCTGCCCGTCGCTGCAAGGCCGAAGCACCCGTCTTGCTCCCACACCCGCCGCCAACGCCGCACACTCTCGGCACACACCCCCACTGCCCTCGCGATCTCCGCATTCGAGGCGCCGTCCTCGAACAACTCGACTGCCCGAACACGGCGCGCCTCCGCCAACTGAGGCCGCGACAACTGCTGCTGGCGTCCGGGTTCGTTGACGAGCAGGGTCGGCGGCGTCGGCTGCCGCCGCAGCCGGCAGGGCGTTTCGCCTCTTTCCTGAAGTTCCCTTTTCCTCTGCGGCCACCTTCTCCAGTTCCGCCAGGAGCTTCGGGTCGACGGCCATCCCGGCAGCGTGGTGGTGCGCGCGGGACACCGTAGAGTCCACGCTCACCAGACACAAGTCGACCTGCCCTAGACTCGCCGCCTCGGCGATCATCGTGTCCATCAGTGTCGGGAAGGTCCCGGCGGCGACCCAGATCTGGAACCGACCGTAGACGGCGACCAGGGTCCGTACCGCTCGGGGATGCCCCGCCACGGACTCCCCGTCCTGAACCGCCACATCACCGCATTGAACTGCCGGCGCAGGTCGGGGATCGGCCCGCGCTCGCCTAACGGCAGATGCGGCTCGACCAACACCAGTCGGCTTCGCTCAGATCACCCCGCACACAGCACTTCTACTGGTCGTCCCCGACGTGTTGTCGAGACGGCGTCAGTCGGCGCGGTCGCACGTGACCTCGTGGAGGATCGAGGCCAGTTCGCCCGGGACCGACAGCATCGGCCAGTGCCCGGTAGCCAGGTCAAACCGGCGCCACGGCGACATGTTCAGACCGGTAAGCAGCGGCTCGCCGGCGTCCAGCATCGCGGTGAAGTCATGGCAGGCGACGACCACGCGGTCCACCTCGGGGCCTGGCGTGGCGGACCTGACCAACGGCTGCTCAAAGGTGCGGAAGGGCTGCGGCAAGCCTTGGGCCCGAAACAGCCGGCGTTGTGCGGGTCCGAGCCCGTCGAGGGTGCGCTCGGATCCCAGTTCCTCAAACGGAGGCAGCGGCAGCCGCCAGCCCTCCCCGTCCTCGGCGACCTGTCGTCGGATCCTCGCCACCCGCTCCGGCGGCATCAGTCCGAGCATGCTCATGCCCTCACTGAACGGGGCACTGTCGACGTAGACCAGCCGCCGCAGCCGTCGGCCGAGCCGACCGGCGGCGCCGCTCACCGGCGCTGCCGCGTAGCTGTGTGCCACGAGCGTCACGTCGCACAGGTTCTGCGACTCGACAAAAGCGGTGATGTCTTCGATATGAGTGTCCAAGTCGGTGTTGGGCCCGCCGGGTTGCGCTCGTTCGCCCAGCCCGGTCAGGCTGAGCGGCAGTGCCCGGTGACCGAGCTTCGTCAATGCTTGGGCTGTGTCCTGCCAGGCCCACGCGCCCAGCCAGGCGCCGGGAACCAGTACATACGTCGCCATTCCGTTCATCTTCCAGTCGGGTGCTGCACGGACAGCACCTTCCAACAAGGTCGAACGAAGATAGGTCCGATCTAGGCCACAAGATGTCCTAGATCGGGCGGGAGGCGGGTGAGCCCTACGCCCCACATAGGGCGAATGCCATGGCAGTTGACTGGGCCATCCATCACCTCGGCAGACTCCGGACGGCAGCCGGGGCACCTGCTCCAGCACCCAGCCCGCGTGTCACCAACGTCCCGGGACAGCACACCTAGCCCGCCGGTCCTCTCTCCTCCGATCCGACTCGGCGGGCAGCGCCGCGTCGCCCCGTGCACTGCTCGGTCACGCCCTCACCGCCGCCCTACCGCGGCCGGTCTACCGGACCGGCTGCTCCTTCAACGCCCGGCCTCGCGTTCCTGCGCCGTAAGCGCCGAAGCCCCAGGCCTTGGCGACTGGGGCAGCCAAACGCCCCAGGGGGACGTCGCCGTGGATCGTGTCGGATGAGCTGTGGGATCAGTTGGAGCCGTCGCTGCCGCAGCGTTGAGCGCAAGTTGCGGTATCCCGGCCGCAAGCCGCTGTCGGACCGGGTGACCCCGCCGTCGGCGGTCCGTCGAAGGACGGGCTTCATTGCCTGGTGGATGCCGAGGGCCGCGCCCTGCGGGCCCTCGCCACCCGCCCCGGCTCCGGGCCGGCGGTTCAGTACGAGCACCACCCCTCGGGCCCGTCACGCACTGGCTTTATTCACATCGAGCGACAGCGTGCGTGGGCTGGTTCGAGCAGCGGTGCAGGGCCTGGCGTGCCGGCGGATGTCGACACCGGCTGGCCGCGCTCACCGGCCCGGGCGAGAAGGAGGCTCGGGAACTGGCCGGCTGGGCGGACCCACGAGCGGAGGCATACTTCTTGCGCTCTGGCCCGACCGCGGCCTGGCTGCACGTCCTTCACGAGAGCACGCCCCGCACCTGTCCCTGGCCGACGAGGCGGCCGGCGTCTGAGCAGCCGCCCCGTTCATTGAGCACTCGCCACCGTATCCCCGGACGCCGCCCAGCTCGCCGCCGACCCCTACGTTCTGGGTGCGCTGCTGTGCCTGGCCGACGCCGGCGCCCTCACCCCCGCCGGCGTCCGACGACTGCTCCCGCACGTCCCCGCTGGCCCCCGGCCCAGGCGCCGGCAACGGCGCCAAGTGATCGAGGATGCGGTCGGCCGCAGACTTCGAGACCCCGAACGACGGCGCCACCTGCCGCAACGTCAGGTTCGTGCGCCAGTACGTCGCGACCAGCACCACCCGGTCCACCTGCGGCAGCCGCCAGGGACGGCCGCGCTGAGCATCACCACCACAACACCGCCACCAGGCTGGTGAACTGCGACTCGCTCAACCCGGAGAACAGCTCGATCCACAACGGATCACCGCTGAGATCGCCTCACCGATGCTCAGCCAACGCATCAAGCGCCGCACCGGTTACGGACCAACCTCTAGGGTTCGACGCGCCACTCTCCATGGCTGTGTTTGCTGCTCGCTGTGCGCAGTTGTGATGATGGGTTGCATGTCTGAGCACGGGGAGACGGTCGACGGGCCGCAGCGGATTCCACGGTCACGCATCGCGGACTACGCGGAGATGACGAAGACGCCAGACGCGCGGGAGGCGATGGTGTCTCCTCAGAAGCACGGCGAAGAAAAACAAGGACGAGAACAACGGCCGCCCGTACATAGCCAAGAACCCGGCCGCGAAGCCAGTGCGGTTGCTGCTCGCAAGCGTGAGTTCGCCGTCCTGCTCGGTGAATTCCGCCGTACCCCGGTCCTGGTGCCGCTCGGTGACGGGCCGGGTCCGCCGCGCGAACGAGGCCTGCTGACCGCGGATCTGGGCGGCGTTCGTTTCATCCTGGCCTTTTCCGACGAGGAGGCGCTGGCCCGCTACGCGTCCGCGCGCGGTGGGGCGGCGCGTGAGTGGTCGTACCAGACGATTCTCGGGGCGCGTCTGCTGGATGTGGCGGTGCCGGCGGCCGGGGTGCCGTGCGGGGTGGCGCTGGACTGCGCGGACGGGGAGGAAGGCGTGGTGTTTCCGCCGGTGCGTGGGATCGTGCCGGACGAGGTGGCGGTTGACTTCGGCAGCGGGACGGGGGATGCGGAATGACCGCGGGCGGAAAGGACCTGAAGGCGGACGGGCTCGCCCTGATCGCCAAGGGGCTGACCGAGGCGCTGGGCGAGCTGAAGGAACTCGGCATGGTCGGGGAGGCCGGGGCCGGGCGCGGTTTCGGCGACATCGCCCTGTCCGGACTTGAGTTGGGGCACGAGGGCCTGACGGGGGAGTTCAAGTCGTTCTGTGAGCGATGGGAGTGGGGCGTGCGTTCGCTGATCAACGAGGGTAACGGCTTCGCGGTCAAGACGGGCTTGTCGGCGGGCACGTACTACGAGACCGATAAGTACGTCGAGGGAAGTTTCAAGGTCGTCGCGAACTCGGCCGTCGGCAATCCGTACGCCTCCGAGGAGGACGTGGAGAAGATGGGCTGGGGCGACATCGCCAAGTCGGGCATGAGCGTCGACTACAGCAAGAAGTCCTTCGACCAGGCGCTGGCCAACAGCGAGCAGGGCTGGAAGGACGCCGGCCGGGACGTCGTGACCTCCCACACCATCGGCCCGTTGCCTGGCCTGGATCCCGAGGACCTGCACGGCGCGGTCGGGGTCTCCGACAAGGAGTACAACAAGTTCCTCGACGAGACCTTCGGCCCCTCCCCGGAAGCCCGTGCCAAGGCGGCCGAGCAGCAGGGCGGTGAAGGCTGATGGGCCTCGGAGACATAACCAACTCCCTCCTGGGCGGGGCCGAACACCTCTACGACGAGGGCAAGAAGAAGCTCGGCGAGGCCGTCGACTACGGCACGGACAAGCTCGGCGGGGCCCTGGACCACGTCGGTGCGCACGACTGGGCCGACAGCGTGGAGGACTGGGGCGACGAGGTCGCCTCCGACCTGGGTGCCACTCCGGGCGAGCAGCAGCTCGGCCAGACCGAGGAGCCGAACGAGCTCGTCCACGGCAACCCGCAGAAGATCCGTGAGAGCGCCAAGCACCTGAATGACTTCCACGGCGCCTTCGACAAGGTCGGCCAGGGACTGAGGAAGGTCGACTCCTCGGGCTGGCAGGGTGAGGGCGGTGACGCCTTCCGGGAGAAGTTCGGCGTGCACCCGACCAAGTGGGCGCAGGCAGCCGAAGCGTGCACCGCGGCAGCGGGAGCCCTGGACTCCTACGCGGACACCGTCAAGTGGGCGCAAGCCCAGGCCAAGGAGGCCGTGGAGCTCTACAAGAAGGGCGTGAAGGCGGCCAAGGCCGCGGCCGACGACTACCGGACCAAGGCCGAGGCCTACAACGCCAAGGCCCGTGCGGGTGACGACCCGGGACCGAAGCCGAAGCAGGACATGGAGGCGGGCAAGGCCGATGTCAAGGCCGCCGTCCAGAAGCTTGCCGAGGCCCGCAAGCAGCGCAACACCGCCGCTTCCCAGGCGGAGGGCAAGGTCAGGGCCGCGCTCGCGCACGCCCCCGCCGAGCCGCCGCCGCTGTCCAGGATCGGCAACGATCTCGTCGACGGCTACCAGGCGGCCAACACGGAGCTCACACACGTCGTCGGCGGCGCTCTCAAGGGCACCGCGGGCCTGCTCAACTTCGTCCGCGGCCTTAACCCGACCGACCCCTACAACCTCACCCATCCGGCCGCCTACCTGCAGAACGTCAGCATGACGCTGTCCGGCCTGGTCTCCACGGCCGCGCATCCCGAGCGGGTCGTCCAGACCGCCGTGGACGGCTTCAAGAAGGACCCTTCCGAGTTCATCGGCCGTCTCATCCCCGAGCTCATCGGCACCAAGGGCGCAGGCCTGGCACGCGGCGGACTGCGGCTCGGCCTGAAGACGGCCGCCAAGGAAGGACTGGAGGAAGGCGCCGAGAACGCCGCGCGCCGTGGAGCCCGCCAAGCAGCGGAAGAGCGTCCGCATGCCACCTCACGGCAACCCGGTGAGCTGACGTGCGAAGAGGACCCGGTAGACGTCGCCACCGGCAGCGTGCTGCTCTCCCAAACAGACGTCGAGCTTGCCGCCGGACTCCCACTCGTCTTCAAGCGAGAGTTCTCCTCGGCCTACCGCTCGGGACGCTGGTTCGGACCCACATGGTCCTCGACCATCGACCAGCGCCTGGAGATCGACTCCGAAGGAGTCGTATTCATCGGTGAAGACGGCCTCCTGCTGACCTACCCCCACCCCGCCCCCGGCGTGCCGACCCTGCCACGGCACGGCAGCGCACGCTGGTCACTGGATCGCACCGACGACGGCTACCTGCTCACCGACCCCGAGAGCGGACGACGATGGCACTTCGCCGACGCCGGCGATGACCTCGCTGTGCTGGACCAGATCGACGACCGCAACGGCAACTGGATCCAGTTCGAGTATGACGAGCAGGGTGCTCCCCGTGCCCTGGCACACAGCGGCGGCTACCGCCTTGTGCTCCACAGCTCGGCAGGACGCATCCGCACGCTCGCCCTTGCCGGCGCGGCAGCAGACGGCGGCGACCAGGAGCTGCGGCGCTACGGCTACTCCGCCGACGGGCATCTGACCGACGTCGTCAACTCCAGCGGCATCCCCACACGGTTCGGATACGACGAACGCGGTCGGATCCTGTCCTGGACCGACACCAACGGCCGCACCTTCACCTACGCCTACGACGAGCAAGACCGCTGCACCTACCAGTCCGGAGAAGCCGGACACGAACGCTCGGTCTTCACCTACACCGAGGAGCTGGAAGGGCAGCACACCACCACGATCACCGACTCCTTCGGCCACGACACGCGCTTCGTGATGAACGAACGCGACCAGGTGATCGCCCGCATCGACCCCCTGGGGAACGTCACCCGCTTCGTACGCGACCGTCACAACCGGCTGCTGGAGCACACCGACCCGCTCGGCCACACCATGAGCCTCGAGTACGACGCGGCCGGCCGGCTCATCACCGTGACCCGCCCCGACGGACACGCGGCACGCGCCGAGTACAACCACCTCGGCCTGCCCGTGAAGGTGATCAACCCCGACGGCACCATCATCCGGAGAACCTACGACGAACGCGGCAAGTGCACATCGGACACCAACCCCGCAGGGCAGAGAACCCACTACGCCTATGACGAGGCGGGACACCTCACCGCGGTCACCGACCCGATGGGCAACACCACCACCATCGACACCAACCCCGCCGGCCTGCCCGTCGCAGTGACAGACCCACTCGGCGCCGTGACCCGCTACCAGCACGACGCATTCGGACGTATCACCGCTGTCACTGACCCGGTGGGAGCCGTGGCAGCGATGCAATGGACACCCGAAGGCCACCTCGCCCGCTACACCGCCCCCGACGGCACCGTGGAGTCCTGGACCTACGACGGTGAAGGCAACTGCACCAGCCACACCGACCCCCGGGGCGGCGTCTCACGCTACGAGTACACGCACTTCGACCTCCTCCTGGCACGCACCGGACCGGACGGAAGCCGCTACGAGTTCCTCCACGACACGGAGCTCCGCCTGACCGCCGTCATCAACCCGGTGGGCCTGACATGGAGATACGAGTACGACGCCGCGGGCAATCTGGCAGCCGAGACAGACTTCGACGGTCGCCGCCTCGCCTACACCCACGACGCGGCGGGCAACCTGCAATCGCGGACCGACGCAATGGGACAGGCCATCCGTTACCAACGGAACTTCCTGGGCCAGGTCACCCGCAAGGACGTCCAAGGCCACATCACCGAGTACGCCTACGACCTCACCGACCAACTGGCCGGGGCAACCAGCCCCGACTGCACCCTGACCATGCTGCGCGACCGATTCGGCCGCCTCCGCTCCGAAACCGTCAACGGCCGTACCGTCTCCTACAGCTACGACCAGTGGGGGCGACTGAGCAGGCGCACCACACCGACCGGCGCCGTCACCACCTGGCGCTACGACGCAGCCGGGCGCCCGGCGCAGATGATCGCCGCAAGCCGCACCGTCGAATTCACCTACGACGCCGTGGGCCGGGAAGTCTCCCGCCGCATCGACAATAATCTGCACTGGTCAAACCAGTGGGACCGTGCCGGACGGCTCACAGCCCAGACCATCGCGGCAGACAGCCGACGCCAGCCGATCCAGCAGCGCGGCTACTCCTACCGCGCCGACGGCAACCTCACCCGGATCGACGACCCCTCCACCGGCCCACGCCGAATCACCCTGGACCCTGCCGGCCGCGTCACCGCCATCCAGGCCGCCAACTGGAACGAGACCTACGCCTACGACGAAGCAGGCAACCAGGCCTTCGCCTCCTGGCCATCCAGCCACCCCGGACACGAGGCCACCGGCGCCCGCTCCTACACCGGCACCCGCCTCACCGCCGCCGGCACCGTCCGCTACGAGCACGACACCTTGGGCCGCGTCACCCTGCGGCAAAAGACCCGCCTGTCCCGCAAACCCGACACCTGGCGCTACGAATGGGACACCGAAGACCGCCTGACCTCGATGATCACCCCGGACGGCACCCGCTGGAACTACACCTACGACCCCCTCGGCCGCCGCACCAGCAAACTCCGTCTCGCCACCGACGGCGAAACAGTCATCGAACGCACCGATTTCACCTGGGACGGCACCACCCTGTGCGAACAGACCACCGTCTCAGCACAAGCCCCGAACCCCGTCACCCTCACCTGGGACCACCACGGACTCCACCCGATCACCCAAACTGAACGAATCACCAGCGCCGACGCTCCCCAGGACGAAATCGACGCTCGCTTCTTTGCCATCATCACCGACCTCGTCGGCACCCCCAGCGCCCTCGTCGACGAACGCGGAGACATCGCCTGGCAGACGCGAAACACGCTGTGGGGAGCAACGGCATGGACCGTCGACAGCACGGCCTACACACCCCTGCGCTTCCCGGGCCAGTACTTCGATCCGGAGACCGGCCTCCACTACAACCACTTCCGGTACTACGACCCCGAAACCGCCCGCTACCTCACCCTCGACCCACTCGGCCTCGCGCCCGCCCCCAACCCCGCCTCCTACGTCCCCAACCCGCACCTGTGGGCCGACCCCCTGGGCCTCACCCCCTGCAAGTCGGCAGCGCAAAACGCCGAGGACAACAACACCACCCCACTCGGCAAGGAAATCCCCAAACGAGAAGAAGCGTCCGTCGGCAGCACCACCAACCACAACTACAAGCAAACGTTCTTCAACGCACACCCAGAACTCAAAGGCAAAGTAGTCGTCCATCACGCCATCGAACAACAAGTCCTCAAACGCTACCCGGGCCTGTTCAAGGCGGACGAAATGCACTCCCTCGATAATCTGCGCGGCATCCCCAAAGGCGACATCAACAGCAGGATCCACCTCAGTGAAATACGTGTCTCCTGGAACGAGTTCTACAGAACTCACCCCACCGCCACGCGCCAGCAGATCCTCGATCACGTCACCAAAGTCGATGATATGCTGGGACACTGGTTCAGTCCCCGCATCAGGTAATACCACCAGTATTGGAGAAAACGCCTCATGTGGCGAGAGCTCGCCTCAGAATTCCCCGATGCCGATGCGGAGCTGCAAGACCCCGCAGCTCCCGACGCCCTGGCCGCGATCGAGGAACAGCTCGGCCAGTCGCTCCCCGCTCCTTTGCGAGAACTCCTGACGGAGACTGACGGGATCGAAGCCAATTATGGCACCGAGGTTATCTGGACCGCAGAAAAGATCCTGGAAGAAAACCTGTCATTTCGCAGCAACGAGCAGTTCCGCACCCTGTACATGCCGTTCGACGCCCTCATGTTCTTCGGCGACAACGGCGGCGGAGATCAATTCGCCTTCGTGCGCAC
Organism: Streptomyces sp. NPDC028722; assembly: GCF_040637655.1. NCBI lineage: Bacteria > Bacillati > Actinomycetota > Actinomycetes > Kitasatosporales > Streptomycetaceae > Streptomyces > Streptomyces sp. NPDC028722. The sequence continues at coordinate 47,195 of NZ_JBEZWU010000034.1, forward strand.
ACCAGCCCGTGATGAAATCTTCGTCTGGGACCACGAGACAGACAGTCGCACCTGGATCGCACCATCCCTGGAGACCTACCTGCGCAGCACGCTCGCTAGTAACGGTGAAGACTGGTACCGCACTACGTGATCAGTGAGCCCTTCCGCCTTCACTCTCAGCTGGTCAGATGAAAGGGTGAGGACGACCTGGACGAGGCTGGTGATCCGGGTGGTCGAGCACCGCAGTTTGCGGAGGAGCCGCCAGGACTCGAGGGTGGCGGCGGCCTGCTCGACGAGTGCCCGGATCTTCGCGTAAGACCGGTTCACCGCCTTCTGGCCTGCGAAGTAGCCCCCGGCGCCGCGCGGACGAACAGACGCTGACTGACGCGTTCGACAACCCCGACGGCGAGAACCTCTACCGCGACCAGGTCGCCCGCGCCGACGCGGAGGAAGCGCGGCGCCGTGCCGCTGAGCGGGAAGCGGAGCGGCCCGTGTGCAAGCAGTGCGGGCAGAAGTTTCACCGACCAGCGCTGGGAGGAGGCCACCGTGCGGAGGACGACCAAGGGCCGGGCCGGGGCTTCGGCTGGTTCCGCCGGCGGCCACCGCGGTGAGCACGACCGCCCGCAGCTGTGCGTCGGCAGCCACCAGGCGGGGCGCGGCCGAACCGAGAAAAGGCACCCAGCCGCGGAGCGCGGCGACTCCGCTGGTGGAATCGGTCGTTCTGGTGGATCTTGACGTACCACTCGCCGCCCTCGGCGCCGTACGCCCGCCATACGCGGCTCTCCTCACGCGCCCAGGACACGTCCGTCCAGGTGGTGATCCGGCCCACCGCTCGCTCGGCGAAGGCGCGCACCTCCTCCTCGGGGACCGTGCCGGGGCTGCCGGGTTCGGGGACCAGGACCAGCCGGTAGGCGTCCGGGATGTAGGCGATGGGGTCGCCGGGTTTCTGGAAGTGCACGGCCATCCGAGCACCGGCCCGGTAGCCATCCAGTCCGGCCCGGCAGTACGCGACCACCGGCTCCGGAAGCTTGTCGAGCGCGAACCAGTCCATGGCGTCGCACACCTGGGGCTCCCTGACCTTCGGGGTGCCGTCCCAGCGGCGGACCCCCCAGCGGGGCAGCCCCGGCGGGGGAGCGGTGGTGCACGGTGACGGCCGCGCGGACGTCGGCCGGATCGACGACGATGCCAGCCTCTTCCCGTGTTTCGCGCACCAGGGCCGTGACCATGTCCTCCCACGGGCCGTCCAGGTGCCCGCTGACCAGATGCCAGCAGCCCGCCGCGTACACGTCGCCGGCCCGCCGGGACAGCAGCACCTCGGGCCCCGCCGGGGCGTCGCGCAGGGCGATGAGGTGGACGTCGAGCGGTTCGGTGTGCCGCTGGGTGCCGGTCACGCGTCACCGCCGGGGCGGAGGGCGAGCAGCACCGTGAACTCTGCGTCCTCCTTCAGGACGCCGCCGCGCGCATAGGCCGTTCGAGACCGAGCGCCTCGGCCTCGAACTCGCGGTGTCGTCCGGCGAAGAGGGCGGGGCGGACGAAGCTCGTGGTGCGCAGGTAGCCGAGGACGTCCTCGGGTGTCCAGGCGCGGGCGACGAGGAAGAGGTGCTCGGCCACGTCGCTGAACGCTGAGTCGGCGAGGTCGTCCTCGTAGGAGCGGCTGGGCCCAGCGTATGTGCCGCGGGTGCCCGCGCGCCGGTCGTCTCCGTCTGGATCAGTCCCCGAAGGGCGGCGGCCCATTCCGATTCGTGGGTCCACAGGCTGCCGTCGCCCATGATCGCCAAGACCGCGTGCGGCGCGGCCACCCGGTCCGCCATGGCCAGGACTACCAGGCGGGACATCCAGTGGAAGGACCGGCAGCAGGTGATCAAGCTGGGTACTCGGCCGGACGCGGTAGGGGTGAAGGTGTGCGCTTCGCCGGTGAAGGCGTTCACCGTGCAGGCCCCGCGGACCGGTTCGAGCGCGGTGAGGGCCGTCTGGAGCATGCGCTGGTTCACGTCGACTAGATCGATGTGAACCAGTCGGTGCAGGACGGGCAGCAACGCGCGGGGCACCTGTCCGGTGCCGGTGCCGAGGTCCAACAGGACGGGGTCGGGTACACCGTGCTGGGTGGCGGCCAGGAGGTGGACTGCCGCGTCCGGCAGGCCGGGACGGTAGCGGGCGTAGTCGGCGCCCTCGGACCCGAACAGGGCATCGTCCGAAGCTGCCGCAGTGGCCGGCTGGTCGGGGCGGGTCATCGTGAATCTCCGGGAGTGCGCGGAAGCTGCCAGGTCAGGGCGCCGTTCGGGCTGGTGGCCCGCTGGACGTCGTCGGTGTCGAGGTGGAGCCGGTAGGTGGCCGGTTCGCCGGCCGCCCGCCAGCGGGCGGTGGCGTCCTGGATCTCCCCCCAGATGTCCCGGGGGCCGCAGGCCGTCACGTCCCATCGGCGGTGGCCGGCGACTCGCACGCGCATCCACGACCCGCACTCGGGCGCGCCGATCGTCAGGTCCTCGACGCCGAAGTGGCGCACCAGCCCCGGGTGCAGGGCGTCCAGGGCCAGCCACATGCCGCGCGCCGTGTCCGCCGGCGGCGCGATCCGGGTCCGCTGCGTCGGCCCGTCGGCCGTGGTGATCGTGTCGCGGAAGGAGGCAGATAGAAACAGCCGGTCGAAGCCGGCACCGGCGCGGTGCCCGAACTCGACCGCGCGCAACTCCGCCTCCACGGTCCCGTCCGGCCTTTTGTCGATCACGGCAAGGCCCGGCCACGACGGCGACGACGTCCCGAGCGTCAGCAGCGCGCGCCCGCCCGGCGCCAGCTGCTCCACCATGGCTGTCGGTACGCGGCGGACGGCGAAGGAGACGAAGACCCGGTCATACGGCGCCGTCTCGGCCCACCCCGCCGTGCCGTCCCCGGTCACCGCGGTCGGCTGGTAGCCGAGTGCGGGCAGGCGCTCGCGGGCGGCCGCGGTGACGTGCGGGTCGATGTCGAGGGTGACGACGCCTGCGTCGCCGCACAGGAAGCACGCCACCGCCGCGGTTACCCCTGCGCCGGTCCCGATGTCCAGCACGCGCTGCCCGGGCCGCAGGTCCAGGAGCTGGAGCAGGTCCGCGATCATGCCCATCGTGCTCGACATCGCGGTCATCACGCCCTTGCGGCGCGGTCCGGCGGTACGGCCAAGGATCGGCTCCCCGTCGTGCTGGATCGCGACACTGTCCCCGCTGTGCAGCCGCTCCAGCAGCTCGTCGAGGTCGGCCGGGCGGGTCCAGTCCAACAGATCCCAGCGCGGCGGGGTCTCATCCGGGGCGCTGCGCCGTACGTACGCCTGGGGCATCAGGACCTGGCGCGGCAGCGCGAGCAGAGCCTCGCGCACCGGCCCGGGGCGCAGCTCTCCGCTCTCCTCGAGCCGGGCGACCATCGCCGCCCGGGCGTCCGCGGCCCCGGAGGTGTCCCCGGCGGACTGCGGCGGCAGGAAGGGCGCGGCGGACAGGGCGAAGTCACTGCGCCCCTCGCACTCCAGGGCTCGGCTGGGGCGGGCACGGCAGACGCGACGGCTGCGGCGTGCGGCACCTTGTTCACGTGGCATCTCCTCCGGGCGAGCGGTCGGGACGGTCGCCGTCCGTGCGAGCGGGCGTGGGCACGGCCGGAGAGCCCGTCCGCAGTGCGTGCGGCGACGGCACCGGGACCGCTCCTGTCCCCGGCAGGGGCGGCGGGTCCGGCATGTGCCGCAGCGCGCGCAGCGGCGAGCGGGCGAGGACCACGAGTGGGACGAGCAGCAGGAAGGTCCCGGCGGTCAGGGTGGGCCGCACCCCGATCCATGTGCCCAGGCCGCCGGCGAGCAGCGGGGCCACGGGGCGGGCGCCGGCTGTCAGCCACGTGCTCACGGCCTGCATCCGCGCCCGCATCCTGACCGTGGTGATGATTTGACGGATCGATCGCTGGGTGGTCCCTGCGGCACTGGCGCAGGCCAACTGAAGGAACAGCGCCGCTCCGACCGCGACCTCCCAGTGAAGGCCGGGGGAGGCGAGCAGCAGCGGGATCTGGGTCAGCGGGGTGATCGCGAGCGCGGTCAGCATCATCGGCCCCGGGCCCCACCGGCGGGCCAGCGCCGGGGCGGTGAGCGCACCGGCGGCCGCACCCAGGGCGCCCAGGCCGAGAACCACACCGAAGGCGGTCGCGCTCACCGCGAGACTCCGCAACAGGTACAGCGCCCACAGGGTGTTGAGCAGCCCGAGCGCGAAGAAGGTGGTGGCGTTGACCAGCGTCAGGGTCCGCAGCTGCTCATCGCCGTGCACGTAGCGCAAACCCTCGCTGATCTCCTCACGCAGTCGGCGGGCCTTCGGGCGAGCCCGGGCGGGTTCTCGGGCCTGGATGCAGGCGGTGCATCCGGCGCTGATCAGGAAGGAGGTGATGTCGCCGAGCAGGGCCCGGGCGGGGCCGAGCACCGCGGGCAGCGCGGTGCCGAGGTGGCTTCCGGCGGTCGCGGCGATCGCGAACAGGGCGCCCACGCGGCTGTTGCTCCGCTGGATCAAGGACCGGTCGACGAGACTGGGCAGGAGGCTGATGGCCGCCGCGTCGTGCAGTACGCTCGCCGCTCCCTGAACCACCGCGACGATCATGAGCTGCGAAAGGGTCAGCGCGCCCAGCGCGGCCGCCACCGGCACGCTGCCCAGCCCGCTCGACGTCGCACACTGCGCGGGCCGCGACAGGGCGCGGTGGTCCGACGGGGTGACGGGCCAGAGCACGGTGCAGACGGCCCACGGCCTGGCCCACCGCATTCCACCCGCCGCCGGACAGGCCGCCCTCGGCCGTCTCCGCGTCTGCGACGTATTCCGTCACGGACACAAACAGTCCGCCGGCCGACGCGATCAGCCCGCCGGTCACCGTCCGCCGCACGGCTGGCACCGGAACTCCGGCCGCCCTGGCCGACTCACCCAGGGCCAGAGCCTGACGCTCCTGGTCCACGTCGGTCTCACGGGGGTACGCCTTCACGAACCACCGCCCGCACGCGCGGTCCTCGGCCAGGTAGTTACGAGTCGCCGTTCCCGCCGGGCCCTCGCCGACCGCGGTCGGCGAAATCTGGTACAGCAGCGCCAGGATCCCGGCCACGACCATGACGTCGGACTCGGTGCTCATCGCGGCACCGCCGACAGTGCCGGCCTGCGGACGGACGGGGTGCACTGCTCGGGGCCATTGTCGGTAGGTGTGCTCACGCCGTTCACCAGCCCAGCTGGGAGTAGACGCGGCCTTCGGCGATGCCGGCCAGGGCCGTCCGGGTGTAGGAGACGAGCCGTTCTGGGAGCTCGTGGGGCGGCCACCACCGCCAAGTCAGGCACTTGTCCGACTCGAGGACCTTCGGCTCCCCCTTCCAGCGGCGGGCGCGGAACACCAGTTGCATCAACGGCGGTCCGCCCGGGGTGTCGACGACGTGCACGACATGCGCGAGATCCACGTCCGCGGGGTCGATGACCAGCCCGGCTTCCTCCCACGCCTCCCGCACCAGGCACGCAACCGCGGACTCCTGTTCGCACTTGCCGGCCAGGTAGTGCCACGTGTTCCCCGCGAACCCCGAGTCGGGGTGGCGCAGGCCCAGGAGCACCCGCCCCTCGTCGTTCTCCAGGTGGAGGTGGACGCCGATGCCGTTGAGCACAGGCCGGCTGCCCCCGTCCCACAGGGGAGGGGTTGAGCCGGGCTCGTCGCTCGGGGGGTTCTCGGCTGCGTGCCGTTGGATGAGGTCTCGCGTCACGGGGCTCAGGCGGAGCCGGTCCAGTACGTCGGGGGTGAACCACCGCAGCAGCACGCCTTCGTGCAGCCGGAGCTGGTCGGGGTTGCCGCGCCACCGGCCCTGGAAGACCTGGATCGAAACGCTGAGGCCGTCGATGCTGGTGGTCGCCTCCACCGCGTACGGCTCCAGGCGCTCCGGGAGGAGGTCAGGGACCTCCTCGGACAGCTCCCGCAGCAACGTGCTCTCAAGGTCCTGGTCGTCGTGTGTGCGGCCGCCGCCGAGCAGGGCGAACGCCCCAGGCTGCCAGAAGACGCCGGGCTTGTGGCCGCGCAGATGAAGCAGGTAACGGCCCCGGCCGTCGTGGATCATCGCGGAGGCGTTGACGGGCTTCGGCCTCCCGTCGAGACCCCGCTCACAGGCGTCCAGGAGCTTGGCGCGCAAAGCCCTGGAGCGGACGTCGGCGAACTCGAGCCAGCGGGCGCCGGAGACCTCCTCGTCCTGCAAGGTGAGCTTTGGGTGCTGCTCGGGCACGAGGTAGAAGACGAAGCGGAAGTCGAAGTGCTGGTGCGCGACTTCCCGCTTGGCGGGGTTGGCGTCGATGTCGTGGACGTCGATGTCGATAGGGGTGCCGAGGAACTGCGGGGTGAGGAAGAGGTCGCCCGGCCGCAGGCCGGTCTCCTCGCACACTTCCCGCAGCGCCGCGGCCAGCAGCGTTCGGTCCCCCTCAATGTGGCCTCCCGGGTTGAGGAGCAGCCCGCTGCCCCGATGGCCAATATGCAGAACGCGCTGTTCACGGTCGATGACGACCGCGCTGCACGTGACGTGGCCGGGAAGCGTCACCCGGTCGGTCGGGTCGTCGGCGCCCTCCAGGAGGGACATCAGCCCGGCTAGGGAGTCCCGCTCGTGCGGATGCCGGGCCAGGTACGCCTCGGCGGTCTTGTGGATGTGGGAGCGGGTGAGCGGCACGTCATCACCTCGGGACGGCGGAAGAGGGGTGGGGAGGTCCGCGGCGGTGGGGGCGGCCGCTGCGGCGGGGCGCGCGGAGGTGGCGCCGGGGCGGCTCACGCGGGGGCCTCGTACTTGTCGCCGTCCGGCGCGGACGTGATCTGGTAGGACAGCAACTGCTGGAAGAGACCCGACTGTTGGGAGAGCTGGGCGTAGGTGCCCTCTTGGACGATCTTGCCGTCGTCGAGGACCACGATGCGGTCGGCGATGGCGACGTTGGTGATGCGGTGGGTCACCAGCAGTACCGCCCTGTCCTGGGCGAGGGCCCGCAGCCGCTGGAAGATGCGGAATTCGGCGCGGGGGTCGAGGTTGGCCGTCGGCTCGTCGAGGACCAGCAGACCGGCCGGGCGGAAGAACGCCCGGGCCAGGGCGATACGCTGCCACTGGCCGCCGCTGAGTTCCTCCCCGTTGAGCCACTCGCGGGCCAGGAGGGTGTCCAGGCCGGCGCCGAGCTTGTCGACGACCTCGTCGGCGTCGGCCGCCTCGCATGCCTGGCGGACCGCCGCGTCGCCGCGCGCGGTGGGCTGGCCCTGGGTGACGTTCTCGCGCACGGTCAGCGGCCAGTGCGCGTAGTCCTGCGGCACGAGGGCGACGTGCTTCCACAGGGACTGCGGGTCGCAGTCGCCGGTGGGGACGCCGTCCCACAGCACCTGCCCGTCGGTGGGGAGGTAGAGGCCGCTGACCAGCTTCGACAGCGTCGACTTGCCGGAGCCGTTGAAGCCCACGAGCGCGGTGACCTCGCCGCGGCGCAGGGTGAGGGAGACACCGGACAGGGCGTCGCGGTCCTTACCGGCGTAGCGGTGGCTGACCGCTTTGACTTCGATCGTCTCCGGCGGCGCGGGGTGGTGCGGGCCGCGGCGCATGCGGAAGCCGCCGGCCTTGTCGAGGAACCCGGTCCAGTCGTCCATGTACAGCCCGGTCCGTACCGCGCGGGCGCCGACGGCCACCAGGCCGCGGACCGACATGCCCACCGTCTGCAGAGCGAAGACGGCCGTGCCGGCATGTCCGACGGTGATCCGGCCGGTAGCGAGCAGCCACACGACCGCCGCCCACACCACCGCCGACCCCAGCCCTCCGCACATCGCGCCGACCAGGGACATGCGGGCGCCCTGGTCGGCTGCGGCCCGGTCCTCGCGGTTGATCCGGACGACCGTGCTGCGGTAGCGGCCGGAGAGGAAGTCGGCCATGGTGCCGGCGCGGATCTGGTCGGCGGCGTCCTTGGTGTAAATGTGCCAGCGCAGCACCGACAGCATCCGGTTGTCGCCGTTGCTGCGGAGGTTGGCCAGGTAGCGGGCGCGTGCGGCGCTGACCTGGGCGAGGGCCTGCGGCAGGCTGGCGGCGACGAGGAGGGGGAGGAGGACCCAGTGCACGCCGGCCAGGACGATCGCTCCGGCGAGGAAGGCGGCGGCCGAGGCGATCAGGTCCTGGCCTTCGTTGATCAGGTCGCCGGTGACCTGGGCGCCGCGGTCGGCGGCCTCGCGGTCGCGGTTGAAGTCGGGGTCGTCATAGGCGCACAGCTCGACCTCGGCGCAGCCGGTGAGCAGCATGTGCTCGGCCTCGCGGGACATCAGCGGGCCCAGCCGGGAGGAGAGCCAGTTGACGGTGATGCCGAGGAGCGCGCGCACGCCGGCGGCTCCGGCGAGCAGGGCGACGGAGGGCCACGCCTGAAGGAGGCGGTGGTAGACGTTTCCGTCGCGCAGCAGGGCGGTGAGGGTGCCGGCGATGGCGACCAGGCCGAGGGCCTGCATCACGCCGGTGATCAGCTGGCACAGCAGGAGGCCGACGGTCGCCCGCCGGTCGACGCGCCAGGCCAGGGCCAGCGAGCGGCGGACCAGCTGCGGCAGGCGGCGGGCCATGTCGCGCATGCGGATCGAGCGGCCGGCCGCCTCGCGGCTGCCGGTGACGTCGACGTACCGCATCTGCGCCTCGGGCGAGGGTGCGGTGGCGGAGGGGGCGGGGGTCGGCGCGGTGGTGGTGCGCGGTCCCGGAACGCTGTCGGCTGATGCATCGGTGGGCTCACTCATGCCGCCCACCCCGTATCCGGACGTTCTGAGATGCGCGTGCCGTCAGCGCTGTGCGTTCGCAGGCCGGGCCACCGTTCGACTCCGGGAGGCTGCTGCAAGGGGGCAAGGGTGGGGTGCATGGCGTCCTCCGTCTGGGCGTCGGTGTGGCACTGATGCTCTAAAAACGCGGTGGATCTGGTCCCGTCACGGCCCGTTCGGAGGTCATTTGGTGAACGCGAGTTCCAAAGCCGGGTCGGGCCGTGCGGGCTCTGGGGTGTCGCAGCTCAAACTCGTTCGATCAGGTCGGATCACTCCTTCGGGGGTTGCGGACAGCCCGGTCCGGGCCGCGGCGCGCGACGGCGGCGGCCCGGGACAGGTGAACGGGCTGGAAGCGCGGGAGCGCGGGTCAGGTGTCGAGGACGGTGAAGGGGACCGCCGGGAAGCGGCGACCGTTGATCTGGAGGGCGAGGGAGTAGGAGCCGGGGGAGACCTTCCACCATGCGGTCGAGCGCAGCGGGTGCGCCTTGGTAAGCCGCAGCTCCTGGCCCGGCTCGACGGTGGCGCGGCGCACAAAGGTCACCTTCTCCCGCGGCGGCCCGCTCGGCCCCGTGGTGGCGATCACGCTCATCACGTGGACGGGGGCGGTCGCGGTGGCGGTGAGAGAGGCGGAGAAGTTCAATGTGTCGTCGGCGCGGAGTTCGGTGCGCTCCAGGACGAGTGGGGTGAGGGCGATGGGCGCGTCGGGGGTGTAGCCGAGGAGAGCGTAGGCGGGCGGCCAGCCTTCCTTCAGACGGTTGCTCAGGGCGTTGCGGGCGAGGAAGGCGAACTGCTCGCCGGTGACCCGGCCCGAGACCTTCCACCGGTGGAGGGTGGCCAGCACGAGGTCGGGCCGGGTTGCGGCGATGTCCCCCAAGTGGTTGGCCACGGAGGTGCGGACGTAGAAGTGCGGGTCGTCGTAGAGGGTCTCGAGGACGGGCAGGCCCGCGTCGGCGGGGAGCGCGATCCGTGGGGCCCAGGGCAGCAGGGGCCGGGTGGCCTCGCTCGCCAGTCGCCGTACCCGGAAGTCCTCGTCGCGACTCCACGCGTCGATGGTCTTCATCGTCTCGTCGGGGAAGTCGGCGAGAAAGTGCCGCACCGACAGCTCGGTGGAGAAGTACCCCGTCATGCGGGCCAGCGCGGCGAGTGACCGGTCCAGGTGCTCGGCGGTGCGCAGGTAGCGGGAGACGTAGTCGGAGTGCGGCGAGTAGAGGTGCAGTCCGAAGTCGTTGGTCACCCCAGCGGCCGTGGGTGTCGGCGGTAGCGATCGCAGCAGGATGTCGAGTGCGTCGAGTCCGGTGACCGGAAGGTGGTCGTGCAGGCCCTGGCTGGTCCGGGCGATCCGGGCGTTCAACTCCAGCCGGGGAAGGTCCGCCATCACCGACGTCACGAACGCGTCGGCGTTGAACTCCGGTCATATGGCGTGGACTTCGCGGCCAATACGGGCGATGCGCTCGGCGTTGAGAGCGGTCTCTTTCAGGGGAACCTTCGCGGTCATGGGCAAACCCTAGGGCTGGCTACGGGGGCATCCTTCGTGTTCTCGCCGCGGGTCATCCAGCGGTGTGAACGCGGGGGTTTCGGCTATCGGACGGCGGCGCGGTAGCAGCCGGTGGTGGCGGGAGCTGTCGCAGGGGGAGGCGGTGTGAAGGGGAGTCCGCCGTGCCGGTCATAGCGTGGCGATTTCCGGGCGGAGGGCGATGGCGTCGCTAGGGAAGCTGCGCTTGGAGTAGAAGGTGTGCTCGGCCGCCCAGCCGTGACCGGCGAGGTACTCGCAGAGCCAGTTGTCGATCCGCTCCATTCGTTGAGAACGTCGACTTGGTCGTGGTCGAGGATGCTGCGTGAGCGGAGGTATTTCAGCTCGCACTGGGAGAGCACCACGTCATGGGCCGCCAGGAGGGCGCGGCGGTCGAGGAAGATGCCGTAGACGTGTCCGGTGCGCAGCGACTCGCACTGGATGTCGTAGCGGACGCGCTGGAAGGGCGGCATGGCCCGGACCTGGAGGTCCAGGTCGTGGTACCGGATCGACCTGGCCAAGCTGAAGCTCCCCATGACGCTCGCGAAGGAAGCCGCGCTGGACAAGGCGATGGCGGCCCGTCAGACGTGTCCCGGGCCCTGTGGCCGGCGCTATTTCCACCGCCTTCCTCTTAGACCGTGTCCTACATGGTCAGTTTGAGGAGGCGTTTGTAGCAGCACAGGGCGGCGGCGAGTCCGAGGAAGGCCAGGTAGTTGCCTGGTTTCCGT